>JAIFMP010000104.1 GCA_020048405.1 Hydrogenophaga sp.
TTCCGGGCAAACCGGCACCCAAGCTCATCACCGCCGAGATGGTGCAGTCGATGAAGCCGGGCAGCGTGATCGTGGACATGGCCGCCGAGCAGGGCGGCAACTGCGAGCTGACCGAACCGGGTCAGTCGGTGGTCAAGCACGGCGTGACCATCGTGGGCTACACCGACCTGGCCTCGCGCCTGGCACGCCAGTCGTCCACGCTGTACGGCACCAATCTGTTCCGTCTGAGCGAAGAGCTGTGCAAAACCAAAAATGGCGTGATCAACGTCAACATGGAAGACGACGCCATCCGCGGCCTGACGATCATCAAGGACGGAGAGATCACCTGGCCCGCCCCGCCCCTGAAGCAGGCAGCCGCCCCCGCACCCAAGCCCACTGCGGCAGTGGCCGAGAAAAAAGGCGGCCACGGTCACGGCAGCAGCGCCCCCATGCCCGCCAAAACACTGGCCATTCTGTTTGCGGTGGCGGCGGTGGTGTTCTGGTTCATCGGTGCTTATGCTCCGGCGGCTTTCCTGGGCCACTTCACAGTGTTTGTGCTGGCGTGTTTCATTGGCTACATGGTGGTGTGGAACGTGACGCCCGCACTGCACACGCCGCTGATGAGCGTGACCAACGCCATCTCCAGCATCATTGCCATCGGCGCGCTGGTGCAGATTTCCCCGCCGCTGCTGGGCGTGGTGTCGAGCGCGGACGGTCGGCCTGACAGCCTGATCCGCGGCCTGTCTTTCCTGGCGCTGGTGCTGACCGCGGTCAACATGTTTGGCGGTTTCGCCGTGACACGCCGCATGCTGGACATGTTCCGCAAGTAACCCACAACAAGAACAAAAGGAACACAACATGTCTCAAAGCGTTACCAACATGGCCTACCTGGGTGCGGCCATCCTGTTCATCCTCAGCCTGGGGGGTCTGTCCAACCCCGAAACCTCGCGCCGCGGCAACCTGTTCGGCATGCTGGGCATGGCACTGGCCATCGTGGCCACGGTGCTGGGCCCACGCGTCACCCCCGATGGGGTGGGCTGGATCGTGATGGCCCTGGTGCTGGGTGGCGGCATTGGCCTGTTTGCGGCCAAAGTGGTCAAGATGACCCAAATGCCAGAACTGGTGGCCCTGATGCACAGCCTGGTGGGCCTGGCTGCCTGCCTGGTGGGGTTTGCGAGCTACGTTGACACCTCGATTGCGTTGCAAGGTGCGGAGAAAGTCATCCACGAGGTGGAGATTTACGTCGGTATTCTGATCGGGGCGGTCACGTTCTCGGGCTCGCTGATTGCGTTCGGCAAGCTCAACGGCAAGATCGGTGGCAAACCGCTGTTGCTGCCCGGCCGCCACTGGCTCAACCTGGCCGCGCTGGTCATCGTCATCGTGTTCGGCCGCCAGTTCATCAATGCCCACACGGTTGCTGACGGCATGTTGCCACTGATCGTGATGACCGTCATTGCGCTGCTGTTCGGCATCCACATGGTCATGGCCATCGGGGGTGCCGACATGCCTGTGGTGGTGTCCATGCTCAACAGCTACTCTGGCTGGGCGGCAGCGGCCACTGGATTCATGCTCACCAACGACTTGCTGATCGTCACGGGTGCGTTGGTGGGGTCTTCCGGGGCCATCCTGAGCTACATCATGTGTACCGCCATGAACCGCAACTTCATCAGCGTGATTGCCGGTGGCTTTGGCTCGGGCGGGGGCGCTGCTCCAGCCAAATCTGGCGAGGCAGCCGAACCCCAGGGCGAAGTGGTGCCCGTGAGCGCCACTGAAACGGCCGAAATGCTGCGCGATGCCAAGAGCGTCATCATCGTGCCCGGCTACGGCATGGCAGTGGCCCAGGCACAGCACACCGTGTTTGAGATCACCCGCACCCTGCGTGCCAAAGGCGTGAATGTGCGCTTTGCCATTCACCCCGTGGCCGGTCGCATGCCAGGCCACATGAACGTGCTGCTGGCGGAGGCCAAAGTGCCTTACGACATCGTGATGGAGATGGACGAAATCAACGAAGACTTCCCCGACACCGATGTGGCCATCGTCATTGGCGCCAATGACATCGTGAACCCCGCCGCTCAGGACGACCCCACCAGCCCCATCGCTGGCATGCCGGTGCTGGAAGTGTGGAAGGCCCGCACCTCCATCGTCATGAAGCGCTCCATGGCCAGCGGCTACGCCGGTGTGGACAACCCGCTGTTCTACAAAGAGAACAATGCCAAGAAGATGCTGGACGAGGTTCTGGTGGCGCTCAAGACCTGAGCACTCGCCACCACAGAGTGGTTGCAGCCAAAAGGGAGACCGCCGCAGGGTGGTCTCCCTTTTTTGTGCGCGCGCCCCTGTCAGATATGCGTCAGGATAGTGGAGAATCGCAGGGTTCAGCCCAATAAACGAACGACCGTTCGTTTATGCAATTCACACAACAAGGAGACTGCGTACATGACCTCTTCCGCCGACCGCCCCTGGCTCAGTTCCTATCGACACGTCGCAATACACGTCGCTGGTCCAGTTGATCGAGGACAGCTACCGCCAATACAGCAGCCGCGTGGCCTACAGCTTCATGGGCAAGGAAATGACCTATGCCGAGGCCGACAGCCTGTCTCAGGCGTTTGCCGCCTACCTGCAAGGGCTGGGGCTCGTCAAAGGTGACCGCGTGGCCATCATGATGCCCAACGTGCCGCAGTACCCGGTGGCCGTGGCGGGTGTGCTGCGCGCCGGACTGGTGGTGGTGAACGTGAACCCCCTCTACACCCCCCGTGAGCTGGAGCACCAGCTCAAAGACTCGGGCGCCAAGGCCATTGTCATCATCGAAAACTTTGCTGCCACGTTGACGCAGTGCATTGCCAACACACCTGTGAAGCACGTGGTGCTGGCTGCCATGGGCGACCGGCTGGGGTTGCTGAAGGGCGCACTGGTCAATTACGTGGTGCGCAACGTCAAAAAAATGGTGCCTGCGTACCACCTGCCGCAAGCGGTGCGGTTCAACGAAGCCATTGCCCGGGGCACCAAAGGAACGCTGAAAAAACCCGACATCAAGCCCGATGACGTGGCCGTGCTGCAGTACACAGGCGGCACCACAGGCGTGAGCAAGGGCGCCGTGCTGCTGCACCGCAATGTGGTGGCCAACGCGCTGCAGTCCGAAGCATGGAACACCCCGGCCATGAAAACCATACCGGCGGGTGAGCAGCCCACCGCAGTGTGCGCCCTGCCGCTGTATCACATCTTCGCGTTCACGGTGAACATGATGCTCAGCCTGCGCATGGGGGGCAAAACCATCCTCATTCCCAACCCGCGCGACATTCCTGCGGTGCTCAAAGAACTGAGCCAGCACACCTTCCACAGCTTTCCGGCGGTCAACACCCTGTTCAATGGCCTGGCCAACCACCCGGACTTCGGCACGGTGAACTGGCGCAACCTGAAGGTGAGCCTCGGCGGCGGCATGGCCGTGCAACACGCAGTGGCCAAGCTGTGGCTCGAGAAAACCGGCTGCCCCATTTGCGAGGGCTATGGTCTGAGCGAAACCAGCCCTTCGGCCAGTTGCAACCCCGTCACGTCACATGAGTTCAGCGGCACCATCGGCGTGCCAATTCCCGGCACCTCGATGAAGTGCCTGGACGATAACGGCCACGAAGTGCCCATGGGTCAGCCCGGAGAAATTGCCATCAAAGGGCCGCAAGTCATGGCGGGCTACTGGCAGCGCCCCGACGAAACGGCCAAGGTCATGACCGCTGACGGTTACTTCAAAACCGGCGACGTGGGCATCATGGACGAGCGCGGCTATTTCAAGATCGTGGACCGCAAGAAAGACATGGTGCTGGTGAGCGGCTTCAACGTCTACCCCAACGAGGTAGAAGACGTGGTGGCCAGTTGCCCTGGCGTCATGGAATGCGCCGTGGTGGGTGTGGCCGACGAGAAAACCGGCGAAGCCGTGAAACTGGTGATTGTCAAGAAAGACCCTGCGCTGACTGAAGCGCAGCTGCGCGAGTTCTGCAAGGCCAACATGACCGGCTACAAGCAACCCAAGGTCATCGAATTCCGCACCGAACTGCCCAAAACCCCGGTGGGCAAAATCCTGCGCCGCGAACTGCGTGACAAAAAATAACGGCAATCCCCTGCCACGCCCTTGTCGCATTGGCCTGATGGCGGCCATGCCGCAAGAGCTTCAGGCCGTGCTCGACCTGATGCCCGACGAGCACCGCGAAACCGTGGCGGGCCGTCAGTTCTGGCCCGGCCATTTGGGCGGGCCGCAACATGGTTCGGACGGGTGTGAGGTGGTGGCCGTGGTGTCGGGCATTGGCAAGGTTGCCGCCGCCACCACCGCCACGCTGCTGCTGCAACGGTTTGGCGTGGATGGCCTGCTGTTCACTGGCGTGGCCGGTGGGCTGGGCGAGGGCGTGAAGGTGGGCGACATCGTCGTGGCGCAACGTTTTGTGCAGCACGACATGGACGCCTCGCCCCTGTTCCCCCGTCACGAGGTGCCGGGCTACGGCCAAGCCCATTTCGACACCCACCCTGAATGGACGCACGCCTTGACCCAGGCCAGCCGACACACGCTGGACCACCTGCCCACCTGGCTGAGCGCAGACACCGTGGCTGCCTTCCACCTGCAAGGGGCCAAGGTGCATCAGGGGTTGATCGCCAGCGGCGACCGCTTTGTGGCCAACAGTGCCGAAAGCGATGCCCTTCGCCTGGCCCTGCCCGACGCGCTGGCCGTGGAAATGGAAGGGGCCGCCGTGGCCCAGGTGTGCCACGACTTCGGCGTGCCCTTTGCGGCGGTGCGCACCGTGTCAGACCGAGCCGACGTTGGCCGCTTTGTGGCCGACGTTGCTGCCCGCTACAGCGCGCAGGTGGTGCTGGCCGCCCTGGCAGCATTGAGCCGGCCAGATGCGGCCTGAAACATCGATAGCAAACTATTGAATACAATCAAGCGCTAGTAGCACTTTTCGACTGAATTTCACTTCAGCCAGCCGCGCTTCCTGAAATACAGCATAGGCCCCACAGCAGAAGCAACCATCAGGCACAACGCAGCGGGGTAGCCCCAGGTCTGGCTCAGCTCGGGCATGTGCTGATGCTGGCAATCAAGGTAGGCGGCAGCAAGGCCACGCTGGCCACCGAGAAGATCTTGATGATCTTGTTCTGGTTGATGTTGATGAAGCCGACCGTCGCATCCATCAAAAAGTTGATCTTGTCGAACAGAAACGCGGTGTGGCCGTCGAGTGAATCGAGGTCGCGCAGAATCTGCCGCGCGTCTTCAAACTGCTCGGTGCCCAGCATGCGGGTGCGCATCATGAAACTGACAGCGCGGCGCGTGTCCATCACGTTGCGGCGAACGCAATGGCCGACAGCACTTCGCTGGCCTTGTTGTCGGTCACGTCGCCGTTCAGCACCTGGCGGCTCACGTTTTCCAAGTCGTCGTAAATGTCTTCCAGCGTGTCGGCGCAGTACTCGGCGTCCACGTCGAACAGCATCAGCAGCACATCTTTGGCGTCGTCAATCAAACCCGGCATGCGGCGCGCGCGCATGCGCAGCAGGCGGAACACGGGCACGTCTTCGTCGTGGATGGAAAACAGCACCCCACGGCTTTTCAGCTCGTCGTTTTGCTCGTTCAGGATGAACGCCACGCGCACGGCGCGGGGGTCTTCGTCGTCGTCGATCAGGAAGTCGGAGCGGATGTGCAGCTCGCCGTTGTCTTCCTCGAAAAAGCGGGCGGACTCTTCAATGTCCTCGTCCATCGCGTCTTCGGGAATGCTGAGGCCGAAATGCTGCTTGACCCAGCGGCGCTCTTCGGGCGAAGGCGATTCAAGGTCCACCCAAATGGGCTTGAATTGCGCCAGTTCTTCCAGCGAATCGATTTCTTCTTGAAACAAACGGCCATTGGCCAGCGTGAACACGTTGAGCATGACGGGCTCCGTTGCGGGTGGGGGCAGGGGAAACACAGCGCGGGGCGCGTGTCACCTGAGGGGGGTGGTGTCGCTTTCACCCCCGCTGCTGCCTAACACCGCTCCGCTGTGCCACGCCAGAAGGGGCGCACACAGGGCAACAAGCTCAAGCCGTTGGCAAGGATGAAAGCGTGCCACTAGGGCTGGCTTCCAATTCGTGTCTCCAAGGTCAAAGAGCGCGAATTATCGCACCGCAACCGTGCATCAGCGCCTGTTCTCCTGCAGCCGTTCGCGCTGTTGCTGCACCAGTTGCCGGTAACGGGTGTCGATGATGGACAGCTCCATGTGGTCGGCATCTCGCTGCGTGCGGCCAAGTTCGCGCCCCAACTCGCGCGCCGCGCTCAGGCGGTCAATGGCACCGCCCAGATCGAACTGCGCCACACGGGCCTCTGCCTCGGCCCGGATGGCGCGCAGCGGGTGCCCCTGAGCCTGCCAGGCCTGGGCCAGCACCAGCCAGACCATGGCATCGGCCGGGTGAGAGGTGAGCCAGAGTTGCAGAGGCCCAACCACCTCAGGCCCGCGCCCCTGCACCAACAACGCCTGTGCACCCAGCACCAAAGGCGCACGGGCGCGGCCTTCGGCCAATGCTTCCTGCGCAAAACCATAGAGCCGGGCTTTGAATGCGGGCGATGGCATTGTGGTGGCCGCACCTGGCGACAGCCACACCTCGAGCGCCAGCAGGCGCACCGCCTGGGCTGCTGCGGCATCCATGCCCGGGGCATGCAGCAACAGGCCTTGGACACACGCCCAGGCATCGACCGGTTGCTTGAGCCGCAAGGCAGACAGGGCTCCGGCGTACCAAACTGCGGCGGTGGCTGCGGCAGGCGTGGGAGCCAGCGCCTCGGCCAGCCAGGCACGCCAGCGGGTTGCAGAGGGCTCAGACAGCACGCGGGCGCGAGCCGCCATCAGGGCGTGCCATTGGGCAGACACGGGTGGTGGTGAAGCGGCACCATCGGGCGCGACGGCGGGACCCAACTTCAGGCGTGACTGCATGTCGGCCATGCGCTCGGTGGTCAGCGGGTGGCTGCGCAAGTAGGGAAAGGCTCCGTCATCGTTCAGGCGGGATGCCTTCTCCAGCTTGTGAAACATGGTCACAAAGCCATTGCCATCAAAACCGGCGCCGGTCATCACGTTGTAGCCCACACGGTCGGCCTCGCGCTCCATGTCGCGCGAAAAATTCAACTGCGTTTGCGCCGCCACCGCCTGGCCACCCACCACGGCCGCCTGCACCACATCGGTGTTTTTGCTCGCGCTGGCGGCCAGTGCACCCAGGATCATGGCCGCCACCATCCAAGGGGCTTGCTGGGCCTGGCGGTCCAGCATGCGAGAGATGTGCCGCTGCGACACATGGGTGAGTTCGTGCGCCAAAACAGAGGCCAACTCGTCGGGGTTGGCAACGGTGGCCACCAGCCCCAGGTGCACGCCCAGGTAACCCCCGGGCAACGCGAATGCGTTGACACTGCTGTCACGCGAGAGCATCAGCCGCCAGGCAAAACGCTCGGCCAACTCGGGCGCCACATCGCCCCGGGCGCGGGCCGAGGCCAGCAAGGGCTGCCAGAGGGCTTGCAGGTAGTCGGACAACACCGGGTCGTCCAGAAAATCGGGGTCGCGAAAAATCTGCTGCGCGATGCGCTCGCCCAGCTCCCGCTCGGCTGCCAGGTCCAGCGCACCCGCCTCACCCATGCGTGGCAGCGCCAATCGCCCCGTGTCGGCCACCGTCGGCGCAGCAAATGTCGTAGCTGCCCACACAATACCAACAAGCGATAGAGCCAATTTTTTGTTCAAAATGTGTTCCATTTAACCTGCGGTGTGTGTGGCTGGTGTCAGACTTGAAACCCACACTTTGGCCAAAAACCCCAACAGACCATTCAACAGCTAACATTCCACCCGCCGCCATTGTCCACCGCACTGGTTTCTGCCTTCGCGCAGTTCGGTGCCAACATGCCGAAATGGTTCCATGCCTGACACCCTGACACCACGCCCCTCCCAGCCCCTGCACCGCACCACTGCGGTGCTGGTGGGTGCTGCTGTGGTGGCATGCCTGAGTCTGCTGGCTGAGGTGGCCACACTGCAGACGGTGTTGATGCCACTCTATTGGCCGGCCACCGGCCTGGCGTTTGCCATGCTCTGCACTCAGGGCAAAAACGCTGCTTGGGCCGTGGCGCTTGGCGTTGGAGTGTGGGCAGCACTGGTATACACACACACTCCAGCGATCATCCCCTTCGTCATGTTGGCCGCTGTGGCGGGGCCGTGGGTGGCGTGGCGGCGTGTGAGGGTGCGGTTTGCCGGCACATCTCAGCCGTTTGCCCGCCAGGCCACCATGCTGGCATTTCTGCAGGTCCAGGCGCTGCAAAGTGGCCCGCTGTCGGCCGCCATTCTGGTGTTGGGCGACGCCTGGACGAGCCAGACGTTTTCCCCCACCCAGTCTGCATCGGCATTCTTTGCCTACTGGGTGACAGGGCTGTGCGGTGCCTTGGTGTTTGCCCCGCTGACTTGGGAACTGCTTGTTGCGCGTGCACGCAGCGGCCTGCCGCGTTTTTTCAGCAAGCTGCGTCAGGCTTTGCAAGCGGAATGGCGCACAGTGCTGGCAGTGCTGTGTGTGGCTGCACTCAACGGTGGCCTGTGGTGGGCACAGCAGCCGGGCCTGGCACGCGCGAGCCTGCTGTTGCTGCTACCGGTGCTGGCGCTCAATGCCATTCGCGCTCAGCCGCTGGGCGTTCATGTGTTGGGGCTGTTGGCCACGGTCTCAACCCTGACTGCCATCTCCCTGGCGTTGCCCCTTTACCCTCAGGCAACACAGGCGACCGAGCTGCTCCTGGCCATACTGGCCGTGGTACTCAGCGTGGCCACCACCCAGCTTCTGCTGGTCACGGCACACGAGCGGCGCCTGGCACTGAAGCGCCTGGAACGCCAGGCAGATACAGACCCCCTGACCAACCTGCTCAGCCTGACCGGCCTTTACAGAAAAATTGAAGAACTGGTGGACCGGGTTGAAGACCCGGGCGAAACCCAGTTTGCCGATGAACAGCCCAACCCCCGCGCGCCCACTCTGGTGAGCGTACACATGACCAATGCCGACTCCATCGAGCAACTTCTGGGCGCACGGAAAAGCGATGTGATGGAACGGGCCACTGGCGGAGCACTGGCTAACGCAGCCTCCGAGGTGATGTGGGCACGCACCTCCAAAGCCCACTTTGTGGGGCTGTTGGCCGACCACACGGTGGAACTGGATGCACTGCTCTCCACCATCAACTTTGCTGTGGTGGAGTCACGCGCACTGCTCGACGACACCGTGGGCCGACCGATGTGGACAGTGGCCGCCGTGAAACTGATCACCCAGCCCCCACCGCCCGTTGAGGTGGTCATGGCTTGCTTGCGCCGCACGGAGCAACTGGCACAGGACACGCGCCAAGTGCAGGTCGCAGCCGTTGACCGCGAGTCGGCCCATGCCCTGAAAGAAGAAGCGGAGCAGGCTGAGCGCATCAGGCAAATCATCCAGGCCAAACAGTTGGTTTTGTACGCACAACCGATTGTGGCCAATGTGAACCCAGCGCAAATGCCCCACAAGTACGAGGTGCTGATACGCCTGCGCGATACACAGGGCCACATCATTCCACCGAGTGTTTTTTTGCCTGTGGCCATGCGCGCTGGCCTGATGCAACTGCTCGACATGTCCGTCATGGAACAAACGTTCGAATGGTTTGCGCTGCACCCTCAGGCGTTGGAAAAGCTGGACCACTGCGCCATCAACCTGTCAGGCCCGACCGTGGCCAGCCCGGTGATTGCCCAGCGCATCGCACAAGGGCTCAAGCTGCACCAATTGCCAGCACACAAGTTCACGTTTGAAATCACTGAGAGCCAAGCCATTGCCAACCCCGCGCAGGCCACTGACACCATACGCGCCATTCGCGAGTGTGGCTGCCGTGTGGCCATAGACGACTTTGGCACAGGGGTGGCCACGTTCGACTATCTCAAGCGGTTTGATGTGGACTACATCAAGATTGACGGCGCATTTATTCAGAGTCTGCTCGACGACCCGGTAGACCGGGTGATTGTGGAATCGATGGTGAAAGTGGCACACCAACTGAAAGTGCGCACCGTGGCCGAGTTTGTGAGCTCGCCAGCACTGCACGACGCGGTCACGGCGCTGGGTGTGGACGAGAGCCAAGGTTACGTGTTCGGCGCGCCCCGGCCCCTGCACGAGTGGTTTGAAACCACCGACTAACCCGGCACCCAGCGGGCAAGCGGTGGGTAAACTGCGCGCCATGCACACGCCAGACACCCCCTCGCCCCTCACCCACTTTGATGCCCAAGGCCAAGCGCACATGGTGGACGTTGGCTCCAAAGCCCACACGCACCGGGTGGCCGTGGCCGAGGGCCGCATCACCATGCAACCGGCCACGCTGGCCTTGGTGACCAGCGGCACCGCCAAAAAAGGCGATGTGCTGGGCATTGCCCGCCTGGCAGGCATCATGGGTGCCAAAAAAACCGCCGACTTGATTCCCCTGTGCCACCCCATTGCACTGACCCGTGTGGCTGTGGACTTTGAAGTGCTGGCCGAGCAGCACACCGTGCGCTGCACCGCCACCGCTGAAACCACTGGCCCCACCGGCGTGGAAATGGAAGCCCTGACCGCCGTTCAAGTGGCCCTGCTGACGATTTACGACATGTGCAAAGCGGCAGACAGAGGTATGGAAATGACAGGGGTGCGGCTGCTGGAGAAGCGGGGGGGAAAGAGTGGCAGCTTTGTGGCGGGGTGACGCCCAGACCTGGTGGCTTACGCCTGATGTTTGGGCTGTAACACCACCAAACGCAGCCCTGGCAAACCCACAAAATCACTGCCGTTGAGCGTCAGAAGGGAATAGCCATGCTCGATGGCTTGAGCAGCTATCCACAAATCGTTGTACCGGGGCCGAGGTGAACGGCCCGATTGCTTGACCGCCGCAGCCAACAGCCCAAAAGCTGCCGCAGTTTGAGGTGACACACCCAGTGTCGGACGGGTTTCAACTTGGCGCAAGTAGGCGGCCCGCAAGGCCCGGGTGGTGGGGTCGGCACACGACTGAACCCCAAAACCCAGTTCGCCCAGCGAGATGACCGACGTGAAAACCGGGGCATCGCCCGCAGCCGCCAGCACGTCTTGCCGTTGCACTTGGTCAGAAGCCAGACCCACCCACACGCAACTGTCAAAGATCATGCCCATGGATCACGAACCCCTTCGCCCAGATCGGGCTTGCTGTCTGCCAGCCAGGCATTGGCTTGAGCAGGTGTCAAAACGGGGTATGGCAAACCGGCCAACGCTTGTGCAGCGGTCATGGTGCGTTGAGGCGGTGCAATTTGCGCCACCACCGTGTGGTTACGCTCAACCATCACACACTCTCCCAAACTGGCCACTTGGTCCAAAATTTGGCGTGTGTTTCGGGCCAAGTCTGTGGCGCTGACTGTTTGCATGTTGATCACCTTCAAAATTTACGCATAGATACGCATTTTATGGAAATCAGCCAACTGTAGCAATCACCGGTGTGGAAATGGAAGCCGTGACCGCCGTGCAATTGGTCCTGCTGACCATTTATCCTAAAAACAGCAGTTACCCAGGCGCCGCGAGCTGACTTTGAAGCACCCAAGGTGGCAAAGGTCGTGTGATTTTGGAGACGACGAAGTC
>JAIFMP010000006.1 GCA_020048405.1 Hydrogenophaga sp.
TTGTTGGTCAACAAGTATTACCTGGATTGGTTCAATGAGAATGTTTTGGCCAAATCTGCTCGTGGCTTGGGTATCGGATTCTGGAAGGGTGGCGACCAGGGCTTGATCGAAGGTGCGGTTGTCAACGCCAGTTGGAAGCTGGTGGGTTTGATATCCCGTCTGGTCAAACTGGCCCAAACGGGCTTCCTGTATCACTACGCATTGGTCATGCTGGCAGGTTTGTTCCTGTTCCTGACGTATTTCGTGTGGCTCGCCAAATAAGGAGAAGAACTAAATGGGTTTGCTGAGCCTAGCGATTTGGACACCGGTGCTGTTCGGTGTGGTGCTTTTGGCATTGGGTCGGGATGATCAAGCCAATGTGGTCAGATGGACAGCCTTGGTTGGTGCTTTGGTCGGGTTGGCCATCACCCTTCCGCTGTATGTGGGTTTTGTCAACGACTCAGCGGCAATGCAATTTGTTGAAAAGGCTTTGTGGATAGAGCGGTTCAACATCCACTACCACTTGGGCGTGGACGGCATTTCGCTGTGGCTCATCCCGCTGACCGCTTTCATCACATTCATCGTGGTTGTGTCAGCTTGGGAGGTCATCACCGAGCGGGTCAACCAGTACATGGGGGCTTTCCTGATTCTGTCGGGGTTGATGATCGGTGTGTTCAGTGCGCTGGATGGCATGTTGTTTTACGTGTTTTTTGAAGCCACCTTGATCCCGATGTACCTGATCATTGGTATTTGGGGGGGGGCCAACAAGATTTATGCAGCCTTCAAGTTCTTCCTCTACACGTTGTTGGGCTCATTGCTTATGCTGGTGGCGCTGGTGTATTTGTACAACCAGTCCGGCGGCAGTTTCGACATACTGACTTGGCACAAATTACCTCTCGGCAGCTCAGCTCAAACCTTGCTGTTTTTTGCCTTTTTTGCGGCATTTGCCGTCAAGGTACCCATGTGGCCTGTTCACACGTGGCTTCCTGACGTGCACGTCGAGGCCCCCACTGGCGGCTCAGCGGTTTTGGCTGCCATCATGCTGAAGTTGGGTGCTTACGGGTTCCTGCGCTTTTCAATGCCTATCACGCCCGATGCGTCTCACGAATGGGCTGGGCTGATGGTGGGGTTGTCATTGGTCGCAGTGTTGTACGTCGGTCTTGTGGCCATGGTTCAGCAGGACATGAAGAAACTGGTGGCCTATTCTTCAGTGGCACACATGGGTTTCGTGACCTTGGGCTTTTTCATCTTCAACGACCTCGGTGTATCGGGGGCCATCGTTCAGATGATCGCGCACGGCTTCGTGTCAGCGGCCATGTTCCTGAGCATTGGCGTGTTGTATGACCGCATGCACTCACGCCAGATCGCTGATTACGGCGGCGTCGTGAATACCATGCCCAAGTTCGCGGCATTCGCCTTGTTGTTCGTCATGGCCAACTGTGGCTTGCCAGGAACCGCAGGTTTTGTTGGTGAATGGATGGTCATCCTCGCCGCAGTCAAAGCGAACTTTTGGGTTGGTGCTTTGGCTGCCACAGCTTTGATTTTCGGTGCTGCCTACAGCCTCTGGATGTTCAAGCGGGTTTACCTGGGCGAGCCAGGGAATGCACATGTCAAGGAATTGGTTGACATCAATGCACGTGAGTTCTTCATGCTTTCCTTGCTGGCGCTGGCCGTTTTGGCCATGGGGGTGTATCCCAAACCATTCACGGATGTCATGAACACGTCCGTTGCGCAGCTGTTGCAGCATGTCGCCGTTTCCAAGCTGCCCTGACGTTACACACTGAGATAGCCAATGATCGACAACATCAGCTGGGTGGTGGCCTACCCTGAAATTCTCCTTTTGGTCATGGCTTGTGTCATTGCCTTGGTCGACTTGGGCGTCAAGACCCCGTTGCGGGGTACCACACATGCTTTGACGCTCATGACTCTTGCCACTTTGGCTATTTTGTTGGCGATGTACGCCAACACGGGTCAAACGGTCACGGGCTTCGGTGGCATGGTGGTCACGGACCCCTTGGGCAATTGGTTGAAGTGTTTTGCCAGCTTGGCCATGATGGCCACCTTGGTATACGGGCGTTCGTATTCAGCCCAACGCGACATGTTACGAGGGGGGGAACTGTTCTCCTTGTCGCTGTTTTCGTTGCTGGGCATCTTCGTGATGATCTCGGGCCACAACTTCTTGGTCATCTACCTTGGCTTGGAAATGCTGACGCTGTCCAGTTATGCGCTGGTGGCTTTGCGTCGTGACGACGCGCGTGCGACAGAGGCCGCCATGAAGTACTTTGTGCTGGGTGCCATGGCCAGCGGTTTCATGCTGTACGGCATGTCCATGTTGTACGGCGCCACGGGCAGCCTTGACCTCGTCAAAGTGTTTGAGGGTGTGGGTGCAGGCGTGGCCAACAAACAAGTGTTGGTGCTGGGGGTGGTGTTTCTGGTGGCGGGGCTGGCCTTCAAACTGGGCGCGGTACCGTTTCACATGTGGCTGCCCGACGTCTACCATGGAGCTCCCACTTCTGCCACATTGCTGATTGCCGGTGCTCCCAAGCTCGCCGCATTTGCGATCGTCATCCGTTTGCTGGTCGAGGGCTTGCTGCCGTTGTCTTTCGATTGGCAACAAATGCTGGCGGTCTTGGCTGTTGGTTCTTTGCTGGTGGGTAACCTCGCTGCCATTGCCCAAACCAATCTCAAGCGCATGCTGGCGTTTTCAACGATTTCACAGATGGGATTCCTCCTGCTGGCTTTTGTGGCTGGCAAGGTGGGCGACGACTCCAGCAACCTTGGCAACGCGTACAGCGCCGCCATGTTCTACGCCATCACCTATGTCCTCACCACGCTCGCTACTTTTGGCGTGATGCTAGTGCTGGCCCGGCGTGACTTTGAATCAGAGCACATTGCAGATTTTGCGGGTTTGAACCAACGCAGTCCTGTGCTGGCGGGCGTGATGTCCATTTGCATGTTTTCGTTGGCTGGCATTCCGCCCCTGGTGGGCTTCTACGCCAAACTGGCTGTGTTGCAGGCTTTGTTGGCTTCGAGCCAGGCCGTCTACATCGGTTTGGCGGTGTTTGCCGTGATGATGTCTCTGGTGGGTGCGTTCTATTACTTGCGAGTCGTCAAGGTGATGTACTTTGATGCGCCGGTACAGACAGCTCCCATCGAGGCCACCCCCGATGCGCGGGCTGTACTCTACGTGAATGGTCTGCTTGTGCTGGTTCTGGGACTGGTGCCTGGTGGGCTCATGACCTTGTGTGGCCAGGCCATTGGCCACCTCATTCCCTGAGAGGTCTACAGCATGTCTTTGGAAACATCGGTTTGGCTGGTTGTATTCATGGCGTTGGTAGGGGCCAATCTGCCCTTTGTCACTGATCGGGTTTTCGCCCTCATTCCGGCCAAGCGGTCCAAAACCTTGTGGGTGCGCTTGGCGGAGTTGGTTGTCCTGTACTTTGTGGTGGGTGGCGTGGCATTGCTCCTTGAGCAGGCTGTTGGGCAGATTTACCCACAGCGCTGGGAGTTTTATGCCACCACGGCCGCACTCTTTCTGACCCTCGCTTTCCCGGGTTTTGTGTTCCGCTATCTGCGCAAAGGCTGAGTTGTCGGCCCATCGGCGCACAGTTGTCTGGCTGCCTGAATGAACTTGGACAACGCGGACTTTCCTCACTTGGTTGAGGTTGGCACACACCGCAAGCCGTTGGCTCAAGGGCATATGCTGAAGGCTTTTCAGGATGACATTCGCCTACCCGACGGAACTGCTGCAACGCGGGAATACATTGTTCACCCCGGTGCAGTGATGGTGATTCCCCTGCTGGACGACGGCGGGGTGGTGCTGGAGCGTCAGTACCGTTATCCAATGGGGCGCGTGATGGTGGAGTTCCCCGCAGGCAAACTGGACGCTGGAGAGCACAGCCTGTTATGTGCCCAGCGAGAGTTGCTTGAAGAAACAGGTTACGCCGCGCGCGAATGGGCGTACGCAGGCACCATTCACCCGGTCATTTCATATTCCACCGAACACATCGACGTGTGGTTTGCCCGCCAGTTGTTGCCTGGTGCCAGTCGATTGGACGCGGGCGAATTCCTGGAGGTCTTTTCTTCGACCTTTGATGAATTGATGCTGGCCTGCCAAAGCGGTGTCGTGACCGATGCGAAAACGCTGACGGGCGCTTTCTGGTGGCAGAACGTGTTGTCGGGTCGTTGGGTGCTGAATTGGGCGGGTTGTGATCCTTCGGAACATGTGGTGCCTCCCGGGCCATTCTGTCCCGGCATCGCGCCAGTGTGAGATGAAGGTATTCAATTTGCGTTGCGGGTCAGGGCACTCTTTTGAAGGGTGGTTTGGCAGCGAAGCTGACTACGACGGACAGTTGGAGCGCGGCTTGCTGGAGTGCCCGCTGTGCGCAAGCCCTCAAGTGGTGCGCGTGCCCAGTGCTCCACGCTTGAATCTCAGCACCTCGGCCGAGACCTCGGTCACCGACGGCATGCCAAACCACCCTCAAGACTCTGACGGGCACGTGTTGGCCGCTTTGCGTCAGCTCGTCCAACAGTCACAAGACGTTGGTTCCCGGTTTGCCGACCAGGCCCGTCGCATGCACAACGGAGAGCTGCCGCAGCGAGCCATCCGGGGTGAGGCAACGGCCAAGCAGCTTGAGGAGTTGCTGGAAGATGGCGTTCCGGTGCTGCCGTTGCCCAACATTCCCGGGTTGAAAGAGCCACTGCAGTGACCTTGGCTCCCTGGGTTCAGGGGTAGAGACCCCGCATTTCGCGGGCGTGCAGGATGCGTTTGCACGCCACAATGAAGGTGGCTGTCCGCAGGCTCACCTGGTGGTCTTGAGCCACCTGCCACACTCCCGCAAACGCTTCGCGCATCACCCGCACCAGCCTGGCGTTGATTTCGTCTTCGCTCCAGAAAAAGCTGGAGAAATCCTGCACCCACTCGAAGTAACTCACGGTGACCCCACCGGCGTTTGCTATCACATCGGGCAGCACCAGAATGTTCCGGTCGTTCAGGATGTCGTCTGCCTGTGGTGTGGTCGGGCCGTTGGCCCCCTCGATCACCATGCGTGCCTGAATGCGACCTGCGTTGGCTGCGGTGATTTGTCCTTCCAGCGCTGCCGGTATCAGGATGTCGCAAGGCACATCCCAAAAGGCATCCGGGCTCAACACCTCGGCATGCTCAAACCCTGCGACCGAGCCCAACCGTGCGACATGTGCCAGCAGCCGGTCCACGTCAAGACCGGCCTCGCGGAAGATGGTCCCGCCGTGGTCCTGCACTGCCACCACACGCGCGCCGGCCTGTGCAAACAGCTTGGCTGCAATGCCACCGACATTGCCGAAGCCCTGGACCGCGATCCGCGCCGTGGTGACATCCAGGCCGATGTGTGCCGCTGCCTCGCAGCCCACGGTAAACACCCCTCTGCCCGTCGCTTCACGCCGCCCCAACGAGCCGCCCAAGTCCACGGGTTTGCCGGTGACCACGCCCGTGGCTGTAGAGCCCTCGTTCATGGAATAGGTGTCCATCATCCAGGCCATCACCTTCTCATTGGTGTTCACATCCGGGGCCGGAATGTCTTTGGTGGGGCCGATGATGATGCCGATTTCACTGGTGTAGCGGCGGGTGATGCGCTCCAGTTCGCCCATGGACAGCAGTTTTGGGTTCACGCGGATACCGCCCTTGGCACCGCCAAAAGGCACGTTCACCGCAGCGTTTTTGATGGACATCCAGGCAGAGAGGGCCATCACCTCTGACAGCGTCACGTCCTGGTGAAACCGCACCCCACCTTTGCCAGGGCCGCGCGACGTGTTGTGTTGCACGCGGTAGCCTTCGAAATGCGCCACCGTGCCGTTGTCCAACTGGATGGGCACATCCACAATCAGTGCCCGCTTCGGCCGCTTGAGGGTTTCCAGCCAGCGCGACAGATGGCCCAGATAGGGCTCCACCCGGTCCACTTGCTGAAGGTAGGTTCCCCACGGGCCCAGGTTGTCTGCCTGAAGGTATGAAGGCAAGGAATGTGAGGATGCCTGCACGTTGCCTGGCAAGATCGGGGAAGTTTGCATGGGGGGTCTCCGTTGTGTGTTCGAAAGCGCGAACTGTAGAGGCCCTCGTTTCCCGCGTCCAAGGCTGAGTTCACCTCCCTTTATGCGTGAAACGCATAAAGTGGGTCTCCTACGCCCTTCCGCTCAAGCCTGAAACTGCAGCGCTGCCAGGCCTGCATACACCCCGCCAGCCGCCACCAATTCAGCATGTGTGCCTTGCTCCAGCCACTTGCCATGGTCAAGCACCACGATCTGGTCCGCTTGTTGCACCGTCGACAGACGGTGGGCAATCACCAGCGTGGTTCTGCCCCGCATGGCGCTCGCCAGCGCTGCCTGCACCATGTGTTCACTCTGCGCGTCCAATGCACTCGTCGCCTCATCCAGCAACAGCAATGGGGGGTTTTTCAGCATGGCCCGGGCGATGGCAATGCGCTGTCGTTGTCCACCCGACAGCCTGACCCCACGCTCCCCCAGGAATGTGGCGTAACCCTCGGGCAGCGTCGAAATGAACTCATCGGCAAAGGCCGCCACCGCTGCGGCACGCACCTCGTTGTCCGAAGCATCGGGTTTGCCGTAGCGGATGTTTTCCATCGCATTGGCCGAAAAAATCACCGGGTCCTGAGGCACGATGCCTATTCGCTTGCGCAGTGACTCCAGGTCCATGTCGTCGATGGGCACACCATCGAGCACGATGCGTCCGGCCTGTGCATCGTAGAAGCGCAGCAACAGGCCAAACACCGTGCTTTTGCCCGCGCCGCTAGGGCCGACCAAGGCCACCGTCTGGCCCGGTCTTGCCGACAGGCTGAACCCTGCCAGCGCAGTTTGCCCAGGGCGCGAGGGGTAACTGAACGTGATGTTTTCAAAGCACACGTCACTTCCACGCTCAGGCCACGGTGCTGCCACAGGGTGTGCAGGGGACTGCACCGGGGAACGCGTGGCCAGCAGCTCCATCAGCCGCTCGCTGGCGCCTGCCGCACGCAGCAGGTCGCCATACACCTCGCCCAGCACGGCCATGGCACCGGCAAAAATCACCACATAGAAGGCCGCCTGGCCCAACTCGCCCGCTGTCAGTTCGCCTGCCAGCACCGCTTGCGTACCCTGGAACAGGCCCCATAGCACCAGCGCAGCGTTGGCAATGATGATGAAGGCCACCAGCACTGCCCGTGCCCGGCTGCGGCGTGTCGCGGTGTCAAATGCCTCCTCGGTGGACAGGGCAAAGCGCTGTGCCTCCCGCTGCTCTGCGGTGTAGCTTTGCACCAGCGGAATGGCGTTGAGTACTTCGGCCGCCAGGGCGCTGGAGTCGGCCACGCGGTCCTGGCTCGCCCGCGAGAGTTTGCGGACCCGCCGCCCGTACCACATGGCAGGCATGATCACCAGAAACACCACGGCAAGCACCTGCAGCATCACGCCCGGGTGGCTCCACACCAGCATCCCCAATGCGCCCAGGCCCATCACGGCGTTGCGCAGCCCCATGCTCAGTGACGAGCCCACCACGGTTTGCACCAAGGTGGTGTCCGTGGTCAGGCGGCTGAGCACTTCACCGGTCTGGGTGGTTTCGAAAAACTGCGGACTCTGGCGCAGCACATGGCTGTAAACCGCATTGCGCAAATCGGTTGTGACGCGCTCGCCCAGCCAACTCACCACATAGAACCGCGCGGCGGAAAACACCCCCAGCCCGACTGCCACCGCGAACAACTGTCCAAAGTGCCCTCGCAGTGCCATGGCCTGATCGCTTTTGTCGGCGGGCACCAGTCCTCCGTCGATGAGGTGGCGCAGCGCCACAGGGAACAGCAGCGTGGCCGCTGCAGCCAGCACCAGAAACAGCGCAGCCAGACCCACTTGCAGGCGGTAAGGTTTCAGGAAGGGCCACAGACCGCTGAGTGACTGAGGGTGACGGGCTGAAGGGCGGTCTTGGGATGTTGTCGACATGAGGTATGCGCGGTCAATGCGTGGCGTGTATGTGTTGCCAGCACACATCCACATGTGGGGCCATGTGTTGCGGCTGCAAGCCTGAATTGTCGATCAGGTGTAACTTGTCAGGCATGCCGAACGAACTGGCAGTCAAGCGCATCGAATCGCGACGACTTTCACGCTACTTCACAAGGACACCCTCATGCACAGACGCAACTTGTTCAGGCACCTCACTGGCTGGATGGCCGCCATCACATCGGTGCGCACGGCACAGGCGGCAACCGCTTTTCCGCTGAAGAAAACCGAAGCCGAATGGCGCAAACTGGTGTCGCCCAACGCATACGCCGTGTTGTTCGAGCATGGCACAGAGCGAGCAGGCACCAGCCCTTTGAACGCCGAAAAGAGACCGGGCACCTATGTGTGTGCCGCGTGTTTTCTGCCCGTTTTTGATGCCGCGCACAAGTACGAAAGTGGTACCGGATGGCCCAGTTTCTGGCAACACTTGCCCGGCGCAATGGGTACTTCGACGGATTTCAAACTCATCTACCCCCGAACCGAGTACCACTGCGCACGTTGCGGCGGTCACCATGGACACGTGTTCGACGACGGTCCCAAGCCCACCGGCAAGCGCTATTGCAACAACGGTGTGGCCTTGGCTTTTGTACCCCAGGGCCAGCCTTTGCCCGCTTTACGGGCCTGATCCATGAACCCCATCACGAGTTGGACGTCACTTTTTTCATTTGTGCGCGTTCGGTGGTGCGCTGCCGCCGGACTGGTGCTGCTGGGCCTCGCTGGCTGTTCCCAGGCCGCAGCGCCACAGGCTGCGGCGGCTCCACCAGCAGTGGTTGCCGCCCCCGTCATTGACGGCAAACCCATGGCCTACGCCGTGTTTGCCGGCGGGTGCTTCTGGTGTATCGAAGCAGACTTCGAAAAACTGGCAGGTGTGCTGGGAGTGGAGTCGGGCTACACCGCAGGCCTGACGCCCAACCCCACCTACGAAACGGTGAGCGCCGGGCACACCGGTCACACAGAGGCCGTGCGCGTGTTGTACGACCCGGCCAAGGTCAGTTATTCGCAACTGGTGGAGTACTTCTGGCGGCACATCGACCCCACGGTGAAAGACCGTCAGTTTTGCGATGTGGGCAGCCAGTACCGCAGCGGCATTTACTGGCAGAACGATGCCGAGCGCCAGGCCGTTGAGGCCAGCCGGGATGCGCTGCTGAAATCAGGGCGCTTTTCCACCATCCACACTGAACTGGCAGCAGTGTCGCCCTTTTACCTGGCTGAGGACTATCACCAGGACTACTACAAGAAAAACGAACTCCGTTACAACTACTACCGCCTCAGTTGCGGGCGGGACGCCCGAGTGAAAAAGCTCTGGGAGTAGTCTGGAAAAAAGAGCTGAAAGTTCAATGACATCAAGCGCCAGAGGCATTTTTGGCTTGAATTTCAGAGCCTGGTCAACACCGGGCTTTCGACCACCAGTTGGCCGAAGTGCTGTTGCACCCAGGCCGGGTCGTGGTAGTTGTGCTGGTAGCGCTCGCCGCCATCGCAAATGAGCGACATCACCGAGCCCCGTTCACCCCGCTCCCGCATCTCATTGGCCAGTGTCAGCATGGCAGCAAAGTTGGTTCCTGTACTGGGCCCGAGCCTGCGGCCCAGCAGTCGCCCCAGCGAGTGCATGGCGGCCAGGCTGTCCACGTCGGGCACGTCGATCATGCGGTCGATCAGTGTGCGGATGAAGCTCGCCTCCACCCTGGGGCGGCCAATGCCCTCGATGCGCGAACCCGGCGCTTGCAGCGTGGCATCGCCACTGCGGTGGTAGGCGCTGAACACCGAGCCTTCAGGTTCAGCCACACACAACTGTGTGTGATGCATCTGGTAGCGGATGAAGCGGCCAATGGTGGCGCTGGTGCCCCCGGTGCCCGCGCCCACCACCACCCAGCAGGGCACGGGGTGGCGCTCGTGCGCCATCTGACTGAACATGCTCTGGGCGATGTTGTTGTTGCCCCGCCAGTCGGTGGCCCGCTCGGCGTGGGTGAACTGGTCCATGTAATGGCCACCGGTGTCGGCGGCCACCTGTCGGGCGGCGTCGTACACCTGCGCAGCGTTGTCCACAAAATGGCAGCGCCCGCCGTAGAACGTGATGAGGTCCACCTTTTCCGGTGAGGTGCTGCGCGGCATCACGGCCACAAAGGGCAAACCCAGCAGCTGCGCAAAGTAGGCCTCGCTGACAGCGGTGCTGCCACTGCTGGCTTCGACCACTGTGGTGCCCTCACGCACCCAACCATTGCACAGCGCATACAGAAACAGCGAGCGCGCCAACCGGTGTTTCAAGCTGCCCGTGGGGTGGGTGCTTTCGTCTTTGAAGTAGAGGTCGATGCCCGCACCGCGGTAAGGCTCAAGGGGCAGCGCAATCAGGTGTGTGTCGGCGCTGCGCTGGTAGTCGGCCTGAATCAGGCCAATGGCCCGGTGTACCCATGCCGCACCAGCGGGCTGGACGTGTCCGGCCGTCACTTCAGGTTGCCCGACAGAAACTGCCGCAGGCGCTCGCTGCTGGGGTTGGCCAGTACCTCGCGCGGGTTGCCCTGATCTTCCACCACACCCTTGTGCAGGAACATGACGTGGTTGGACACCTCGCGGGCAAAGCCCATTTCGTGCGTCACCACCACCATGGTGCGGCCTTCTTCGGCCAGTGCTTTCATCACACGCAGCACCTCGCCCACCAGTTCGGGGTCCAGTGCCGAGGTGGGTTCGTCGAACAGCATCACCTCGGGCTCCATGGCCAGTGCGCGGGCAATGGCCACGCGCTGCTGCATGCCGCCGGACAGGTGTGAGGGGTAATGCCCTTCCACTTTGGTCTTGCCGTCACCGGCCAGGCCCACTTTGGCCAGGTATTTGTGGGCACGCGCTTCGGCCTCGGCCTTGGAGATGCCCAGCACCTGCACCGGGGCTTCCATGATGTTTTCGAGCACCGTCAGGTGGCTCCAGAGGTTGAAGTGCTGGAACACCATGGCCAGTTTGCAGCGCATGGTCTGCAGCTGCTTGTCGCTGGCAGCTTTCAGCATGCCGTCTTTGGCCATGACCAGTTCCAGTGGTTGCCCCGCCACGCTGATGGTGCCGGTGTTGGGCCGCTCCAGCAGGTTGATGCAGCGCAAGAACGTGCTTTTGCCGGAGCCGCTGGAACCAATGATGCTGACGCAGTCGCCCGCCTTGGCCGTGAGGGACACGCCTTTGAGCACCTCGTGGCTGCCGTATCGCTTGTGGATGTCAATGACGTCGAGTTTGTGGCTCATGGGGTGTGACAGTGAAGTGTGCGTTGGCGGCCGTTGTGCTCAGGCGCTGAGCAACGGTCCGGTGCGAAAGGCCTGGGCACCTGAAATCTTGCCCACCTCCAACCCGGTGGTGGCCCAGCGGACGATGTGGCGGGCGTACAGCACACCGTTGACGGTGGACACCACGGGGCTGGTTTGGCCGGTAGCGGGGTGTATGACTTCCGCCACCACGTCGCCCACGGCAATGTCGTCGCCGGGGTGCTTGAGGTAGGTCAGCACGCCACTGTGCGGGGCCATCAGCACCTGGGTGCCAGCCAGCGGGGTGGGTTGGCAGGGCAGGGCGGGCACATCGGGCTCAGGGCCAGTCACCGCGCCCAGCAGCGTCAGGTAGGCCAGCAGGGCGGCGGCATCGGCCTGGGCCAGGTCGTGGCGCACGTCAGTCTGGCCGCGCAGTTCCACGGTGGTGCTGGCGCAGCCCTGCGGGAAGGGGTGTGAGTCGACAAACGCCTGGCCTTCGGTCACTGCCAGCTTCTGGCGCAACTGCCACCACACGCCGCTCAGGGCTTCGTCATAACAACGCCCGCCCGAACCTTCGGCCAGCAGCACGGCGCGGGCACCCAGCAGGGCGGCCAGCGGCAGCAGCTTGTCGGCACAGGGGGGCTCGGTGTAGAGGTGCATGGCGGCTTCAAAGTCGCAGTGCAGGTCCAGCGTCACATCGGCATCGCAGGCCAGGTGCATCAGGGTGTGGCGCAGGCTGTCCAGCTCGGTGACGGGCGCGTGCCGGTCCAGTGCGGCGTGCATGGCGGCGCGGATGGTGGCCACGTTGGCCGCTGGGTCGGCAGTCAGAAGCGGGGCCACGGCGTGGCCGTCTTCCGTCAGCCAGTCGGCAAACGGGGGGTAGCTGCGGTTGAAGTTGTCGGCGCTGGCCAGCTCGAACCGGCCCAACTGGCTGTGCAGCACCGTCTGGTTCAGGCCAATGGGGTTGGCCATGGGTACCAGCACCACCTCGCCGCTGATGCGGCCCTGCGCCTCGGCCGCTTGCAACAGGCCGCGCAGGTGGTGCAGCACCAACATGCCCGGCAGTTCGTCGGCATGCAGGCTGGCCTGCAGCACCACCTTCGGGCGGGCATCAACAACACCAAAGTGCTGGCTGACCAAGGTGCGCTGCGTGCCGATGGCTGGTGAAATGAGGGGGTGTTCAGTCACGCGCATGGGGTGTGGATGCATTCAGGTTAATAGCTAAAAATCCAATACCAGCAAGCGGTAGGTGCTAAAAAAGTATATAAATCAGTGGCTGCGTGGCGCGAGATGCACCAGCCAACGCCGCTCGGCCAGTTTGAACAGGCCCACCAACATCAGCGTGAGGGTGGCGTAGATCACCCCGGCGGTGATGAAGGCCTCAAACGGCAGGTAAAAGTCAGAGTAGATGTTGCGTGCCGCACCGGTGATGTCGAGCAGCGCGGGCACGGCGCTGGCCAGTGAGGTGCTGTGCAACATCATGATCACTTCGTTGCTGTAGCCCGGCAAACTGCGGCGCATGGCAGACGGCAACAGAATGCGGCGCATGGTGGTCCAGCGCGTCATGCCCATGGCCTGCGCTGCTTCCACTTCACCATGGCCGGTGTCGCGGATGGCACCGGCGAGCAGCTCCACCGTGTAGGCGCAGGTGTTGAGGGCAAAAGCTAGCATGGCGCAAAAGAAGGGCTCCTTGAACCACGTCCAGGGCCAGCTGTCGTCCCAACGTGCCTGGATGTATTCCAACTGCCCCAGGCCAAAGTAAATGAGGTAGACCTGAATCAGCAACGGTGTGCCGCGCAGCACGTAGGTGAACAGCCACACCGGACCGCTGATCCAGCGGTTGCTCGACACCCGCGCCACGGCCAGCGGCAACGATAGCAACCCGCCAACGATGAGCGATGACACCAGCAAGGCCATCGCATTGACGGTGCCTTCCCAGAACTGCTGCAGGTTCTCCGGCCGGAAAATGACTTCAAATTCCATGGGTTACAGCGTGCCTCGCTTCACGCCCATGGAGTAGCGCCGCTCCAGCATGCGCAGCAGCACCAGAGACACGCTGGTGAACACCAGGTACAGCAGCCCGGCAAAGGCCAAGAACAGCAGCGGCGCATTGGCAATGTCGCCGCGCGCGGCAGCCCCGGCCTGTTTGGCCAGGTAGGTCATGTCTTGCAGGCCCAGCAGCGACACCAGTGCGGTGGCCTTCATCAGCACCAGCCAGTTGTTGGTGAAGCCGGGCAGGGCCAGGCGCACCATTTGCGGGAGCGTGATGCGTAAAAACACCTGCATGGGGCGCATGCCATAGGCCACCCCCGCTTCCATTTGCCCCGGGGGAATGGCCAGGATGGCGCCCCGGAAAGTTTCGGTCATGTACGCGCCGTAGATGAAACCAATGGTCAGCACCCCCGCCACAAAGGGGTCGATCTCAATGTAGCCCTCAGAGCCCAGGGCTTCCAGCGTCCAGTTCAGTCCGATCTGGCCGCCGTAAAAAATGAGCAGCATCAACACCAGGTCGGGGATGCCGCGAATGAGGGTGGAATAAATGGTGGCAAGCCACACGGCTGGCTTGTGGCCCGACAGCTTGGCCATGGCCCCCACCAGACCCAGCACCACCGCCACCACCAGCGAACCCAATGCCACTTCCAGCACCAGAACGGCGCCTTGAAGAATGCTCAGCAGGTAAGGGGTCATGCGGTGGGGCTGTTGCTGGGGTCAAACAGTGATGGCAGGGCCGGGGTGACCGAAATCAGTCGCCCCAGATGTCGGTACCTGGGAAGTATTTGTCGCTGATTTGCTTCCACTTGCCGCTGGCGCGGATGGCAGAAATGCCCTTGTTCAGGGCTTCCTTCAAGTCTTTGTCAGACTTGCGCACCGCCGCACCGGCACCTTCACCGAAGTACTTGGGGAACTTCAGCGGTTGGCCCACAAACACGTAGCCTTTGCCGTCGGGCGTGTCCAGGAAGCCGCCCTTGACTTCCATGATGTCGGCCACGGTGCCATCGAGGCGACCGGCTTTGATGTCCAGGTACACCTGGTCTTGCGCTTCGTAGTTCACCACGTTGACGCCAGCTTTTTTCAGCTCGCCCATGGCGTATTTCTCTTGTGTGGAGCCCTTCAGCACGCCGATTTTTTTGCCCTTCAGGCTGGCGGGTGTGCCGTCGGTCTTGATGTCGCTCTTGACGACGATCTGAGACAGGGTGTTGTAGTACTTGGTGGTGAAGTCCACCTGGCGCTTGCGCTCTTCGGTGATGGACATCGACGAAATGATGGTGTCGTACTTCTTGGCAGTCAGGCCAGGGATCATGCTGTCCCACACCTGTTCGACGAACACGCACTTGGCCTTCATTTCATCGCACAAAGCCTGTGCAATGTCCACGTCAAAACCGGTGGGCTTGCCATCAGCGGTCTTGAAAGTGAAAGGTTTGTAGGTGGGGTCGATGGCCACGCGGACCTCTTTCCACTCTTTGGCCGAAACGGACACGCTCATGGCAAGGGCCACGGCGCCCAGCAGCAGGGACTTTTTCAACATGCAATGCACTCCAAGGTTGAGGTTGAACAGGTGACACAAACGTTTGCGCGGTCAGTCTTCGCTGGTAAAGCGAGAAACGTGCCGCACGCATTCCACAAAAGAAATCAGCATAGCACCGCTGTTTCGCTTGGCCTCAGAGGGCTTGCCCGAAGGCAGCGCTGGGCAATACCACCGGTGTGACGCCAAGGTGACAGCATCAGCCCCGCACCCGCATCAGGGTGCTTTTGCCAAACAGGCTTTCAATCAGGTCGACAGCCAGCTCGGCGGTCTGGTTGCGGACATCCAGCGCGGGGTTGAGTTCCACCACGTCCAGCGAGGCCAGGCGGCCGGTGTCAGCAATCATTTCCATGCACAACTGCGCTTCACGGTAGGTGGGGCCGCCGCGCACGGTGGTGCCCACGCCAGGAGCGATGTCGGGGTCGAGAAAGTCCACGTCCAGGCTCACATGCAGGTGGGTGTTGGCATCCACCAAGGCCAGGGCCAGTTCCATGGTGTGGCGCATGCCCATTTCGTCGATGTAGCGCATGTCGAACACCTCAATGCCCCACTCGGCCAGCATGCGCTTTTCGCCCTCGTCCACGCTCCGAATCCCAATTTGCCGGATGTCTTTGGGGCTGAGCCGGTGGCCGGGGCCGCCCATGTCCACCAGTTCGGCCGGGCCGTGGCCGCACAGGCAGGCCACTGGCATACCGTGGATGTTGCCGCTGGGCGTGAGGGTGGCGGTGTTGAAGTCGGCGTGGGCGTCGAGCCACAGCACGCGCAGTTTTTTGCCTGTGGCTTTGCAGTGGCGCGCCACGGCGCTGATGCTGCCCAGCCCCAGGCAGTGGTCGCCGCCCAGCATGATGGGCAGGCGGTGGTCTTGCAGTTGCTCAAAAGTCGCGTCGTGCAGCGCGCGGTTCCACGCCGCCACCTCGGGCAGGTGGCGGTAGCCGTTCACCGCGGGTTGCCACGGGTTGGGTGGGCCACTCAGGTTGCCGCAGTCGCGCACGTGGTGGCCGAAGGCTTCAATGGCTTGCGCCAGCCCCGCCACGCGCAGGGCCTCGGGGCCCATGCGGGCGCCGCGTGTGCCTGCGCCCACGTCGGTCGGCACGCCGATCAGGCTCACGCCTTGAATGTCTGAACGGATCATCAGGTTCCCCGAAAAGTGCAGGGAAACCTTACACCAACTCGGGCGTGTTGATTGCTTCGGAGGCGGTGGGGGCGGCCGCTTGCACGGGCTTGACCAGCGCAAACAGATCTCGCGGGTTGGCCAGCGCGGGAATCAGCGGGAGTTGGGTGCCCAAATCGAGCTGCTCGGCCACGCGGGCCAGGTAGCGCAGGGCGCTGTAGTCTTCCAGCGCAAACCCCACCGAGTCGAACACGGTGATGTCGGCTTCGTTCTGGCGGCCTGTGGCTTGGCCGCTCAGCACGCGCCAGAGTTCGGTCACACAGAAGTCGGCGGGCATTTGCTGCAGGTCGCCTTCAACGCGTGTTTGTGGCTCGTATTCCACAAACACGCGGGCGGCGGTCAACACGTCGGCGTGCAACTCGGTTTTGCCGGGGCAGTCGCCGCCCACCGCGTTGATGTGCATGCCGGGTGCCAGCAGGTCAGCGGTGAGGATGGTGGCGTTGGTTTTGTCGGCCGTCACCGTGGTCACGATGTCTGCACCCTGCACCGCGTGGGCCGTGCTGTGGCACACGGTGATGTGCAAACCGGTGTGCCCCAGGTTGCGCACCAGCTTGGCGCTGGCGGCGGCATCCACGTCAAACACCCGCAGGTGGGTGATGCCCACCAGGTGCTGGAACGCCAGCGCCTGAAATTCGCTTTGGGCACCATTGCCAATCAGCGCCATGGTGCGGCTGCCGGGGCGGGCCAGGGTGCGGGCGGCCAGGGCCGACGTGGCCGCAGTGCGCAGCGCGGTGGTCAGCGTCAGCTCACTCACCAGCAGCGGGGTGCCGGTGGCCACATCGGCCAGCACGCCAAACGCCATGACGGTGGGCAGGTGGTGCTGCCCGTTGCCAGGGTGGCCGTTCACGTACTTGAAGGCGTATTGGTGTGCATCGGCAATGGGCATCAGCTCGATCACGCCCACGTCGGAATGCGCGGCCACGCGGGCGGTTTTGTCAAAGTCGGGCCAGCGCAAAAAGTCTTGCTCGATGGCGTGGGCCATCTCACTCAGGCAGACAGGCAAGCCTTTCTGGCCGACCAGTTCAGCCACGTCGGCGGGGCTGAGGAAACGGGTGGGCAGGGTGTGGGCGGTCGTGGCTGCTGTGCGCATGGTGTTGTCTCGGTGTGTGTCGCGGCGGAGTGGGGTTTGAATCCCGACAGGCAAGTGTGCGGACACAGCCAAACAATAAAAAGCAGCAGTTCATTGCAAATTTGGACAAAAATATGGCAAAACGTCAGCTGTATCTGACGAAATGATGGATTGTTCATGGACGATACCGACCAACGCCTGATTGCCCTGCTGCGCCAGGACGCCCGTTCCACGGTGGCCACGCTCGCAACCAAACTGAACGTGTCGCGCGGTACCGTCACCAACCGCATCACCCGGCTGGAAGACACGGGCGTGATCGTGGGCTACACCGTGCGCCTGCGCCCGGATGCGCAGCCCAACGACATCCGCGCCTGGATGAGCATTGCCGTAGAGGGCAATACCACCCGCGCCGTGATTGCCAGCCTGCTGGGCGAACCCGGCGTGGCCACCCTGCACGACACCAATGGCCGCTGGGATTTGCTGGCCGAGTTGCGCGCCGCCAACCTGGCCGAGCTGTCCAAGGTGCTGGAGCGCATCCGGCTGGTCAAAGGCATCAGCAACACCGAAACCAGCATCCATCTGGAGACGTATCGGGGGGCATGAGGTGGAGCCGACTGATGACGGACGGTGTCCAGGCCATTCCCAGGCGCGGAGGCGTGTCAGCCCGCGTTGCGTGGTCATAATGGTCCAGACCCACAGGAGAGACCCGTGAACACATCCACCAGTGCTGCAAGCCGCGACACGCTCATCCGCTCTCTGCTGGATGATTACATCGCGATGTACGCCGGGCGCGACGCGAGGCTTGTCGGTCGGTTCAGTGACAACTTCAGCGGTTACACCGGCGGCGGCGATTTTCTGGTGAAAGACGTTCGGGCTTGGCAAGACATCACCCGGCAAGACTTTGCCCAGGTGCCCAGCCCCATCCGCATCGAAATGTTGGACGTGCACCTGCAAGACATCAGCGCCGATGTGGTGGTGGCCACTGCGTTTTTTCACATTCACCTGCCCATGGCAGATCATGTGCTGGCCAACGAGGTGGCGCGCCTGGTGCTGATCTTTCGGCTCGAAGGCGAGGCATGGAAAATTGTGCACAGCGGCATTTCCATTCCCTACCCCATGGTGCAGGACGGCGAGGTTTACCCCATGAAGTCGCTGCTCCAAAAGAACCGCGCACTCGAAGCCCTGGTCGAGGAACGCACCCGCGCCCTGCACGACAGCGAAGCTCTGTACCGTCAGCTGACCGAAGACACCCGAGACGTGCTCTGGAAGGTGGACCGCGACCTGATGATCACCTACATCAGTCCGGCAGATGAGCTTTTGCGTGGGTTCAAGGCCAGCGAGGTGGTGGGGCACCATGTGTTCTCGCTGTTCACGGTAAAGGGTGCCGAGCAAGTTCAGGCGGAGCTGGCAGCCAGCAGCCGAGGGCGCGAATCGGGCAGCAGGCAGCCGTTTGTCAGTTTCGAGGCACCGCACCGCTGCAAGGACGGCCGCGAGATTTGGGGCGAAGTGATTTCAAGGGCCGAGGTTGACGCTTCCGGGAATGTGGTGGGCTATCACGGCATCACCCGCGAAATCACCCGGCGTAAATTGCTCGAGGAGCAGGTGCGCCAATTGGCTTTTTTTGACCCGCTCACCAAGCTGGCCAACCGCCGCTTGCTCGATGACCGCCTGGCTCAGGCCCTGGCTGCAAGCAAGCGTTCGGCCTCGCTTGGGGCGTTGATGTTTCTGGACCTCGACAACTTCAAACCCCTGAATGACCTGCATGGTCACGCGGTGGGCGACCTGTTGCTGGTTGAAGTGGGCAGTCGCTTGCAGGCATGTGTGCGGCAAATGGATACCGTGGCACGTTTCGGTGGAGACGAGTTCGTGGTGCTGGTCGGTGAGTTGAGCACGGACCCCGCTCAGTCTGCCCATCAGGCCAGTGCCGTGGCCGAGAAAATTCGCGAGCGCCTGGCTGAGCCTTACGTGCTGTCGGCGGTGCAGGAAGACGGAACAACCCAACAAGTGGTGCACCACTGCACGGCGAGCATTGGCCTGGTGGTGTTCAGTGGCAAGACCGCGCTGCAAAGCGAAGTGCTCGAAGCCGCCGATGCCGCCATGTACCAGGCCAAAGAAGCAGGCCGAAACCGCGTATGCGTCAGGAGTGTCAGCCCATCAGCCGAACAGGTGGGGTGACCCATAGGGGGGCTTGGGGCCGGCCCGAGACCGGTGGCTTGCCCGCACGGTTTGACAGGGTTGAGCCCATCCGTGGGTCTGACCGGTTCACCGCCAAAGCGATGTGGATCTGGTTGGTTGGCCTCTGGGCGCGTGCGGTCAAGGTCCGGCAGCTAAAATCCGTCGCTTCACCGGGGGTGTTGCTGCACATGGGGTGCGGCGGCTGAGAAAGTCCCCAACCACCTGATCTGGGCAATGCCAGCGTAGGGAGCGTGAAGAGCCACCGGCCCCGCCCGGTGCAGGGCTGCTGGCAGCCCGGCTCTTGCGCTTGCCGCGCCGGGTGTTTGCCCGGGGCAGGCACTGCACCAGGAGCCGCTTGTGTCTCTCACGTCCCTCACTTCTTTGACTTCTGTTGTGCCCACTCGTGGGCTGTCGCGCCGTGGCCTGCTGGCGCTGGCCGCTGGTGTGGGTCTGGCCGGTGCGCCGCTGTGGGCGCAGGCCGCACCGCCCACCCTGCGTGTGCTCACCCACAGCTCGTTCGATCTGCCCAAAGAGCTGCTGGCGGGTTTCGAAAAGTCGGCTGGCGTGAAGCTCAGCATCGTCAAAGGTGGCGATGCGGGCGAAATGCTCAACAAACTCATCCTCACCCGCGCCAACCCCGTGGCCGATGTGGTGTACGGCATTGACAACGCGCTGGCGGGCAAAGCCCTTGCGGCGGGTGTCTTGGCCCCTTATGCAGGCCCGGCGGCCACCGCCCCGTCGGCGGTCAGCCTGCCTGCGCCGCTGGTGCCGGTGGACCATGGTTACGTCACGCTCAACATTGACAAAGCCTGGTTCGCCAAAAGCGGCCTGGCCCTGCCCACCAGCCTGCAAGACCTGACCCTGCCCGCCTACAAAAACCTGCTGGTGGTGCAACACCCCGCCACTTCCAGCCCTGGCCTGTCGTTTCTGGCGGCCACCATTGCCGGGCTGGGTGAAGAGGCCGCGTTCGACTGGTGGGCCAAGCTGCGCGCCAATGGCGTGAAAGTGGCCAAGGGCTGGAGCGAGGCCTACTACACCGACTTCAGTAAAAGCGGTGGCAAGCGCCCCATCGTGGTCAGCTACGCCAGCAGCCCCGCCGCCGAGGTGTTCTACAGCAAGACCAAACTCAGCGACGCGCCGACCGCGAGCCTGAGCCTCAAAGGCGCTGTGTTTCAACAGGTGGAAGGCGTTGCGCTGGTCAAAGGCGGCAAGCAGGCTATCGAATTCTTGCGCAGCGCCACCGTGCAGCAGGCCCTGCAAACCACCATGTGGATGTTGCCCGCCACCCCCGGTGTGGCTGCCGCTGATGTGATGCGCCATGCACCTACACCCACTGCGTTTGACAACCCCAGCACCGACCAAATGGCCGCGCAAACCCCCGCCTGGGTCGCCCGCTGGACTCAGGTGGTGCTGAAGTAAACCCCATGGGCCTGGCGGCCAGGCTGCCCCGTGCACTGCTGCTGCCCCCGCTGCTCTTTGTGGCGGTGGTGGTGGCCGCGCCATTGATGCGCCTGTTGTGGGAAGGTGCGCACCCTGAGCTCGGCACGGCGGCGCTCACGGGCCAGCCTCCGCTCACGGTGTGGGGCGTGTGGGCCGATGCCCACCTGCGGTTTCGGCTGCTGTGGTCGATGGCGCAGGCGGGCATCAGCACCGCGTTCACGTTCGCGCTGGGCCTGCCTGTGGCCTGGGTGCTGGCCCGCTACCACTTTGCAGGCCGCCAGGTGGTGTTGCGGCTGCTGATGTTGCCCTTTGTGGTGCCCACACTGGTGGCCGCGCTGGGCGTGCTGGCGCTGTGGGGGCCCAATGGCCACTGGGCCGTGCCTCTGGGCCTGGAGCTGGAAGACACCCCCTGGCTCCTGGTGATTGGCAATGTGTTTTTCAACCTGTGTCTGGTGGTGCGTGCCGGGGTCGATGCGCTGGGGCAGGTCAGTGCATCTCGCCTGGCCGCTGCCCGCACGCTGGGGGCCACGCCGTGGCGCGCCTTCTGGCGGGTGGAGTGGCCCGCCATCCGGCTGCCGCTGGCCGGTG
>JAIFMP010000084.1 GCA_020048405.1 Hydrogenophaga sp.
ACACCCCTCCCCGCGTTTGGACTTGGGACCAGGCCAACGGCGGCCAGTTCGCCAACATCAACCGGCCCATTGCCGGTGCCACGCACGACAAAGAGTTGCCGGTGGGCAAACACCCGCTGCAGCTCTATTCGCTGGCCACGCCGAATGGCGTGAAAGTGGGCGTGATGCTGGAAGAACTGCTGGCCTTGGGCCACACCGGCGCTGAGTACGACGCGTGGCTGATCCGCATTCACCAGGGCGAGCAGTTCGGCAGCGGGTTTGTGGATGTGAACCCCAACTCCAAAATTCCGGCACTGATGGACCGCAGCGGCCCCGAGCCCATACGGGTGTTCGAATCAGGGTCCATCCTGCTGTACCTGGCTGAAAAGTTTGGTGCCTTTCTGCCCACCGGGCGCCAGAAGGTGGAGTGCATGAACTGGCTGTTCTGGCAAATGGGCAGCGCGCCCTACCTGGGCGGCGGCTTTGGTCACTTTTATGCCTACGCGCCCAGCAAAATGGAGTACCCCATCAACCGCTTTGCCATGGAAGTGAAGCGGCAACTGGACGTGCTCAACCGCCGCCTGGCCGAGAGCCGCTACCTGGCGGGTGACGACTACTCCATTGCAGACATCGCCACCTGGCCCTGGTACGGCGCCACAGTCAAGGGCCTGACCTACGAAGCGGGCGAGTTTTTGTCGGTGCACGAATACACACACGTCATCCGCTGGGCCGACGAGATTGCAAAGCGCCCTGCCGTGCAGCGCGGCCGCATGGTCAACCGCGCCACCGGCCCGCTGGAGCACCAGCTGCACGAGCGGCACGACGCCAGCGACTTTGACACCCGCACCCAAGACAAACTGCAGGGCAAGTGAACCCATGTCGGCTCGCACTCCCGCGTCCACACCCATCCAACTGGCCATGCCCTCGCCCAGCGGCGAGCAGCTCAAAGCCGCCCGCTTGGCCGCCGGTCTGAACCAGGCGCAAGCCGCCGAGCTGTTGGGCTATTCGCTGCAAACCGGCAGCCGGGGTGGCCTGCAATCGCGCACCTGGCAGGCGCTGGAAAGCCCGACAGACGACCGCAACATGCAAGGCCCCGTGTTTGCGATGTTTTTGTTGCTGACAGGGCAGCACCCGGACTTTGAATTGGCCCGCAAAGCGCCTGAGAACGCAGCGTGAACAGCTCCAGCGCCCTGCCACCCGGCGATGTGTCACGCGTCATTCAAATGGCGTGGGAAGACCGCACCACGTTCGAGACCATTGAGCAGCAGTTTGGGCTCAACGAATCAGCCGTGGTCAGGCTGATGCGGCGCGAGCTGTTGCCCAGCTCGTTGGCTGGCCGGGTGACCAAGCACCGCGCCCTGCGCGACCCGGGCATGCCTTACCGAGACACCCAAACGGCTGACCACCGCCGCCCCAACTGCTGACGCATTGGAGAGCGGTGGCTCAGCGGGTTCAGCCCAGGTGCTGCCCCAGAAACCGCATGCTGCGGTCCCACGCCAGTTGGGCCCAGGCCGCGTCGTACTGCGTGGCGGCTATGCGGGCCGCGCCCTGTGCGGTTTCATTGGCAAAGGCGTGGTGCGCCAAATAGCGGTGGGGCTCGTAACGCACACCGGCCTCGGCCAGCTTGGCGTCCAGTGCATCGACATTGGCAATGGGAAAAGCCTGGTCTTGCGTGGCCCAGTGCGCCATCAGCGGGGCCTTGATGTTGGAGGCATTCACGTATTCCAGCGGGGGCATGCCGTACCACACCACGGCGGCATCCAGTTCCGGCGTCATGGTGGAGGCCAGCAGCGTCAGAGCCCCGCCCATGCAAAAGCCCGTCACGCCCACTTTGCCACTGCCCAGTTTGAGTGACTTGAGGTGCTGCACGGCACCACGAACGTCCTGCCCGGCGGCCTCGCCAAAGTTCAGCCCGTCCATCAGGTGGTGGGCCTCTTCGGCTTCCACCGTGGCCTTGCCACGGTACAGGTCAGGCACCAGCGCGGTGAAGCCCGCAGCGGCGGCACGGTCGGCCACGCCCTTAATCTGGTCGTTCAGCCCCCACCATTCCTGAATCACCACCAGCGCCCCCACGGGGTTGGCGGCCTCGGCCAAATAGCCTTGTACGGTTTGCCCGTCGGGGCGTTGGAATGAAATCATGTGGCCCATGTGTGTCTCCTGCTGTGATGAAAAATCGTACAAAGTTGGCTGGGAAACCAACCTGCACGCTATTTTGCGTTGCGCCGCACCCAGAGGCACAGCGCAACCACAATGCACCCACGCATGCCACTTGCAACACCACCAGGTGTTCAGGTCGCGGACACAGATGGCCAGGCCCACGAAGTCAATGAGTTCTACGACGTCTTTCTGTTGATCAGCCATATCTCGGCGACGAGGCCCGCAGCCAGCAAGAGCGACGCCACCACATCAGCGACCACCACCCTGCCGATAGCCGCGTTGTACCCGCCGACAACCATGGCAACGACGATGAAACTTGCTGCACTGAACAGCCCAACGGTCAACGCCGTGACCCGAAGCCAGGGCATCGCAATGGCACTCAGCATGAGCACACCCAACACGCCGAACAGCAGTGCCCGGTGCTGCAAAAGAATGGCCGTGTTCGGATCACTCACTTCTATGCCGTACAGCCGGGCCAGGACACCTGTCCCGGCAACGCCGGGCACGGGCAACAAGTGAATGATGCCGGCAACCAGCAGCGAGACGATGGAGATGTATTTCATGGGTTTCCTCTCGGTTAACGAAGTAGGTCGGCCAGCGTGTTCAGGCAGGTGCACACATCACTCGGGCCATTTGGATCGGCGGATGGCCCGTTCAAAACCCATTCGCCACAGCAGGTGGACACGGGTGTCGGGTGCCTGGTCCGCCTGTTGTCGCATCGCCTCGGCCATTTGTTGCACGAAGCCCGTGCGCGGGTAGCGGTCAAAAACAGCCTGTCTCGACAGGGTGTCAATCTCGCCCATCCGCGCACCCACGACATCCATGGCAGCGGCTTCGTGGAGCAGGTGAGCTTCGACTCCCGCGTCCAGCATGACCCGCGGGTTCATGTGAAGACAGATCGCTTCTTCGACAGCCATCGCACGGGCATCTGCCCAACCATGCTCCTTCAGAAACAGGTGCGCACGCTGACCGCCCCCAATCGCAAAGCAAGGACACCGCAGGGCCCCTGCCGACTGATGGGACGGCAGCAGCGCCAGGTCGTGCAACAGGCATGAGATGGCCAGCACCTCAGCGTCAGGCCGCAGGTCATCCGCTTGTGCAAGCAGCGCGGCCCACGACCATGTCCTCAGGCTGTGTCGGCACAGCCATAACGGCGTCGACTGCTGCACCAACTCCAACGCACGGGCCACCGTTGACGTGTCGGGCAGTTCGATGCTTTCCGGGTCCAGGCGACTCCAGCGTCGCCGAGGGTTATCGAACGCCGTGTTGGGTACTCGCAAATGCAAACGTAACTGGGCAACAACGGTCTGCATGGCCAAGCGGCACTGTTCCGCCAACGTCAGACGTCCGCCGCAGGCGCGGCCCCAGGCAGCTGTACCCACTGACGCGCCGCCAGGGCAATCCTGAGCATCGGTGGACTTTTTCACGGCAGGAACCTCAGCAAGCGTGACCACAGCGTTGACGCACGGCACAACGGCACACTGGCGGCACGGCGCCCGTTCCGGCCAACGGCGGTGAGATGAAAAAAGCTCAACCAGGTTGTCACAATGTTGGGGTGCGCAACCGAGCCGGTGCCGATGGCTGTGCATTCGGCTATTGCGAAAAAAACAGGACTGTCTTGCATGGAGAACACCCAAAGCGATTTCGATGCGGTCATCATCTCCAGCAAGGACGTTGCAGGCTTTCAAGAATCGCCTGTGTTGCCGCGCATCTGCGTAGGCCCAGCGCGCGCGATGTATGTCGGCCCCGGGCTCGACCTGTCGCCACACCTGAACGCGGCAACGACCATCGCGGTGTCCCTTCAGCAGCCATTTGAGCTGCGGACATGGGACAAAAAAGGGGGTTGGTCGGATTGGCGTTCAGAATGGGTGAGCGTCATCCCTTCGGAGACCTTGCATCACCTGCAAAGCAGCGGGCCAATGGCTTTTTTGTACCTGGATCCACTCACCGACCGTCAGCACCCGACGACCCAAGTGGAGTTGCTGCACAGCCGCGAGCGACTTCGGCTGGCGGGCCCACAGCTTGGACTCGATGAGGCTTTATCTGCTTTTGGGCTGACGTCCCAATTACCCAGGGATGCGCGCATAGCACGGGTCGTGCGTGCGATCGAACGTGACGCCGCAGTCTTCGACCGCCAGCAGGATGCCGCCGATCTGGCCTGCCTGTCACCATCTCGCTTCCGCGCTCGCTTCGTTGCCGAGGTCGGACTGCCGTTCCGCCGCTATCGGCTTTGGCGGCGAATGGCAGCTGTGATGCGCACCGTCGCAGCAGGTGGCAACTTGACCGAAGCCGCCCACGCTGCCGGGTTCGCCAGCTCTGCGCACCTCAGCAGCACGTTCAAACGCATGTTCGGCCTGCCGGCCAGCACGCTGCTGTCAATGGGGGTGCAGATCGATTTGTCCGAAGACGAGGTGGCTGCAGCGCCTGAACACATCCTCCCGCCGTCCATCAGCCAGCCAGCAGAGGTTTGAGCATGCAGCGCCGCGCCGGGGCATCGGCGCTGAAACGCGTATCGTCTCTTGTCGCCACACTCAATCTGGAGCACCGTTCATGGGAACACTGATCGCCATTGCCACCGTTGCCACCATTGCCTGCCTTGGCATCATGAGCCCAGGGCCGGACTTTGTGGCGGTGACCTACACAGCGGTCACTGGTTCGCGCCGCAGCGCAGCGGCAGTGGCTGCGGGGGTGGTGCTGGGCAACGGCATTTGGGCCGGTGCAGCCCTGTTGGGCGTGGGTGCGCTGTTTGCGCTGTTCCCGTCGCTGTTCCTGCTCATCAAAACCCTGGGTGCGCTGTACCTGTTGTGGCTGGGTGTGGGCTTGCTGCGAAACGCGCGCAATCCGCTGCCCGAGTCCGGCACGCAATCTGCATCGGGCTCGTGGATCGGCTACTTTTCAAAAGGTCTGTCCACCACCATGGCCAACCCGAAAGCGGCCATTTATTACGCATCGGCCCTGTCGTCGGCAGCACCGGCCAACGCCAGCTTCATGCTGCTGCTGGCCATGCTGGCGGCCGTGTTGGTGGTGGCAGCGCTGTGGTTCAGCGTCGTGGTACTGGTGCTGTCAACACCCAGAGCGAGCGCGGCGTTCAGGCGCTTCAAGGTGTACTTTGAATCCCTGTTTGGCGTGCTGCTGGTCAGCTTTGGTGTGCGCCAGTTGTTGGCGCGGGTGAACTGACGCAGGAGGCTGATGCCCACACCAGCGCCGACAATGCCCACGTGACGCCCCAGCAGTTGGTGGCGCACCACAACGCCACGCTTGCAACATCAGCAGATTTGGACCACGCGGGTGCGTGCGTTCGCAACTGAGCGCGTCGAGTTCATTGTTAATTGAGTAGCACTGAATGACGTCCATCAAGCGTCAGGTGGCATTTTCATACCTGAGTCAGTCTGAAGGCATTGTGGTGGGCGGGAGTGGAGAGTGGGCCTGCCGCGTCAGGAGATAGCCCAGCGGCCCAAACGAACCGCCCACCAACGTCAGCACCACCCAGGGCCACACGTTGCGGCCGGTGGCTTGCGCGTCACGCCACATCCACACCAGCACCAAGGTCAACGCAATGGCCAGATCAACCAGCACCTGGACACCACCCCAGGTTTCAAACTGGCCAGCCAACAGGCCCCAGTAGCCGTGCTGCCACAGCGCAGCGGCGGTGATTGCGCCCAACAAAATAACAGCCAGAACCAGCAGGATGCGTTGCATGTGAGCGCCTTGTCAAAACAGCTTGAGTGCAGCCAGTGTTGAGCCACCAGGTCATGCCTGCAATGACCTCGGAGGTAAAGGCGCGCGCGCCGGGTGCGGTTTACGATGGTTGCATGGGCACCGACACCTCAGCCAAGCTTGTAGCCGCCAGCGCACCTGCCACCCCACATCAGGCCGTTCCGGCCAGCTTTGGCCAGCACCTGCGCACCTGGCGCTTGCGCCGTCACCTGAGCCAACAGGAGTTGGCGCACAACGCAGATTTGTCCACCCGGCACCTGAGTTTTCTGGAAACCGGGCGCGCCCACCCCAGCCGCGACATGGTGCTGCGCCTGGCCGCCCGCCTGCACGTGCCGCTGCGCGAGCGAAACCCCATGCTGATGGCGGCAGGTTTTGCCCCCATGTACGGCACGCGCACGCTGGACGACCCCGACATGGCTGCCGCCCAGCAATCTCTGGCCCTGCTGCTGCGCAGCCACGAGCCCAACCCCTCGTTGGTTGTTGACCGGCACTACAACGTGGTGGCCACCAATCGGGCGGTGGACCTGCTCTTGCAGGGGGTGGACCCAACGCTGCTTCAAACACCCATCAATGTGGTGCGGCTCAGCCTGCACCCGCTGGGTCTGAAGGCCCTGCTGGACGAGGTACTGGCTTACCCCCAGCCCGCCGCTACGCCCAGCCCCATACTGGCCCATGAACACCGTGGGGTGCTGCTGCCCCTGCAACTGCGCACACCGGCCGGGGTGCTGAGTTTCATCAGCACGGTGACGGTGTTCGGCACGCCCCACGACGTGACCCTGCAGGAACTGGCGGTGGAATCGTTTTTTGCAGCCGACGAATTCACGGCACAAATGTTGGCACAGGCCGCCGGGCGGGCCCACAGCCCCTGACCCAGTCTCCTGGGTGCAAGCGGCACACCTCAGCCTTCCAGGTCGCCTCCGCGCCGGGCCATGCGGGCGCCCACATGCACCTCCCCCCGCGCCTGGGCCAGCTCGGTCTGGCGCTGGCGCTCGGCCAGGTTGGCTTTTTGTTCGGGAGTGTGGAGGTCGTGGCAATGCGCGCAGCTCACGCCCTTCACGTAGTGAGGCGACGCTTTGTCGGCCTCGGTCAGTGGCCAGCGGCAGGCGCGGCACAGTTCCAGCGGGCCGGGTTTCAGGCCATGGCCCACGCTCACGCGTTCGTCAAACACAAAGCACTCGCCCTGCCAGGTGCTTTGTTCGGGCGGCACCTCTTCCAGGTACTTCAGGATGCCGCCCTCCAGGTGGTACACCTCGTCAAAACCGCGCATTTTCATGAGCGCGGTGGATTTTTCGCAGCGGATGCCGCCGGTGCAGAACATGGCCACCTTGGTTTTTTTGGCCTCGCCGTCTGCGGCGGCTTCGAGTCCCGGCTGAGCGTCCAGCCAGGCGGGCAGTTCGGTGAAGGTTTTGATGTTCGGGTTGATGGCCCCTTTGAACGTGCCCACCGCCACCTCGTAATCGTTGCGGGTGTCAATGACCACCACGTCCGGGTCGGCCAGCAGGGCGTTCCAGTCCTGCGGCTTCACGTAGCGGCCCACGGTTTTGTTGGGGTCCAGCTCGGGCACGCGCAGGGTGACGATTTCTTTCTTCAGCTTCACCTTCATGCGGTAGAACGGGTGCCTGTCGCTCCACGATTCCTTGTGCGTGA
>JAIFMP010000174.1 GCA_020048405.1 Hydrogenophaga sp.
GAGTTATTTACACGGGCCAGACCAAACCGTTTTCGTTCAGGATACTGTCCAGCGGTAGGTCGTGTGATTCAGGTTCGAAGTCATCCACAAACCCCACCGTAAATCCCAGACCCACCGTGAACGGCTTGGGGCTCAGAGTAGCAAGTGTCCTGTCGTAAAAACCCCCGCCGTAGCCCAGCCGATAGCCTCCTGGTCCATAGCCCACACAAGGTACGAACAGCAAGGTGGGCACGATCAACTCGGTGTCTTTGGGCTTGGGGATGCCGTAGGCATCCTCTTCCATGGGACAACCAGGGTACCAAGCGTGGAAAGTCAGGGTTTTGTGCACCTTGTCCACCACCGGCAACCCGATGCGGCGGCGCTGCGGCTCGTCCAACAGTTCCCCGTCTTCTTTCCAGCGGTGCAACGAAGGCAATGGGTCGAACTCGCCCTTGATGGGCCAATAAGCGCCGATGACAGTATCGGGGCGCTCGATCAGCCACACCCGCATGACACGCTGCAGCAACTCCGAGCGCCACTCCCGTTCGGGCATGGCCAAGCGGCGGGCCAACAGCTCTTTGCGAAGCGCCAGTTTGAGCGCGTGGGCAGCGGTCAAATCGGTTGGCGGTGTGCCTGAAGTTGGCGGGGTTTTGTTGTCCATAATCACCTCATGAATTTCAGCTTTTCCCGTCCGCCCTGTACCCGGTGGGCGCAACGCGCTGCCACTGGTGCAGCGCTGGTGTGGTTCACCGCCATTGTCGCCCTGATTGCTCCGTGGCCAAGCCCCGCACGAGCCCAAAGCACACAAGACCAGGTGTTACTGGACTTGCGCGAGGCCTACCGAAAAGGCAACCGCCGCGCCTTGCAAGCGGGACTGTCCCAGACACAGGGGCATTTGCTGGAACCACTGGCAGCTTATTGGGATGCACGACTGGGGCTGGAGACTGCCAGCAATACCGAGCTGCGTGCGTTCCTGCGCCGCTGGGAGGGCACCTACTACGAGGACCGACTGCGCAACGACTGGTTGCTGCTTCTTGGTGCCCGGCGCGACTGGTCCACCTTTCTGACCGAATTGCCGGGCTACCGCATGAACGACGACCGACAGGTGCGTTGCCATGCTCTTCATGCCCGCCACGCCACGGGCCAACACTTGTCAGCCACCGAAGTGTCCGAAGCCCAGCGTCTGTGGCTGGGCCAAAAGGAGGCCGAAGAGGCCTGCGCTCCGCTGATCGACAGGCTGATGACCGACAAACTGGTGACCGCCGAACTGGTGTGGGAGCGTGCCCGCCAGGGTGCCGAATACAACCGCCCGCGCGTGGTGAGCCAGGCCGTGGGCCTGATCAACGCCGACTGGGTTTCCGCTGCCCAAGCCACTCAGGCACAACCCGACAAATACCTGGATGAAAAGCTAACCGCCATTCGTCACCGGACAAAAGAGCTGGTGACCTTGGCACTGGTGCGGCTGGCCGCCACCAACCCTGGCTTGGCCGCCGAACACATGGCTCACGCACGCTGGCGCGTTCAACTCACGACTGCCGAAAAAAGTGCTGTCTGGGGTGCCATTGGTCGTGCTGCGGCCATGGGACTGAAAGGGGAAGCCACAGGTTGGTTTGCCAAAGGCAAACCAACTGACATGACCGGAGATCAACTGGGGTGGTGGGTCAGAGCTGCACTGCGGGCGGAGCAATGGGACCAGGTGGCCAAAGCCATCGCGGCCATGCCAGACACCGAGCGCCAGCAGCCTGTGTGGATGTATTGGCATGCCCGCGCACTGATTGCGCTGAAAACGCCTGACCATGCTGCGCAAGCACGCGAGCTGTACCAGCGCACGGCGAACCCGCACCATTTTTACGGGCAGTTGGCGCTGGAAGAGTTGGGGCAAGCCATCGCTACACCGCCCGCGCCCGCCCCATTGAGCGCGTTTGAGAAGCACGCGGCACTGAGCAACCCAGGCCTGCAACGGGCACTCAAAGCCATTGCAATAGGGCTGCGTGCTGAAGGTGTGCGAGAGTGGAACTACACCACCAACCTGCACACGCCCGGCGGCATGGCTGAGCGCGACCTGCTGGCCGCCGCTGACCTGGCATGCCAACATCAGGCATGGGACCGTTGCATCAACACCAGCGAGCGCACCACCAGCGAAGCAGACCACGAACAACGCTTCCCCACACCGCACCGCACCCAGTTGATGAAACATGCCAGCGCGATTGGCCTGGATGCAGCTTATGTGTATGGGTTGATTCGCCAGGAAAGCCGCTTCATCACGGATGCTCGTTCGCATGTGGGTGCTGCGGGGCTGATGCAAGTGATGCCCGCCACAGCCAAGTGGACCGCAAAGAAAATCGGGCTGACCAGCTTCCAACCCCACCAGATCACCGACCGCGACACGAACATCGCCATCGGCACCGGCTACCTGAAGCTCGTCCTGGACGACTTTGAAGGTTCCATGCCCATGGCCGCAGCCGCCTACAACGCAGGCCCCAGCCGCCCCCGTCAGTGGAGAGCACCTGGCGGGAGCGGGCCGGTGCTGGAGGGTGCCATATGGGCTGAAAATATTCCCTTCAGTGAAACCCGTGACTACGTCAAACGCGTGCTGGCCAACACCACCAACTATGCTGCCCTTTTGACCGGACAACCCCAATCACTGAAAACCCGCTTGGGGCAAGTCGGACCGCGTTCGGGTGTGCATGCGCCCGTCAACACCGACCTGCCCTGACCCCTACTTGCAACCCTTTAGCAGGAGCACCCATCCATGTCCAACATTCTCATTTTGGGCGGCACCGGTTTCGTGGGCCGCCATGTGTGCGAACAGTTGCAGCGTGCAGGGCATCGCATGACCGTAGCAACCCGGCTGGAGAAGACAGCTGACGTCGTTCGCCACCTGCCTTTGCTCACTGCACACAAAGCCAACATTCACGACTTGCCCACGCTCACCCGGCTCATGGCCGGGCACGATGCAGTGGTCAACCTGGTGGCTGTGCTGCATGGCGACGAACAGCGCTTCGAGAACGTGCATGTGACGCTGCCCGACACCATTGCACAGGCCTGTCATGCCAGCGGTGTCAGACGCATCGTGCACATCAGTGCACTGGGGGCCTCGCTCGATGCGCCGTCCATGTACCTGCGCAGCAAGGCCAGGGGTGAGGCTGTGCTGCAATCTGCCGGTCTGAACCTGACCGTGCTGCGGCCCAGTGTGATATTCGGCTCTGGCGACCGCTTCCTGAACCTGTTCGCAAAGCTTCAGAAAGCACTGCCCGTGTTCCCCTTGGCGGGAGCATCTGCGCAGTTCCAGCCCGTGTGGGTGGAAGACGTGGCGCGCGCCGTGGTGCATTGCCTGTCGCACAACAGCACCGTCGGCCAGACAGTGGAGCTGACGGGCCCTGATGTGTTCAGCCTGCGGAAACTCGCCGAAATGGCGGGCGAAGCCGCCGGTACACCCAAACCGGTCATTGGCCTCCCAAGGGTGATGGCCTACTTCCAGGCGCTGGTCATGGAGCACATGCCGGGCGAACCGTTGATGAGCACAGACAACCTCTCGTCGATGGAGATTGACAACGTGGCCAGCCCCGGCATGCTGTCGCTGGCCGATTGGGGCATAACCCCGGCAAGCCTGCGTGCGGTGTTGCCCACCTACATTGGGCGCGTGACAGGCGGGAACGGACCACGCAACCGACTCCTGGGGTTTCGGTCCGCAGGACGCTGAATCAAAAAAAGCCACACCTCTCGGTGTGGCTTTTCAAGCTTGAAACGCGAAGCGGGTGGTCAGAACTTCCAGCCGTACTGCACACCGATGGTGGTTTGCTTCATGCTGACCGTTTCTTGCATGTTGGTACCGGGCGGCATGCCAGGCTGCATGTTGAACAACGAACCACCTGTGACACTGACCTTTGGTGCGTAAGCGAGCATCCAGCTCAATTCGGACTTGGGGCTGAGGTTGTAGGTACCGCCCATGGTCAAGTGGGTTTTCATCACACCAGGGGCCAGGATATTGGGCGTGATGTTGGCACCTGTTACTGGGTTTGTGCCACGGTTCACACCAAAACGCAGGGTAGTTTTGGCATTCATCTGCCATTGCACCCCGACCTTGAGTGTTTCAACATCGCTCCAGCCAAAGCCGCCACCTGCATCAGACCCCATGGGGGACATGGACATGGCCGGGTTGCCAATCGAAGGCACCTTGCTGTAATTGATGCGGGTGTAGTCCACGGCCAATTGCACTGCAGGTGTCACCTGGAAAGCCGCGCCCACACCATAGTTGGCTGGAATATTGAATTTGCCTTGCTCGGCAAACAATCCGGCGTACTTGTCAAAGCGCTTCATGCTGATTTCGGGAGAGTACGACGCACCGACGGAGACGGTGTCAGACAACTTGCCCATGTAGCCCAATCGGACACCCACGCCGGTGCTGGTGTCCTTGCCGTTGTTCCCCAATGCGTTGGGTGCGGCGGATTGCCCGGAGAAACCCTGTGTGCCGTAAGCCTCAAAACGCTGCAACACAAACAACGGGCTCACACCCAGGGAGTGATTGGGTGCCACTTTGTACGCAACAGTAGGGGCAACAATCAACTGCATCAGATCGACACCCAGCTTGCCCTGACCACACAGTGGGTTCATCCCCATCATGGGTTGGCCGTTTGTGGGGTTGGGGCATATCGTGTTGCCGCCAGGGTAGCTGCTGTTCATGCCACCGTTACCGTAGACCGTCAGGCCCACGGCCAACTTATCTGACAACACGGCGTTGTAGCCAAATTCGGGAATCAGGAACAGGTTGCGGTCACTGTTCTCGTTGGCGCTGAACGCAGGCCCAAACTCTTGGGGCACGTTGGTGCGACTCATGCTGCGCTTGGGGCTGAAGAGGGTGCCCCCCAGTTCCATTCGGCTGCCGGCAAACATGGCCGCAGCCGGGTTGTTCACACCTGCGAAGGCGTCATTGGCAGTGGCAATGGCAGCACCGCCCATGCCTTCAGCCTTGATGCCAAAACCGTGGGGGAAGTACCCGTTGGTGGCATGAGCAGCTGGCAGCAAGGCACCTCCAAGTGCCACGGCAAGCGCAGCGCGCAGGGGTGTTGATTTGAATGAGCGCATGAAATCTCCTCGTGGTTTATGAATTGTGTGGTGGTGTCGCGACCGGGCACAACCAAGTGTGGCCGCCCGGCCCAGACAAAGAATCAGTATTCACCCTTGGAGGCGCGCTCCATCATTTCCCAGATGGTGTTGCGCACAGCCATGGCTTCTTCTTTCAGTGGCGAGGGCAGCTTGCGGCCCATCTTAACCATCATGTCCATGTTGAGCGTATACAGCCACAGGCCGTCGTCTTTCTCCACCATGGAGATGCGGCAAGGCAAATAGGCTGCCATGTGGGGGCTGAAATCCACCATTTTGCGTGCCGTGGCGGGGCTGCAATACGAATACACGGTGAGCAGCTTTTCTTTCTTGCCGGAGCGGGCTTCCAGCTCTTTGGACAGAGGCAGCACGCCCACGTCGCGCATGTTGCGCTCCACGGCCACCATCTTCAAAATTTCTTCCACGTCTTTGGCCGACACGCCAGCCTTGACCTTGCGCTCCCAGGTGGTGGCCACGGCGATGTCGCCCTCAGCCTCGACCCAGCGGTCCCACATACGGCTGGCTTCGCCGCCTGCACCGTCTTCGAGCTTGCCAATGGTGGCGATGGAACCACAGCCCGTGGTCATGAGAGTGGCGGCCAGCGCGGCTACCACAGAAGCGGTTTTCAGGAAATTCATGGAGGGTCCTTCCGGGGTGTGTAGTGAGTGTTTTGGCTTTGACAAAAATCAAATTCCAACACGTGAACCTTAGCCGCCCAGGGTCTTCAAGGGCATCGGTATCTACCCTAGGGGGTAGGGTTTTATCCCTGGAAATCAGCGCCCAACCGCGGTTTGATGCGGTTTCAACCCCTCTTTTTTGGCACACTTGACAGTTGTGTTTCAACCACAGGAAATGACATGGCCACATCCAAAGCCGCTTCCACCGCTGCATCTGCACCCACTGCCTGCGAAAAGCCCGGTGCACCATCGGCCTACCGCACCGAACACCAGCGTGACGTGGTCAACCGCCTCAAACGCATCGAAGGGCAGGTGCGCGGACTCATCGACATGGTGGAAAGCGGTCGCCCCTGCGAAGACGTGGCACAGCAAATGTCTGCCGCCCGCAAAGCCATGGAAAAAACCTTCTACCGCATGATGGCCTGCACCGTCATGGAAGCAGTCACCTCTTCCGAGTCAGAGGTGGACACGTTCCGTGAGGTGGAGCGCTCCACCCGCATCCTTGAGAAATACGCCTGAAACCAAAAACTATTCGTCCTGGTCGATGCGCCCCTGGGTCTTGCTGACGCAAGCAGGCATTCCTTTCACCGAGCACATGGTGCGGTTCGACTCGTTCGATGCGGGCTCACACTTCCGCCAGGCCGTGGATGCGGTCAACCCCGTGGGCAAAGTGCCCGTGCTGCTGGACAACGCTCACCTCAGCACCTCGGGTCAGCCCCTGGCAGTTTGGGACATTGCCGAGTACGTAGCCGAGTCTTTTCCCGACAAGCAACTGTGGCCCAGCGCTGTGCCCGTGCGGGCAAGGGCACGCAGCGTCTGCGCCGACATGCACAGCGGCTTTGGGGCGCTGCGCAGTCACTTTCCCATGAACATCGAGGCATCGTTGCCCGACGTTGGCGAGCTCGTGCTGCGTGACAAGCCCGCCGTCCGCGCGGAACTCAACCGCCTGTGCACCCTGTGGGAAAGCCTGCTCGGGGAACATGGTGGTCCCTTGCTGTTTGGCAACTTCACCGTGGCCGATGCCTACTTTGCCCCTGTGGTGATGCGGCTGAAAACCTACGCTGTGCCCGTGCCGCCTGCTGTGGCCGCCTACATGGATGCCGTGTGTGCTCTGCCCGGTGTCCAGCAATGGATGGCAGGCGCATTGGCCGAACACGACTTTCTCGACTTTGAAGAACCCTACCGCCTGCGGCGCTGATCGCCCTGCGGCCGGGGCAAACTCTAGCGCCATGGAAATTTACCTGGTGGGCGGTGCTGTGCGCGACGCGCTGTTGGGCATACCCGTGTATGACAGAGACTGGGTGGTGGTGGGCAGCACGCCTGAGGCCATGCAAGCGCGCGGCTTTGTTTGCACCCGGCCACGCACGAGGAACATGCCTTGGCGCGCACAGAACGCAAAACCGCCCCCGGTTACCACGGCTTTGTGGTGCACGCTGCACCAGATGTGACGCTGGAAGAAGACCTGGCCCGGCGCGATCTCACCATCAATGCCATAGCTGCAAAACCAATACAGATAAGCGGTGGAAGCACTTTTGATTCAAAAAACCAGCAGCCAGATCTGGACACACTGGTAGACCCCCACGGCGGCGTGGCTGACCTGCGTGCCGGCGTGCTGCGCCACGTGACAGACGCCTTCCGCGAGGACCCCGTGCGCATCTTGCGAGTGGCGCGGTTTGCAGCTCGCTTCCCCCACTTCACCGTGGCGCCTGAGACCCAGGCCCTGATGCGAGACATGGTGGCCAGCGGCGAGGTTGACCACCTGGTGCCCGAGCTCATGGCCCCCGCCCCGTCGCGCATGCTGCAGGTGCTGCGCGACTGTGGTGCCCTGCAGGTGCTGCTGCCCGAACTTGACCGCCTTTGGGGCGTGCCCCAGCGCGCCGACTACCACCCAGAGGTGGACACCGGCGTGCACATGATGATGGTGATGGACATGGCCGCACGCCTGAACGCCCCGCTGGCAGTGCGGTTTGCCTGCCTGTGCCACGACCTTGGCAAAGGGACCACTCCTGCCGACATATTGCCCCGCCACCTGGGCCACGAAGAGCGCAGCGCCAAGCTGCTGGCCCGTGTGTGCGACCGCTGGAAAGTGCCGCGCGACTGCCGCGAGCTGGCCGATGTGGTGGCCCGCGAACACGGCAACATTCACCGCAGTGGCGATTTCTCACCTGCCGCCCTGGTGCGACTGCTGGAGCGCTGCGACGCGCTGCGCCGCCCCGAACGCTTTGCCGAGGTGCTGCTGGCCTGCGAATGCGACGCCCGTGGCCGTGGCGGCCTGGCCGAGCAACCCTACCCTCAACGCCCAAGGCTGCTGTACACCCTGCAAACCGCCACGCGCATTGACACCAAAGCAATAGCGGCCAGTGCAATACCAGCAAGCGATGATGGCATTATTGATGCCAAAAACATGGGCGAACGCATTGCCCAAGCCATCCACGGCGCGCGGGTGGCCGCCGTGGCGGCAGCCGCACCGCCCATCCCCCCGGAGCCCGACCATGGCCAACCTGCTCATCGTTGAAGACGACGAACTGCTGCGTGACGGCCTGAGCGACCTGCTGAGCCAGGCTGGCCACCAGACCACCACCGCCGAGGACGGCGAAGCTGCGCTGGCCCACATCATCGCCAGCGTGTTCGACGGCGTGGTGCTCGACCTCGGCCTGCCCAAAGTGGACGGCATGACCGTGCTGCGCCTGCTGCGCGAACGGCACCCCGCCATGCCGGTGCTCATCCTCACCGCCCGCGACGGCGTGGAAGACCGGGTGGAAGGCCTGAACGCCGGGGCCGATGACTACCTGACCAAACCCTTCAACACCGACGAACTGCTGGCGCGCCTGCAATCCATGCTGCGCCGTGCCAGCCTGCCAGCATTTGCACCGGCGCCCACAGCGCAAAGCCAGGCCATCCAAGGACCGCAAGGTTTGCGCCTGGACCCAGTGCTGCCCCGCGCCTGGCTGAGTGGCGATGCCATTGACCTCACCCAGCGCGAATGGGCGCTGCTGCGCCTGCTGGTGCAACAGCAGGGCCAAGTGGTCAGCCGGGAAGACGTGCTGGCCGCCTGGCAGGCCCAACCGGCCGAGGCCGGTGGCAGTGGCCTGGCATCGAACGCGTTGGAGGTGTACGTGCACCGCCTGCGCCGCAAGTTGGCGGGTTCGGCGCTGAACATCCGCAACATCCGTGGGCTGGGCTACATGCTGGAACACAACACGCCGTCTCCAGGCTGACCCATGGCCCTGCACAGCGCGCAATCGCTCAAACGGCAACTGTTGCTGTGGCTGCTGGTGCCACAACTGGTGCTGTGGGCCGGGGGCGGCTTGCTGGCCTACCGCATGGCGCTGAGCTACGCGGAAAAAGGCATTGACCAGTCGCTGCTGCAATCGGTACGGGCGCTGGCACGGCAGGTCAAGCCCGTGGGCTCTGGTCTGCTGATCGACTTCCCCCGCGCCGCGCAAGACGTGTTGGAGCAAGACCCTGAAGACCGCATCAGCTACATGGTGTCATCGCCACCGGGCAAGTTCTTGCTGGGCAACCGCCAGCTGCCTGCCCCGACGAGCGCCGGCAGCCCAGGTGAACCCACCCTGTACCGGACCGAACTCGACGGCAAACCGTTGCGCGTGGTGGCGCTGGATGTGGCTTACGGTGAGCCCCAGGCACCCCAGATGTTGCGCGTGCAGGTGGGCAAAAGTCTGGCGGTGCAGCAGCGCATTGCCGCCGAACTGGTGGCCGACATGCTGGCCCCTTTGTTGGCGCTGGGTGCATTGCTCAGCCTGGTGGTTCACGGCGGTATACGGCGGGGGCTGGCACCGTTGACCCGTTTGGCCGCTCAGCTCGAACACCGGTCGGTGGATGCGTTGTCACCCATCGAAATGGCCCAGGCCCCCAGCGAAGTGCGCGCCCTGGTGCTGGCCGTGAATGGCCCGCAGCGTCAGCCAGGAAAAGCGCTTTCTGAACGACGCTGCCCACCAGCTGCGCACACCGTTGGCAGGGCTCATCAGCCAGGTGGAGCTGGCCCAACGTCAGGCCACTGAACCCGCCCTGCGGGAGCGCCTGGCCAAGGTGCTGACTGGGGCCCAGCGCAGCGCCCACCTGGTCCATCAGCTGCTGACGCTGGCTCGCACGGAAACCCAGGCCCGGCGCGAACCCCTGGACCTGGCCCACCTGGCACGCGAGGTTGCGCGCGAATGGACACCCCGTGCGCTGGCCGCACACATGGATTTGGGCTACGAGGGCGACGAACACTTGCAGTTGCAAGCAGACCCGCTTCAGCTCCGGGAGGCATTGGCCAACCTGCTGGACAACGCCCTGCGCTACACACCGGCGGGAAGCACCATCAACCTGG
>JAIFMP010000176.1 GCA_020048405.1 Hydrogenophaga sp.
GCCGTTCATTTCCTTGATGACGTAGGGCTTGAACACCTGGTCACCAAAGTCGTTGGTCTTGACGTTTTGCGCCAGGAAGTCGAGGTTGCCGACAAAGTCTTTCTCGATGATTTCCTGCACGCGCTTCTCGCCGTACGTGAACTCCCAGTGGGGGCACATGGCGTTCACACCCAGCAGCTTGCAGGCGTCGACCATGTCCTGGCCGTTGGTCCACAGCGCGGTGGCACTGCCCTGCCAGGTGTCGCCACCGTCGAGCAGCATGGCGTAGGGGCGGCTGGCCCTCATCATCTTGACCAGCGTGGCCAAGTGTGCAAATCCACCCACCTTGCCGTAGGTTTTGGCAGCTTTTTCAAAGTTCAGGTAAGTGAAGGCATGTGCCTCGGGCGTACCGGGGCGAATGTTGAAGTGCTTCAGCAGCCCTTCACCCACGATGTGCGGAGGGCGGCCAATGGCTTCGGCCACACCCAGGTTCACGTTGGGCTCACGGAAATAAATGGGCATCAGCTGCGCGTGGCAGTCGGTGAAGTGCAAAAAGCTGACGTTGCCGAATTTGGGCAGGTCATACAGCTTGGCACCGGCACCGGGTTTGCCAGCCAACACATCTTTGTGGTCCAGGGCCATGCCACCGGCGCTGGCCACGGCCAGTACCTGCATGAATTCGCGACGACTGAAGCTCATGAATATTCCTCTTTAATTAAGCGTGCATATTTGAAGGAAAAAAACGACCGGTGAAGCACCGGTCGTTTCGGATGAGAGAAGCACTCAAGCCTGCAGAGAGCCCCATTCACCCGCGAAACATCACTGATTGACGGGCGACTTGGGGTCGAGCAACAGGGCCATCACGTCCTTCATTTGCTGTTCACTCAACACACCCTTGTGACCCGCGCGGGGCATCATCGAGCAGGCGTTGTACGCCTGAGAGTTGTACATCTTGCCCCAGGTGTATTCCACAATGGCCTTGGAAGCCGCTGCGTTCGGGTCGGTCACACCACGCAGCTTGCCGTAGTTGTACAGGCTGGGGCCGATGGTGCCGTAGGACACTTCTTTCTTGTCAATCTGGTGGCAGTTGTAGCAGTTTCCGCCGTTGACTTGCTTCGGACCGTCAGACCAGGTCAGACCACGACCGCTTTGGGCGATCTTTTCGCCTGATTTCCAGTCACCCAGAAACTTGCCATCGGAAGGCCACTTGATGGTTTTCATGGCAGCGGCCTGAATGGCCTCAGCCTTTTCTTTTGGCAAGGGCTTGCCAGACACGTCGGCAGCACTGCATGCGGCCATGTTTTCGTCTTGGGTCAGGCGATCAACCTTGACCAGGTTTTTGTCTTGAAACGACGCTTTGGTGATCTCGGCAGCCCGTTTGTCGTAATCGACACCACCACCACCGGTAGAGCAACCGGACAACACAGCCAAGGCCACAGGAGCCAGAACCAACAGGTATTTTTTGTTCATGAACGAAACTCCTCAGCGCTTGAGAGCGGGAACGATGGAAGCAGCACCTTTGGCATTCACGCCCATGTAGACGCTGAGTGCGATGGTGGCGTCGCTGCCCCACTTGGGCTCAGGGAAACGTTGCTGGCGATAGCAATCGTTCAGGCGGTGTTGCATGGTCCACATTTGCGAATTGGAAATGCGGTAGGCAGGCCAAGCCGCAAATCCGATGCCGTCACCAGGGTTCTTGGTGAGGTTGGGCAGGTCTTGCAAACGGATCCGTGTGTTGTCCGCACCGTGGCAGGACGCGCACGAGAAATCATGCGAGCTACCGCGCGCGAAAAACAGTCGCTTGCCCACTTCGTACATGGTTTTTTCGGCTTCATGCTGTTGTGGCACAGCAAAACGCATGTCCTTTGACATGCCGCCAATCCATGTGGCCAAAGCCGCCAGAGTGGCTTTTTCACCCTTCAGGAAGGGTTGCTTGACGATCTCTGCCGCATTGAAACCCTGCAGAGTTTCCATGCAGGTGACGAGACGGGTCTCCAGATCTTGCACGCGTTTGGTGTCAGCGAAATACCGGGGAAGTTGCACAAACGCACCCTTCACCACGCCGGGGCCCAAGCCCAGATCGCACTGCTCGAGAGAAGCGTTTTTGGGGCCGCGCTTTTGCTTCCAGAGCTCTTCGCCCTTCATCTCAAACAATTCGGCGGGGTTGCCGTCGGCCAGCATCTCGCGGAACTTGGCAATGCCTGCAGCTGCGGAATCTTGGGCATGTGCGCCCGTGGATGCCACCGCCATCAGCATGGCCGATATCACCAAACGTGTCTTCATCAGGAGATCTCCTTGTCGTTGTAAAAAGCAAAAAGGCGGCTCACTTGTGCCAAGTGGGCCGCCTTTTGAGGCCGTCATCAGGCGATGGTGGCTTCGTCGGTACGGGTCTCGCCCTTGTTGTCAACCCACTTCACGGTGACCTTCTCGCCTTTGGCGCCGCCCTTGAACTTGAAGGACAGGAAGGGGTTCTGCGACACAGCGCCGCTGAACATGGCCTTGAGCACGTTCTTGCCGTTGTGGGTGGCGTCCAAGTCAGTGATGAACTTGGCGGGCACGATGGCGCCGGAAGCGTCTTTGCGGGCGCCGGACTCCATGGGGTGAGACATCAGAACGCGAACTTCGGTCACGCCGTCTTTGTTGTTTGCACGGATGCGCATTGGATCTGCCATGACTGGACTCCTGAATCAGTGAAATATGAAGGGAAATGAAAGTGAATTCGTGACGGGAACGGTGGCTATCAGCCGCCGCAGCCGCCCAGGGTCACTTTGGTTTCTTTGGTGGCGGAGAACAGCTTGCCATCCGCCTTGACCACGGCCACCACGTTGGTGGACTGGCCCATTTTCAGGCGGGTTTGCACGGAAGCTTCGGTACCGGCGGGCACAACGAAACCGGCAGCCAGAGGCGTGGGGTTCTTTTCGACCAACAGGTAGATTTCGGTGGTGTTGGGGATGTTGCTGGTGGCGCCGACAGGCACCACAGCGCCGTTTTCAGCGATGTCAGGAGACACCACTGACACTTGGTCGCTGTTGGCAGCCGTGCCACCGATGGCCTTGACGGCGTCGGCGATGGACTTGACGTCAAACGCGGCGCGGTCGACGGCTGCCATGGCTTGTTGTTGCGTGACCAGGCCCAGTGCAACCAGGGTACCCAGTGCGCTGGTCGTCTTGATGACGGTACGGCGGGTGTTGTTCATGCTGACTCCTTGAAATGAAAAGGACTGAAAAAAATCATGCTTGATGCAAATATTCGAAACCGCGCTCCGGTATTCACTGAAGTGGAGGTTACGTCAACAGCACACAAGTTTTGATAGGGAAAACGATGAAAAATTCAAAAATACCCAAGGGGGTTACCCCCTGGGAAGATTACTTGGCCTTGCCTTTGTCTGTGTCCAGACCGCGCACAGGGCCGATGATGCGGTTCTGCTCGGCGGTGTTGCCTTGTGCATTCTTCGCATAGTCGGGCAGGAAGGAAGAGATCTTCACTTCGGTTGCGCAGTTCTTCATGCAGGCCACGTTTTTGACGTCGCCTTTGCCATTGGTTTTCCACATGGGTTCGTAGAAGACCATGCCATTGCGGTTGGGCATGCGGGCTTGCGCCTGGGCAATGTTTTTATCAGACAACTCGCCATCGGCGGGAACGACATCAGCCAGGCTCAACAGATACGCAAGAACCGCGTACACCTCGTCGGTGGACAGCGACTTGGGCGCGTTCCAAGGCATGGCACGGTTGATGTAGTCCCACAGGGTCGACACGGTGGCCACCTTCATGATGGTGGTTTTCTGGGGCACGATGCTCATGCCTTCGTCCAGACCCTTGACGCGCCCGGTCTTGATGTCGTCTTTGGTGGTGCCGCCGATGATGGGAGTGAACACTTCGTTCGATTCACCGAACACACCATGACATGAAGCGCACTTTTCTTCCCAGACGGCTTCGCCTTTTGCAACCGTACCCGCGCCTTTGGGCAAGCCCTTGAAGTCAGGACGCACGTCGATGTCCCATGCCTTCACTTCGGCGGGGGTCGCATCGCGGCCCATGGCCATCATGGCAGCCTTGGTGTCGGCCATGGCCGAACCGGCAAACACAGCACCCAGCGCAACGGCTGCAACAGAGAGTTTGAATTTCAGTTTCATCAGAACACCTGCACGTTAGAGACTTCACCGTTTTCCGCCACTTTCCAGGAGTGGATGGCGTTCTGGTGGTAAACCGAGCGGGTGCCACGCACCGCACGGAGCTGGTTCATCTTGGGCTGCACGTAGCCGGTGCTGTCGATGGCACGGCTTTGCAGGATGGCGGGCTTGCCGTCCCACACCCAGTCGATGTTGAAGCGGGTCAGCGCCTTGGGCAGCACGGGGCCCTCGATGCGGGCTGTGCGCCAGTTGCGGCCACCGTCCACGCTGACGTCCACACGCTTGATGGTGCCGCGACCGGACCAGGCCAGGCCGCTGACGTTGTAGAAGCCTTTGTCGAGCAGCGTCTGGCTGCCAGAGGGCGTGGTGATGACGCTCTTGCACTCTTGAATGCCCGTGTACTGACGGTGTGTGCCGTCGGGCATGTGGTCGATGTAGTGGACTGCTTCGTCTTTGGCGGCGTACTTCTGGTCGCCCACTTCAATGCGGCGCAGGTACTTGACCCAGCTCACACCTTGGATGCCAGGCACCACCAGGCGCAAGGGGTAACCGTTTTCGGGGCGCAGCATTTCGCCGTTCATGGCCCAGGCCACGAGCACGTCGTCCATGGCGTTTTCGATCGGGATGGTACGGGTCATGGAAGAACCGTCAGCACCCTCGGCCAGCACGTATTTGCCGTTTTTCTTGTCGTAGCCACACATTTCCAGCAGCGTGGACAGCAGCACGCCGGTGAACTCGGAGCAGCTCAACATGCCGTGCGAATACTGCACCGACGATGTGGCCACGTTGCCCCACTCGGTAGCGGAGTTGGCGCCGCACTCGATGAAGTGGATGCGCGACACGCTGGGCAGGCGCATCAGGTCGTCCATGGTGAACACGCGCTGGCGCTTCACCATGCCGTTGATCATCAGGCGGTGTTTGGAGGGATCGATGTCCCACCAGCCCTGGTGATGGCGCTCGAAGTGCAGGCCGCTGGGCGTGATGATGCCGAACAGGCCTTGCAGGGGAGTGAAGCTCACCGATGCCTGGGGCACGCGGGTCAGGCCCGGGCTCTCGCGGCGCTGCAGCGCTGCTTCCCACTTGCTGGGCACGCCGTAGGGATTCATGGCAACGGGCAAACCCAGGCCGCCGGTGTGCTCAGGCATTTTCAGGATGACGTCTTCGCCTTCAGCCGCGGAGGCGACAGCGGTTTTGGCAGCAGCGGCCACGCCAGCCCCCATTGCCAGGGCCTTGCCCATGAAACTGCGGCGCGCTTTGCGTGCCACTTCAAGCTTTTCAGGGCTCAAATTGTTTTCGGGCGCGGGAAGTACACGCCCGATGACTTCACTCAGGTCTTTAGACACTTGCTTTTTCCTTCTGTTTGGAGGGGGAACTGGAAACCGAAACGACAGCAGGCTCTCCAGCCGCCTGCTCGACACTCAAGGGGAACGCAGGGCCTGAATCAGCAAGGCCCATGCGGCTGGAAATCTGTGTGGAGACGGTGCGGCACAACTCGACGAACATCTGGTCGGCCACCTTGTAAAACACTTGGGTGCCTTCACGGCGACGCGACAACATGCCAGCCTGGTACATCAGCCCGAGGTGGCGCGAAGCATTCGCCTGGGCCATGCCGGTGGCGGCAATGATGCTGTTGACGCTCATTTCTTCACTGCAGATGGCATGCAGGATTTTCAAACGTGCGGGCTCACCCAGCACGCTGAAGTAGCGCGCAGCAGCATCGAACACTTCGTGCATACCGACCAAAACTTTGTCTCCTGCTGGCATCATCAATCAAACTATATGATTGATTGCTAATATATGTATTAGTGTAAACCCTCAACTGAATTGAGCCTGACAGAACACGTTTTCCGCGGCCACTGCAATGACAAAGACCGATCATTTCTCCTACTGGCGTATTCCACACGAACGCAGACCCTGGTTTCGATGAAAATCCAGGGCGTTTTCAGCGTGAACGGCTGTGGGTTCAGGGTAAACACCGCCCTTGGCCCCGAGCTTGCGCAGATAACATCAATCGCAATATCCGCAATGACTGATATTGATCTGAGTCTGCTTGTTCAACCTGCCTTTGGAGACTGACCCAAAAATGAAAACAACCACCCAGTTACTCATGGGCCGCCGCTGCGGCCCAGGCCGAAGTGACCCAAATCAAGGTGTGGGCGGCAGCCTGCGCCAATTGCCACGGCACCAACGGCCAGTCGCAACCCGGCATGGAATCCCTGGCGGGCAAAGACAAAGCCGAATTGGCGCAGAAAATGTTGGACTTTAAGGCGGGCCGCAAGCCAGCAACCATCATGCACCAGTTGTCCAAGGGCTACACCGATGAGCAGATCCAGCAACTGGCTGCCCATTTCGCTGCTCTGCCCAAAAAACAATAAGGAGACCTGAACCATGCAACGTCGTCAATTTGTACAAACATTGGGTGCTGGTTCTGCGCTGGGCGCGGCCGGTTTGATGTCGGGCTGCGCCACCACCGGTGGTGCCAGCATGGGCAAAGTGGTGGTGATCGGTGGCGGTTATGGCGGTGCTACTGCTGCCAAGTACCTGCGCTTGTTCTCTGAAGGCAACGTGGATGTGACCTTGGTTGAACCGAACGCCGCGTTCGTGTCCTGCCCCATTTCCAACCTGGTGATCGGCGGTTACAAAACCATGGCCGACATCACCACGCCCTACGACAACCTGCAGAAGCGCCACGGCGTCAAGCTGGTCAAGGACATGGTCACCGCCATCGACGCCGAAAAGAAGGTGGTCAAGCTGGCGGGTGGTGGCGAGTTGCCCTTTGACCGCGTGATCGTGTCGCCCGGCATTGGTTTCATGACCGAAAACATGCCCGGTCTGGCCAAGGGCCTGGAAAGCCGGCGAACAGACAGTGGCCTTGCGCAAGCAGTTGGAATCCATGCCTGATGGCGGCGCCTATGTGCTGTCCATTCCACTGGCGCCCTATCGCTGCCCTCCCGGCCCGTACGAGCGTGCGTGTTTGGTGGCCAGTTACTTCAAAAAGGCCAAGCCCAAGAGCAAGGTCATCATTCTGGATGCCAACGACGACGTGATCTCCAAGCCTGGCCTGTTCAAAAAGGCCTGGAACGAGCATTACAAAGGCATCATCGAGTACCGCAACAAGAGCAAAGTGGTGGACGTGGATGCAGCCACCAACACCGCCAAGATGGAATTCGGTGACGACGTGAAAGCGGCCGTGCTGAACGTGCTGCCCGACATGCGCGCCGGTGATTTGGCCGTGAAAATGGGTTTGGCCACTGCCAACAAGCGCTGGTGCGAAGTCGACTGGCTGACGTTCGAGTCCAAAGCAGCCAAGAATGTGCACGTTCTGGGCGATTCGGTGCAGATTGCGCCGCTGATGCCCAAGTCTGGCCACATGGCCAACCAGCACGCCAAAACCTGCGCGGCTGCCGTGGTGAATCTGCTGCAAGGCAAGACACCTCTGGACATGCCTATCTACGCCAACACCTGCTACAGCTTCGTGACCGACGAAGACGTGGTGCACGTGTCCAGCGTTCACCGCTACGACGCAGAGAAAAAAACCATGCTGACCGTGCCAGGTGCAGGTGGTGTGTCCACAGCGGCCAGCGAACTGGAAGGCCGTTACGCCCATGCATGGGCGCGCAACATCTGGGCAGACAGCCTGGCTTGATGGTGTAGACACAAGCCGCCGGCCCTGTGTCGGCGGCTTTTCACTTTTGGGTTCTGATGGGTTAGAAGGACAAAGACGTGAGCAAGGTTCACCACATCATCCGCAACAGCGCTGTTGCACTGGCCACACTGGCCGTGGCACATGGGGCTTGGGCGCAAGCCGATGCAGGTGGCTCCTGCTTCCTGTGCCACGGTGCGCAAGGCGAGTCCACCAGCGAGGTGTTTCCGCGGTTGGCGGGCCAGAACGCCGAGTACATCGCCAAGCAGCTGACTGCATTCAAGGCTGGTACCCGCAAGAGCACAGCCATGGCAGACATGGTGTCAAAGCTCACACCCGATGAAATGTCGGCCCTGGGTGCTTACTACCAGAAGATGGAACTGCCCAAGGAAGAGGCAAAAGATCCTCAACTGGCTGGCATGGGCCACTACATATTCCACAACGGCAACAAGTTCAGCGGTGTTCCTGCATGTGTGGCTTGCCATGGTGTGAATGCCGAAGGCGCAGCCAACCTGCCACGCCTGGGCCGCCAGTTTGCGGGCTATCTTGAAACGCAGTTGAAGCAGTTCAACAAGCGGGACCGCACCAACGACAACGCCGTGATGCACGTGGTGGCCGAAAAAATGACAGAACTGGAAATGCACGCTGTGGCCGAGTACCTCAGCGGCAAATGACCCCTCCTGCGCGCACGCCGCGCACAGCAACCGTTTGATGTGCGAGAGCGCCGGAAGGCAAATCTGATTTGTCTTTTGGTGTTTGAAGCTTTGGGCCATGTCGCAAGACATGGCCCTTTTTTTGTGTCTGGGCCGGGCAGCGTCAGACGCAAAAAAACCGCCTGACCCCGAAGGGTTGGCGGTCAACACACGGAGACCATTGCCCGTGCCCACGGGGGCACGGGACTTGATACGTTCAGGCCACGCGGGGGGCCAGTTCGCCCTTGTCGTAGCGCTTTTGCATCTCTTCCAGGTTGTAGACCTTGGTGATTTTGCTGGCCATGCCACCGGCACCAAAGGCTTCGTAGCGGTCCTGGCAAATGCCCTTCATAGCCTTGGTGGCTTCTTTGAAGAACTTGCGGGGGTCGAAGTTCTTCTTGTCTTCCGCCAGAAACTTGCGAATGGCGCCGGTGCTGGCCATGCGCAGGTCGGTGTCGATGTTGACCTTGCGCACGCCGTTTTTGATGCCTTCCACGATTTCAGACACGGGTACGCCGTAGGTCTGACCCATGTCACCGCCGTAGGAGTTGATGACGGCCAGCCAGTCTTCGGGCACTGACGACGAACCGTGCATGACCAGGTGCACGTTGGGAATGCGCTGGTGGATTTCTTTCACACGGTCGATGCGCAGCACCTTGCCTGTGGGCTTGCTGGTGAATTTGTACGCACCGTGGCTGGTACCTATGGCAATGGCCAAGGCATCTACCTGGGTTTTCAGCACGAAGTCTGCGGCTTCGTCGGGGTCGGTCAACAGGGCTGAATGGTCGAGCGTGCCTTCGGCACCGTGGCCGTCTTCCTCACCGGCTTTGCCGGTTTCCAGGCTGCCCAGGCAACCCAGTTCGCCTTCGACGGACACGCCACAGGCGTGTGCCAGCTCGGACACTTTGCGGGTGGTTTCGACGTTGTATTCGTAGCTGGCGGGGGTTTTGCCGTCTTCACGCAGGCTGCCGTCCATCATCACCGAGCTGAAACCCGACTGGATAGAGCGGAAGCAGATGCTGGGCGACGCGCCGTGGTCCTGGTGCATACACACGGGAATGTGTGGGTACTGCTCGATGGCGGCCAGAATCAAATGGCGCAGAAACGGCTCGCCAGCGTACGAGCGGGCACCAGCCGAACCTTGCAGGATGACGGGGCTGTTGGCCGCGTCGGCCGCCTGCATGATGGCCTGCACCTGCTCCATGTTGTTGACGTTGAAGGCAGGCAGGCCATAGCCGTTTTCAGCGGCGTGGTCCAGCAGTTGACGCAAAGAAATCAAGGCCATCGTGGTTCTCCAAAAAATTTATAACAAATTAGGCTTAATCACATACCAGTGTTGCGCAGGCAGCTATGAAAACACGCTTACCTGCGGAGCTCAATCAGCGCGGCG
>JAIFMP010000026.1 GCA_020048405.1 Hydrogenophaga sp.
CGGATGACTTGCTTGCGCCGCTCGTGAAGCTGCTCCAGTGTTTGGTATCTCGCGTCTTCTTTTTCCATGCCGGATACGAGTCCAAGAGCACCCAGTAGTTCAATCTTTATGAGGCCTTATCAATAAGTACGTCGTAGATGCTGATTTGAAAGCTCTCAATCAGCCTGCATTTGGGCTGACTTTTGACGTTGAATCAACCGTTCAATACACAGTTGAGAGTGCAGGACTGGGTAAGGACGTGACAGTGAAGGCGGTTGGCACCGCATCTGTCTCAGATGCTTTTGCTGGCGTCGAAAGGCTGAAAATGGCAAATGAGCGATCGATCAAAGAAAACATAAAAGCGTTTCTAACGAAATTTGTATCGCTTGCCGCCCAATAAGTCGGAGTGCCCGCTCAGTTCCCGCTGGGTGGTACTTTGTCCATCACCCGGTCCATCAGGCCAGCGCCCACCCACATGCCCACCAGTGCCAGCCAGGCGGTGACGGCGAAGATGGCGCCGCCCGTCATGCCTGCGCCCACGGCGCAGCCCCCGGCCAGCATGGAGCCAAATCCCATGAGCACCGCGCCTGCGATGTAGCGGCGCATGGTGTGGCCATCTTTGAAGCCTTCGAGTTTCCACTCTCGTCCAATGAGTGCGCCGATGGCAGAGCCGGCAAACACGCCGGGCATCAGGCCGAAATCGAAGCCGATTTTGGGGCCGGGGTTCTCCAGCACGCGCATCAGCCACTCGGCCGAAGGACCACTGAAGGTGAGGCCCTGCACATTCACCACCTCGAACGAATTTTGAGACACGCGGTAGCTGAACCACCAGGCCGCTGCCACGGTCAGTCCGGTGACGATGGCCGTCATCCATTTGGTGGGTGACCACTGGTTGCGCACAGCAAAAAACACCCCGGCCAGCAGCCACACGCCACCGAACACCAGTCCGCCCCAGTTGCCCAGGCCGCTCCAGGCCAGCAAGTCCCGCCCGGAGCCACCGTCGATCGTCCACCAACCGCTGATGGTCTGGCGCAGCGGCGACAGTGCACCAGACAGCGATGCCTGGGCCGCCACCGCAAAGATCAGGCCCGACAGCAGGGCGCGCAGGTTGCCGGTGGCTGACAGCACCAGCAGGCGGCTGGCGCAGCCACGTGTGAGGATCATGCCCATCCCAAACACCAAGCCACCCACCAGCGCGCCTGACAGGCTGCCTGTGTTCGCCATTTGCCGCGAAGTGGACACGTCGAGTGAACCCGTGAGGATGAGCACTTGCACCGCCACCACGGCAGACGAAAACGCCATCAGCCACACGGGCAGTTTTTCGCCAAACTGGCCATGCCAGAACTCAATGACGGCTGCCCGCAGGCAGAACTTGGAGCGCTGCGCGAAAAAACCGAACAGCAAGCCCAGTACCAGACCACCTGCAGCCAGCACAGTGCCCTCTCCGTGTTGTTCCAGCAGGGCGGTCAAATCCATCATGGTCGCGGTCTTTCGTGGGTGGTGCGGTCAGGTGGGCAGTCCTATGCTGACCGTGCAGCCCTTGCCGGGCTGGCTGTCGGCGCGAATTGTCCCGCCATGCAGGGCCACGATGCGTTGACTTAGCGCAAGACCTGTGCCTGTGCCCTCGAAGTCCATGGAGTGGTGTTGGCGTTGAAACATCACGAACAGGTTGGTGGCGCGCTCGCGGTCAAAACCCGCACCGTTGTCTTTCACCCACAGAACGGTGCGCGGTGTTTTGTGTTGGTAGCCTGATGGCAGGGGGTCTGACGGTGTGACGTTGCGCCAGCCCAGTTCGATGCGGGCATCGGGTGTCTTGCGCGTGTATTTCAGTGCGTTGTCCAGCAGATAAGCCAGCAACTTGCCCAGCAGGCTGGGGTCGCCTTGCACTTGTGGCCATTCACTGGGAATCACCCACTCGATGTGCCGGTCCTCGGCTGCGGCCTGTGCGTATCCGATCTGGGCCTGCACCACAGGGCCGAGGTCCACGGTGGTGGCGGTGAGTGTGGTGCGGCCCAGCCGTCCGTACTCCAGCACGCTTTCAATCATTTTGGTCAGGCGGCGGTTGGACTGATCTGCTGCGTCCAAGTGCCGTGCCATGTTGTGCGCCACTGCTGCGGGCAACATGGCGGTGTGTTCGTTCAGGTCTTCGCGCAGCAGCGTGACAAAGCCTGAAATGTGGCGCAACGGCGCGCGCAGATCGTGCGACACCATGTGGGAAAACGCGTCGAGGTCGCGGTTGGCCATGGTCAGTTCGCGGGTGCGGGCCTGAATGCGTTGCTCCAGCTCCTGGTTCAGGCCGGCCATCACGGCTTCGAGGCGTTTGACGTCTGTCATGTCCTTGGTGATGGCGCTCAGCCCTTGCAACTCGCCCCGTCCGTTGCGCAGCGCTGTCAGGGTGGTGTGGGCCCAGAAAGGGGGCTGGCCTTCACGCACTTGCCAGCCGTCGGACTCGGCGTGGCCGTTGTCAATGGCCTGGCGCAGCAACTGACCCAGGGCCGCCGGTGCGCTGGCGGGGTGGCTGGCATCTAGCAGCAAACCCAGGTGCTGGCGCAAGGCCAGGTGCGGGGGGATGGCGTGCAGGCGCTGTGCGCTGTCGGTCCAGTCGGTGATGTTGCCGTCGGCATCCAGGAAATAGATGCAGTAGTCCTGCAGGCCATCCACCATCAGCCGGAAGCGCTGTTCACTTTCAAACAGCTTGGCGGTGCGCTCTTGCACGCGTTCTTCCAGGTCGCGATTGGATTCCAGCACCAGGTCTTCGATGCGCTTGTGGTGGGTGATGTCGTGCAACTCGACAAACAGGCCGTGCACTTCGCCCTGGCGCTGGTCGGGGCGGTAACGCACTTCTACCTGCAGGCGCTGTCCGGTGGGGGTCAGGCGCTCGTATTCGAATGACTGTGGCTCACCGCGCAGGGCTGCCTGTGCCCTGGGCAGGATGTCGTCCCGCATGTTGGGCTGCACCAGCGAGACGAACGGCGCACCCTCCAGCGGTTGGCCTGGCTTTTCAAACAGCTGGCGGTAGCTGGCGTTGGCGTAGCGGCACAGCAGCGTGCGGTCGAAGTAGGCAATCATCGTGGGCACGTTGTCCACGATGCTGCGGATCAGGTCGGACGATGCGGCATCGAGCGCACCAAAGGCTGTTGACAGGGGGGAGAGCGGTTCTTGCATCACGGTAGCGAGGGCTGGTCCGGATCAGCATATCGGGTTTTGACGCTCATGACGGGGTGACCTTCTTTTGTCCGGCAACAGCCGCCCTGGTTTGACACTGAAAAAATACTGTATAAAAATACAGTTTTGAGTGCCCAAGCCCCGCCATGTCTGCCCGTTTTCCTGTCTGTCCGGACGCTTCGCCCCATGCATTGCCCGGTGTCTGGCGTGCCCATGAGTTGCCCGTGGCTGCCGGTCTGGCCTGGGCCACTGGCCATCCTGCGCTGGACGCGCAGCTGCCTGGGCAAGGCTGGCCTGTGGGTGCACTGACCGAGGTGTTGCAGACCTCCGGTGCCCATCATGAGTGGCAACTGGTGTTGCCTGCGTTGGGCAGCTGGCAGCGCCATGTGCCCGGGCCAGGCTTGCCCGCTCGGCCGGGCGTGGTGCTGGTGGGGCCACCGCATGTCGCACTCATGCCCGCCTTGGCTTCGCACGGTCTGCACACGGCAGCCATGTTGACGGTGGGCACCGAAGACCCTGCCCAGCGCCTCTGGGTGTGCGAACAGGCCCTGCAGTGCCCTGAGGTGGGTGCCGTTCTGGCGTGGTTGCCCCATGCGCCCATGGCCGCCTTGAGGCGTTTGCAGATGGCTTCTGCGCGCCAGAGCGGTTTGCTGTGGGCGTTTCGCCCGCTGGCTGCCCAAGCCCAGGCCAGCCCGGCCGTGCTGCGCCTGGCGGTGCAGGTCGCGCCCGGTGATGAGGGCCTGCAGGTGCAGGTGCTCAAGCGCCGTGGCCCCGCCCTGACCCGCCCAGTGGCGCTGGCCCCCGTGGGCAGCGCCCTGCAGGCAGCGCTGGCCGGCGCACGCTGGCGCAACCGCCTGCGTCAGGCTGGGCTGCCCCCGCGCACAAACGAGGTGCCACATGACACCCCCCCCGCTGTGGTTGGCGCTGGCCATACCCACGTCACCCACGCCGCCCGCACTGTCGTCGCCTGAAGCACCCGCAGGTGCCTGCACGCCCCCACCCGATTGGCTGGGGGCGTGCGCCTTGCAGGTCACACCCCGCGTGGCGCGGCTGGAGGAGGCATGGGGCCTGGACGTGGGCCACACTTTGCGGCTGTGGGGTGGGTTGCCCGGTGTGCTGAAGCGTTTGCACGCCGAGGTGTTGGCCTCTGACGCATTCAGGGCCGATCCAGGCACGGTGCCAGAGCTGTCGCAGGGGCCCACCGCTCTGGCCGCGCTGGCCCGTTGGCGGGCGGGCCAGCGCACGCCGCTGTGGGGTGAGGGAGCGGGTGTGCCGGGCGCGCTGCCACTGCAGCACCTGCCGCTGCACACCCTCAGCGCGGCCAGGCCCCATGCGGCCGTGCTGGCCCGTTTGGGCCTGCGCACCTGGGGCCATCTGCGCCGCTTGCCGCGCGACGGTGTGGCCCGGCGTTGGGGCAGCGGTGTGTTGACCGCACTCGACCAGGCCTTGGGTGTGCGCCCACACCCCCATGTGTGGCTGGCCCTGCCGCCTGATTTCGACCAAACCCTTGAGCTGCCCCATGCCCTCGACAGTGCCCCCGCCCTGTTGCCCCATGCCCAGCGGCTGCTGGAGGCTCTGCAGGCCTGGTTGCGTGCGCGCCAGCGTGGGGTGCTGGCTGTGCGCTGGCAATGGACACACGACACCCGGCGCGATGTCCCGGCCACAGGCGGTTTTGAGCTGCGCACAGCGCAGGCCACCCAGGCACTGGACCACTTGCTGCGCCTGACCTCCGAACACCTGGCCCGCCAGGCCCTGGCTGCGCCGGTGCTGGCCCTGAGGTTGAGCACCCTGGCCCACGCCCCCTGGGTGGCAGGCAGCGCCGACTGCTGGCAGGCCCAGCCGCCCTCCGGTCCGCAGCCCGTGCCCTGGACCGCTTTGCTGGAACGCCTGTCGGCCCGCCTGGGCCCTGACGCGCTCACCGTGTGGCAGCCCCACAGCGACCACCGCGCCGAGCACATGCAGCACGCCGATGCATTGCAAAACGTAGCTGAGAAATCAATGCAATCAAGCGGCGGAGGCATTTTTTGTTCTGAAAAAAAGCCCGGCCAGACGTGGCCAGCAGTCAGTGGCAGCTTGTGGCCCACTTGGTTGTTGAGCCCGCCACAGCCGCTGGCCGTCCGTGGGCACCGCCCCTGTTTTCAGGGCGAGTTGCAGCTGCTGGCCGGGCCTCAGCGTCTGGAGTTGACCCAGTGGCCCGGTTCCGGTGTATCCGTCACACCCGACGTGGCTGATGGCGAATGGGCCACGGTGCGTGACTACTTTGTGGCGCGCAGCCCACGGGTGGGGTTGCTGTGGGTGTACCGCGTCCCGCCCGGGGCACGCTGGTTTTTGCACGGGTTGTATGCATGACCCCAGTTGCGCCGCTGGCGGGGTACGCCGAGTTGTGCGCCCTGTCCAACTTCAGTTTTCAGCAGGGGGCGTCCCACCCTGAAGAGCTGGTGGCCCGGGCACACGCGCTGGGTTACCAGGCGCTGGCGCTCACCGATGACTGTTCCGTGGCCGGTGTGGTGCGTGCACACACCCAGGCGCTCCAATGCGGCTTGGCCCTGCTGCCCGGTGCCAGCTTCACGCTGAGCGGCGCGGTGCCCGACGGCTGGCGCATGGTGGTGTTGCCCCGCCACCTGGATGGGTGGGGCAGGCTGTGCCAGTACATCACCGCCTGCCGGGCACACAGCCCCAAAGGCAGTTACCACGCCACTTGGCCCCAGCCGGGGTCTGGGCTGCTGGCAGGTTGCGAGGTGGTGCTGCTGCCGCCGCGTCTGGGTGCACACCAGTTGCATGAAATCGAAGCAATTAACTCAATACTGAAAAGCGCCAGAGGCTGTTTTGATGTTGAAAACGACGGCCTGTGGCTGGGCGCCGTGTTGCACCAGCAACTGGACGACGATTGGTGGCTGATGCAACTGCACCAATGGTCAGCCGCTGTTGGGTTGCCACTGGTGGCGGTGGGCGGGGTGCTGATGCACGCCCGCTCGCGCAAGCCCTTGCACGATGTGTTGACCGCCGTCCGCCTGGGGCTGCCAGTGGCCGACAACGCACAGGCCCATTTGCGCACGCGATTGCAGCTGGGTCGGCTGTACCCGCCTGCTTTGTTGCAAGCCACGCTGACTGTGGCCGAGCGTTGCCGTTTCAGCCTGAAAGAGCTGCGCTACCAATACCCCTTGGAAACCGTGGGCGCCGGCGAAATCCCGGCGCAAACCTTGGCGCGGCTCACTTGGGCGGGGGCTGTGTGGCGGTATGGGGGCGTGGGGAGTGGCGCCTTAAGCGCTGCGCCATCAATGGGTGGGCCGCCAATTGTCGGGCGGCCCACCCATGGCCGACGCGGACCATGGCACGCCAACAGGGAAGTCCGAACCCGTGTTGGGTGCTGGCGCGCCAGCCCGCAGCGCAGCGGGACGATCGGGGGTGGGGGGTGACGATTTCTGCTCGCAGCATGAGGATCCCCTCACCCCCGATCGGCACGCCCCCAAACCTGCCAGCCAAGGCGAACCCACCACGGCCACTACCCAATTCATTCCAGAAACAGTCAAAACCCAGATCGAGCACGAACTGGCCCTGATCGCCGAGCTGGGCTACGAGATGTACTTCCTCACCGTGCACGACCTGGTGCGCTTTGCCCGCAGTCGCGACATCCTGTGCCAGGGCCGGGGCTCGGCCGCCAACTCGGCTGTCTGTTATTGCCTCGGCGTGACCGAGGTGGACCCCTCCAAATCGACCCTGCTGTTCGAGCGTTTCATCAGCCGCGAGCGCAACGAACCACCCGACATCGACGTGGACTTCGAGCACCAGCGGCGCGAGGAAGTCATTCAATACATCTACGCCAAATACGGCCGCGACCGCGCCGCCCTGACGGCCACCGTCATCAGCTACCGCCCCCGCAGTGCCCTGCGTGACGTGGGTCGTGCGCTGCAGGTGGACGAGGCGCTCATTCGCTCCCTGGCCAAAGAGCACCCCGGCATGTACAGCCGCCACCTGTTGCCCGAGCGTCTGGCCGAAGCTATTGCCCGCTTGCCACCCGACACACCGCTGCCCACAGAGCGCACGCTCGCGCTGTGGCTGGAGCTGTCGCAGCAGCTCATGGGTTTTCCGCGCCACCTCAGCCAACATGTGGGCGGTTTTGTGTTGACGCAGGGGCCGCTCACCCGGCTGGTGCCGGTGGAGCCGGCCGCCATGACCGGGCGCAGCATCATTCAGTGGGACAAAGACGACCTGGATGCCATGGGCCTGCTCAAGGTCGATGTGCTGGCGCTGGGCATGCTCAGCGCGCTGCGCCGCTCGCTGGACATGCTGGCCACCAAACCCGGCGCACTGACTGGGCTGGACCTGCAACACCCCCACGCGTGGTCAGACACCGGGCGGCTCACGCTGGCTGCCATTCCCAAAGACGACCCGGCCACCTACCGCATGGCGGCCGATGCCGACACCGTGGGCGTGTTCCAGATTGAAAGCCGCGCCCAGATGAGCATGCTGCCCCGCTTGCGCCCGGCGGTGTTTTATGACCTGGTGGTGCAGGTGGCCATCGTGCGGCCTGGCCCCATTCAGGGCGGCATGGTGCACCCCTACCTGCGTCGCCGCCACGGCTTTGAACCGGTGGACTACCCCAGCCCTGAGCTCAAAACCGCATTGGGGCGCACGCTGGGCGTGCCCATTTTTCAGGAACAGGTGATGCAGGTGGCCATGCTGTGCGCCGGTTTTTCGGCGGGCGAGGCCGACAGCTTGCGCCGCTCCATGGCGGCGTGGAAGCGCAAGGGCGGCGTGCAGAAGTTCTACGACCGCGTGGTGGGCGGCATGCTGGCGCGGGGCTACACGGCGGCGTTTGCCGAGCAGATTTTTTCGCAGATCGAGGGCTTTGGCGAATACGGCTTCCCCGAGAGCCACGCGGCCAGTTTTGCCCTGCTGGTGTATGTGAGCGCCTGGATCAAACGCCACCACCCGAACGTGTTTCTGGCCGCACTGCTCAACAGCCAGCCCATGGGGTTTTACACACCCTCGCAGTTGGTGCAAGACGCGCAGCGGCACGGGGTGGACGTGTTGCCGGTGGACGTGATGGTGAGTGGGTGGGATTGCGGGTTGGAGGTTGCTTCACACGCTGCGTCGCCAAGGGGTGGGCCGCCCTCCGCATACTGCGAGCAGAAATTGTCGGGCGGCCCACCCCTTGACGGCGCGGCCCCCGGTACTCCTGCTGACGGCCATCAAGCAGCCGCCTCGCAACCCGTCCGCCTCGGTTTGCGCATGGTGTCCGGCTTGAGTGAAGAGGCCGGGCAAAGCATCGTCTTTGCACGCCAACAACTGCAAACCCATGGTCAGGCGTTTGCCAATGTTGCGCAACTGGCCCAACTGGCACAACTCAACCAGACCGACCTCGACGCCCTGGCCGCCGCCGATGCCCTCAGCGCCCTGGCGGGCCATCGGCGCGAACAGGTGTGGGCCGCATCGGGGGCCAAGGCCTATGCCAGTCTGTTCAAACCCGTGGCCCCGCCCGATGACCCGCTGCAGCCCCAGCTCATCCCCGCGCCCACCCTGGTTACGCCGCCACGGGCCTGAGCCTGCGCGCCCATCCTTTGAGCTTTCTGCGCACCAGGCTGTCAGCGCTCAAGCTCAAAACAGCCGAAGAACTGGCTCGCTATCCCAGCGGGCGTCTTGCGCGGGCGTGTGGCATCGTCACCGTGCGCCAGCAGCCGGGCACCGCCAAAGGCGTGGTGTTTGTGACGCTGGAAGACGAAACCGGCACCGTCAACGTCATCGTCTGGAAGGCCGTGAAAGAAGCCCAACGCAGCGAACTGATGCGCGCCCGCCTGCTGGCCGTGTATGGCGTGTGGCAGCGCGACGATGAAACCGGCGGCCAGGTGCGGCACCTGGTGGCCAAACGGCTGAAGGATCTCACGCCATGGCTGGGTGAGCTGGACACCAGCAGCCGGGACTTCCATTGAGGTCCCACCCGGAATTGGCGTCGTTCAGGGACAGCTGCGAACCTTGAATTCCACGCGGCGGTCGAGCGCATCGCGCAGGTCATCGGTGCCGGTGCCGATCAGGTTTTCCCGAAAACCCATGCCTTGCGACTGCAGGCGTCCCGCAATATCGGGCTGCATCGATTCCATCCGCCGTTGCAAAGTGCTGGCCCGGGACAACGACAGCCGGTCATTCACTGCCTCGGTGCCGGTGCGGCTGGAGTGCCCGATGATGGACAGGCAGGTCTTGCTGGCTGAAATTTCCTTGCTCAGCGACTTCAGCCACATCGGGTATGGGCCGCTGACCTTGGGGTCGGGCAAAAAGTCGGTGCTGCCGGCCTTGAACAAAAACTTCACTGACAGGTTATTGGTTGCCAAGCCCAGAGAAATGATTTGCCCAAATGCGCGCTCTGTTGCCTCGGTGTTGCCGAGTTGGTTGTTGCTGAGGTAGAGCCCGTTGAACACCCGTTGCTGTTTGCCATCGGGGCGGTTGGCGGCGGTTTCGTACACGCGCAATGCGTCAGCGTACTTCCCTGCGTCATACAGGCGGGAGCCTTCAGCAATCAGCGCTGCCACGCTCAGGCTGGAGAGATACACCCCGTCGGCTTCAGTGCCCACCCGCATTTGTGCGGTTTTGATTTGCCCGTCAACGATACGGTCGCGTGTGAGGGCGGGGCTGTCGCGGAAATAGGCGGTGGGCGTGGAGTCCACGCCCTGCGGTACAGACAGGGCCACGGATTGGGCCACCACCAGCCCGGAGCGGATATCAGCCAGCGCCAGGCTGATGCGGAAACGGCCTTCGGCCGCTTGGGTGCCTTGGTCGGGCGGGGTCAATGTGGACACCAGTATGAAACGTGCGCCGGGCAGTGTGGCGGACGACACGGCCACCACTTCGAATTGAGGGAAACGCGCTGCTGCCCGCACCAACAACCGCTGGTCGAGCAATTGGGTGGCCGTGGTCTGTTGGCCAGTGGCGCTGTCCACGGCCGTGTCGAGGGCGATTCGGACTTTCGGTGGAGACTCTTGGGGCCGTTGCAATGCCAACTCGATGGCTGACTTCTGGGGTGGCTGAAACTCGGGCAGGCGTTGCACTTGCACGAGCAGGTCATCCACCGCGTAATCAATGGCCAGGTCGAACACTGCTGCGCTGGCCATGGGCTTGGGGCGCTCGGGCGGGGGCGGTGGGTTGGACACGCAAGCGGAGAGCCCGATGACCAGCAACAGTGCCAGCAAACCGGTGCGGGGAAGACGATGGGAAGCCAAAAACGTCAGCGACATGATGAAACCAGATCTCTTTGTTCTTGCTCCGACAACGGTTCGCCGGAGCTGGCTTTTTCAAGCAATTTGGAACATTTTGCACCTTCAGCTTTCTTTTCCGGCTTGATGACCACTGGATCAGGCGCGGCTGGAAGGGGGGCAGGGGGCGTCGAGACCGGTGCCACGACCGTTGGTTTGGGTGGTGGTGCAGGTGCAGGCACCACCGCGGGCGGGGTTGTCTTGGGCGGTGTTGGTGCGACTGTGGGCGCACTGGCGGGTGCAGGGGTCGGAGCTCGGCTGGGTTCGGCTGCTGGTGCGGTGCGAGGGGGGGCAGTGTCCACCGGGGCAGACGGAGTTGGCTGTGCTGCAACCGGTATGTCAGGGGTGGGCTCATGCCACAGCCAAGTCAACACGCCACCCGACAGTACCACTGCAGCGGCGCCCAACCAAACCCCCACAGACGATCTGGGCTCTGTCACAGGTTTCATGGCCTGCGGGGCATTGACAGACGTCTCCTTGGGCACGGTGGCCGGTCCGAAAACCGACGGGCGGGTGGTCACCCGGGTGGTGCCGTCGGTTTCGTCATCCGGCGCCAACGGGGCCGGCGCTGACGGGGTTGGTTGCCGACCCCGGACAAACAGGCCTGCAAGCACGGCTGACGTGTCGGGTGTGGCCAGTTCCACTGCGCTGGAAAGCTTGGAGGTCAAGGGTCTATGGCCCCCTGGCGCTGTGTCCAGCGCCGAGCGCAGCGCAGCGGCGAAAGCGGCTGCTGACGCAAACCGGTCTTCTGGGCTTTTTTGCAGCGCTTGGGCCACGACCGCATCCAGTCCAGGCCATACGGCAGGGTTGAGCCGCGATGGCACCTCCTGCTCGCGGTGAATGATGCTGTTGGCCACAGCCATGGCGTGCGGACCATCAAAAGGCATGCGCCCGGTCAGCAGTTCGTACAACAGAACCCCGGCCGAAAACAGGTCGGAGCGGTTGTCCACCGGCATGCCGCTGATCTGTTCAGGTGACATGTAGCGCGGCGTGCCAATGACACCACCGCTGAGTTGGGTGCCATTGTCGGCACCCATTTCCTGGATTTTGGCAATACCGAAATCGGTGAGCTTCACGAGCCCGGTTGCATCGATCAGGATGTTCTCGGGCTTCACATCGCGATGAACGATGCGGTGCTGGTGGGCATGTTCCAGTGCGCCCAGCACGTCGAGCAGTGTGCGCAGCGTACCAGCCAAGGACAGCCGCACGCCCTGGTCCAGGCAGTGTTTGAGGTTGAGGCCATTGACCTTTTCCATGACCAGATAGGTCACGTCGTCGTCATTGCCCGCGTCGTAGACGTTGACGATGGCCGGGTGCCGCAGCCGCGCAACCGACCGCGCTTCGGTCAGAAAGCGCCGCTCGTAACTGGCCGCCTGTTCTTCGGTGGCATTGGTCAGCCGTATGGTTTTGATGGCCACCAGACGGTCAAGGTGGGGATCGCGCGCCTCATAGACGATACCCATGGCCCCTTTGCCCAGCACGCCCAGCAGCTGGTAGCGACCCAGTTGTTGTGCGTTCATTCGTGCCTGTGTTCGGGAAGGATCGATCAGCCTTTGATGACCATCACCGGCAAGCCGACGTGGGTCAGTACCTTCTGCGCCACGCTGCCCAGGATGAGCGCCTCCATGCCTTTGCGGCCATGGGAACCCATCACAATCAGGTCACAGGCCTCGGCCTTGGCGGTTTCGAGAATGCCCTCGTAGGGGGAGCCGCGTTCTATCGTGTCACCGGAAAACGACACGCCCCGCGCTTCGCACAACTTGCGCATGTCGAACAGGGCCTGACCCGCTGTGGCCTGTACTTCGGACATGTAGGCTTGCAAACCGACGGCAGAAGCATCACCTACCCCAATGAACGGGTAGGGGTCTATGACGTATACGCCGATGATCTGCGCTCCTTGGCTCTGTGCCAGATCTGCGGCCACCTCGGCAGCCTTGTGAGCCAAAGATGAACCGTCGGTGGGCACCAGAATTTTCTTGAACATGGTTTTCTCCTGCGTGGCAAAACCGCCATGGTAGACCGGTGCGGCAGGGTGCCGATTGCGCGGTGTCAACAAATGTGGCTGGTGCCACCGGGGTGCCCACGTAAACTGCCCTTGGAATCTGTTCACCTTTGGGCAAACCCATGACCTTGCTGACCACCAAAACCCTGGCCGCTCTGGCCGCCGCCACGACTGCGCTCGCTTTGTGGGGAGGTTGGCATCTGTTGCACCGGGAGCACACCGCCGTTCACGATGCAGCTTCGACGGCGCCCTTTGCCTGGGTGGACTGCAAGCCCCGCCTGCTGGCCGGCTCGCCCGCCGTGGCTGTGATGTTCACACAGCCGTTGGCTCGCTCACAAGACTGGGGCAAGCTGGTAAAGGCCAACGAGGGCGAAAAGCCCGAGACCGCCACCCCTGTGGCCCCACGCTGGGTGCTGGGCGACAACCCCCGCATGCTGTTTCTGCCCAACGTCACGCCCGATCGCACGTACCGCATTGCCCTGGCCGAGGGTGTGGCCGCTGCAGCAGGTGGCACCCTGGGTGCGGCGCACGAATGCACCGTGAAGAGCGAGGCCATGCCCGAAGCCTTCTACTTCGCCAGCAAAGGCGTGGTGCTGCCCGCAGGCCAGAACGGCGGCCTGCCCGTGGTCACGGTGAACACACCCGAGGTGGACGTGCAGTTTTTGCGCGTGAATGCCGACGCCCTGCCCGCCTTCCTGGA
>JAIFMP010000017.1 GCA_020048405.1 Hydrogenophaga sp.
TCGTCCAGTGTCTTGACTGCACTGCGGTAAGCGCCACAGCCGATCAGGCGTTGGCCGTCCAGCGGCATGATGTATGACGACTTGCCGCGCACATCGCCTGTCACCAGGTTGATGATGTTGTATTCCACCCAGCCGCCGCCTTGTTCTGCGCGCTTCCAGGCGTCGGCAATCAGTTGTGCGGCGTCCACACCGGGTGATGCGCTGACGTTCACGCCCACCTTGGCTTCGTCAATGCCCATGACGCGGTAATAGCCTTCGCGGTCGAGCACAAACACGTACAGGTCGCGGTCGATGAAGCCGCCCTGCTTGTTGTGGAAGTCGCGTGCGGCTTTGTCAAAGCCCACTTTCTGAACATGTGCCAGTGCACGCAGTGTGAGTGTCTTGGCCTCGTCAGCCGTGCCCTGGCGCAAGCGGATGTGGCATACCGCATCATCGAGCTGGTGGGCACGCTCAATCAGGCGGTGAGACCGGTGTTGCGTGCGCTCGACCAGGGCTGAGTTTTCAGCGGTGACGGAATCGAGGTCACCCACAGCCACCACTACCTCATTGAGCGACCGGCTTTGGTCGCTGCTGGCAACTGCAATGTTCTCCATCCCTTCGGTCACCTTGGTGATGCTGCCGACGAGCTCGAGCATGAGTTGGTTGACCGATCCGATCTCCCCCACCGATGTCTGCACCCGGGTGGCCGAGTCGGCAATGAGTTTGCGCACCTCCGAAGCGGCCTCCTGGCTGCGACGTGCCAGGTTGCGCACCTCCGATGCCACCACCGCAAAACCCCGGCCCGCTTCTCCCGCGCGGGCGGCCTCCACGGCAGCGTTCAACGCCAGGATGTTGGTCTGGAAGGCAATGCTGTCGATGGTGCCGATGATTTCGGTCATGCGCATCGAGGTGGTTTTGAGTGTGTCCATGCCGTGCACAGTTTTGCCCATCAGCTCGTTGGCGGCCGCAGTTTGCTGACGCAGCTGTCGGGTCATGCCGCTCACGCCCTGAGCCACATCGGCGTTCTGCTTGACCATGTCGCCGACCATGCGCACATTGGCGGTGGTTTCTTCTAGGCTTGCCGCCTGCGACTGCGTGCGGTCGGCCAGCAAAGTGCCGTCACTCACCAGTGCGGTGCCCACGTCGCCCACCAGAGACGAGGCGCTGCGCACATCGGCCACCAAAGAAGACAGGTTGGACAGCATGCCTTCGAAGGCCTGGCTGATGCGGGCCATTTCGTCGCGACCATCCACCCGAACATTGGTTGATAGGTTGCCGTCGGACGCCTGCTCCATGGACCGCCTCAGCAATGCCAGGCTTTGCAATGTGGCCACCCCGAAGCTGAGCAGGCCGTAAGCCAGCAGCAGCAAACCCGTGGCGGCCGCGCCCACCACCAGAAGCAACTCGCCCGTGCGTTGCGTGATTCGGTTTTGAAGCTTGGTATTCAACCTGACGCTCACGTCGGTCAGCAATTTCGCTGTATCCAGTTTCACGCTGGAGGCAAGCTGTTGGAAGCTCTTGGGCTCGGCACCCATCGCCGCCTCGCCAAAGGCGTTTTGCGTCTCGGCAGACAGTGCAGCAATGCTGCGGCGCGCTGCGGCCCAATCGGCAAATTCGGGCTCGCTGTTGCGTCCCAACGACTGCGTGCGCAGGTCCACATCTTGTGATCGGGTGACCAAGCCACTGGCCAGTCCGGCCATGGTGGCAGCGGCTGGCCCATCGGTCTGGTCACGCAGCAACAGCGCAACCGCCTGATCGCGCAGCACGGCCACACTTTCTTCCAGTTGCGGCACACGCTGCGTCATCATGTCCATCAGAAAATAGGTGGCCACCTCGGGGTCGAACAGAAGACCCGAGTGTTCGGCCAGTTCGTCTATCAGGTCGAGCATGCGCTTGATGTGAAAGCTCGATTGCTTCAGCCCGTTGGCCCCGCCGGGCGGGCTGCGCAGAAACTGCTCCATGGCGGCGCTGTCGTTTTTCCAGTTGGCGGCACTGGCCAGGGCCGGTGTTTTGGAGATGCTGGCATCCAGTTTCCTCAGTGCTTCCTGCGCAGCCTGTGCCGCTTGTTGTGCGGCTGCCGCCATGTCGGTCGCGCCTGATGCCAACTGGCTGCTGGCGGAACGGTGGTCCTGCAGTTTGTTGATCACCCCATGCGCGAGTGTGATGGCCTCTACGCCCGCCAGTTCACCTTGCGTGTAGGAGATGTCGTCCGACAACCGAATGCCGAGCAATGTGACCGCCACCAGCAGCGGCACGATCAGCACCGATGCAATCAGGCTGAGCTTGCTCTTCATGTTGATGCGGCGCATGAAGGCCACACCGGGGCGCAGCAACAGCGGCGGTACAAGCTGGCGGGTGGTGGTTGTGTTGCTTGAGCTCATGGCTGTGTGCGTAAAGGTTTCAGGCGCGCTGTGCTTGCGTTGTCAATGCGAGCCGAGCTTCTTCCAGGCGGCTGTCGAGGTAACTGCCGTACATGTCGGGGACTGCCATGCCAATCAGCCGCTCGGCCAGTTCCTCGCCGCGGGGGCCCAGGAAAAGCACGGTGGGAGCTAGTTTGGCTTTCCAGGCTTTGACCAGCGCCGCTGCAGTGGTGTTGCGTCCGTCAAACCCTTGCACGGGGGTGACGCGGTCTGTCATGTCCAGCTGTATGGCGTGGATCTGTCCCGCCCGCTGCATGGGCAACAGGTAGTGGCCGCGCACCACGTCGCAGTAGGGGCATCCCCTGAGGGTGGTCATCACCACCAGCGGGGTACGCAAAGCCACCGCCGCACGTGCTGACTCGGGCAGCGAGCGCGTTGAAGGCAGGGCAGAGGTGATGCTGGCTGGTGGTGTGGCCATGAAGTGTGTGTTGGCGGGGGCTTGAGCGTAAGCGACAGCCATTCTGCGTGCAAGCCACTCTCAGGGCAAACACGGGGGTGAAATGCCCCCTGTTTGTGCAATCTCATCTATGGCGATGTCGTTCAGGCCCAGCACCTCCTGCAGCACCTCTCTGGTGTGCTGTCCCAGCAAAGGTGGGGGGCGTAGCGCCGAGGGCGGTGTGGCGCTGAGTTTCATGGGGCTCGCCACCAGACGCAGGTCTGGCGTATGGGGGTGAGCCCAGTGTTGCACCATGCCACGTTGTTGCACTTGCTGGTCGGCAAATACCTCAGCCAGGTTGTTGATGGGCCCGCAGGGCACTTTGGCTGCATCGAGTGCGGTCAGCCAATCGGCCTTGGTCCGGGTTTTCAACACGGTTTCCAGTTGAGGTATCAAGTTGTTGCGGTGCCGCACACGCTGGGCATTGGTGGCAAAGCGTGTGTCCGCCGCCCACTCGGGGTGCCCTGCCACCGCGCAGAATTTGGCAAACTGGCCGTCGTTGCCCACGGCCAGAATCACGTGCTGGGGTGTGCCCGTTGCGTCGGGCGCGACTTCAAACACCTGGTACGGCACGATGTTGGCGTGGGCATTGCCCATCCGTCCTGGCACCCGACCGTCTGCCTGCCCCCTCACCAGGTAATTGGCCCCGAGGTTGGCCAGCATGGCCACTTGTGTGTCGAGCAGGGCCATGTCGATGTGCTGCCCTTCGCCGGTGCGCTCGGCATGGCGCAGGGCGGCCAGCACCGCCACGGTGGCGTACATGCCGGTGAATAGATCTGCTACCGCTACACCCACTTTCTGGGGGCCGCCGCCGGGCAGGTCATCTCGCTCGCCGGTGACACTCATCAGCCCGCCCAGGCCCTGTATGGCGTAGTCGTAACCCGCTCGTTCGCTGTAAGGGCCTGTCTGGCCGTACCCGGTGATGGAGCAATACACCAGCGAGGGGTTCAAGGCCTTGAGGCTGGCAAAGTCCAGCCCGTAGCGGGCCATGTCCCCTACCTTGAAGTTTTCGACAAAGACCTGGCAGTGGACAACGAGGTCTTTGATCAGTTGTTGTCCCGATGCCCGGGCAATGTCGCAGGTGATGGAGCGCTTGTTGCGGTTGGCACCGAGGTAGTAGGCGGCTTCTGGGGTGTCGCGGCCCTGACTGTCCGCCAGAAAAGGTGGGCCCCAGGTTCGCGTGTCGTCGCCCCCGCCTGGGCGCTCGACCTTGATCACATCGGCACCCAAATCTGCCAGCGTTTGGGTGCACCAGGGCCCTGCGAGCACGCGCGAGAGGTCCAGAACGCGGATACCATGCAGCGCGGTCGGGCTGGTTGCGGGGTCAGGGCTGTGGGGTGTTTGAGAGTCTGGCGTGGTGTTCATGACGCTATTGTGATGAGTGAGCGTTGTGCTCAGGGCCGTGTGCGTCGCCCTGTGTGGCAAAGGAGGCTGTGGTGGGTTGTGACCTTGGATGGGGCTGGCGCCTGTGGCTGTGTGCCGCATGTGCGGGTGGGTTGTTGGCATGCAGCCCGGTATTCAACTGGCGTGAGGTTCGCGTGGGGGACGCAGCACTGTTGGCTTTGTTGCCATGCAAACCAGACAAGGCCGAGCGCCAGGTGCCCATGCAGGGCAAAGACGTCACGCTTCACATGGCCAGTTGCGAGGTGGGGCAAACCACGTTTGCGCTGTCTGTGCTGAGGTTGCCAGAAGGGCTGGACGCTACGGCGGCAGCCCAAGCGTGGAAGCTGGCCACACTGGCCAGTCTCAAAGCGACACCTGATAGCGCCCGGGACTGGGCCGTGCCGCCCAGGAGTGGTGTGGCTCCGGTGGGGTGGCGGGCAAGCGGCGTGCGCCACACAGGGCAGCCGGTGGAAGCCCGTGTGCTGTCTCTGGCGCGCGGGCAAGATCTGTACCAATTGGCTGTGTATGGCGATGTTCCCCCCGATGTGCTCACCACGTTGGTGGATGGGTTGCGGTTTGCGCCAGGGCCTTGAGTGTTTCCATCGTCCTCGCCCCATAATCCGACGCCATGAACGGGATTGTTGTCATTGCCCATGCGCCACTGGCCAGTGCGCTTTACCAGTGTGTGCTCCATGTGTTTCCCGACGCGGAAGGTGCGGTGGTGGCTCTCGACGTGCCCCCCAACCAGCCACCCGATGAAACCCTCGCTCAAGCGCGCATCTTGGCCCAGCAACTGGGCTGCGAGCACATGCTGGTGCTCACAGACCTTTTCGGCGCCACCCCTTGCAATGTGGCGCAGCGGTTGGTCGACGGTGCGCATTCGCGGCTGATAGCCGGGGTGAATTTGCCCATGCTGCTCCGTGCCGTGACTTACCGCCACGAGTCTCTGGACATGCTGATGTCCCGCGCGATGGCCGGTGGGACGCAGGGCATCATTTCCGTGGCTGTGACAGCGCCCCAAAATCAAATCCGACGCTCCCATGATCAAAACCACCACGACCATCAGCAATAAGCTGGGCCTGCACGCCCGTGCATCGGCCAAGTTCACCAAACTCGCCGGCAGTTTTGCCTGCGAGGTGTGGATGAGCCGGGGCGAGCGCCGCATCAACGCCAAAAGCATCATGGGCGTGATGATGTTGGCCGCTGGTTTGGGCAGCACTGTGGAGCTGGAAACCAATGGTGCCGACGAGCAGGTTGCCATGGACGCATTGCTGGCGCTGATTGCGGACAAATTCGGAGAAGGCGAATGACCTTTGCCGTACACGGCATCGCGGTGTCCAGTGGCGTGGCCATTGGGCGGGCGGTGCTGGTGGCATCCAGCCGCCTCGACGTGGCCCACTACTTTGTGGAGCCTGAGCAGGTGGCTGCCGAGATTTCGCGGGTGCGCAGCGCCCGTGACGAGGTGGTGGCTGAATTGGGCCGGGTGCAGCAGACACTGCAAGAGTTGAACGCCAAGGAGGGCCACGTTGAGCTGGCTGCCCTGCTCGATGTGCACCTGATGATGCTGCAGGACGAGCAACTGACCGAGGGAGTGAAGCACTGGATCGTTGACCGGCGCTACAACGCCGAATGGGCACTCACCACTCAGCTTGAACTGGTGGCCCGGCAGTTCGATGAAATGGAAGACCCCTACCTGCGCGAGCGCAAGGCCGACCTGGAACAGGTGGTGGAGCGTTTGCTTCGGGTGATGCGTGGCGTGACATCACCAGTGGTCCAGCCGCCCGCACCCAGCCGGGTGGCGCAACAGGATTTGCTGCTTGACGACACCATCGACGTGCCACTGGTGCTGGTGGCCCACGACCTGTCGCCCGCCGACATGTTGCAGTTCAAGCAAAGCGTATTTGCAGGTTTTGTGACCGACGTGGGTGGCAAGACCTCGCACACGGCGATCGTGGCGCGGAGCATGGACATACCGGCCGTGGTGGGCGCTCGCTCGGCCAGCCAGACGGTGAAGCAGGACGACTGGGTGATCATCGATGGCGATGCCGGTGTGGTTATCGTGGACCCATCCCCCATCATCTTGGCGGAATACGGCTTCAAACAACGGCAAAGCCAGGTAGAGCGCGAGCGCCTCAACCGGCTGCGCAACACCCCGGCAGTCACCCTCGATGGCCAGAAGGTCGAACTGCTGGCCAACATTGAGCAGCCCCGCGACACGATAGCCGCCCTCAATGCGGGTGCCGTGGGTGTGGGTTTGTTCCGCAGCGAGTTTCTGTTCATGGGGCGCCAAGGCAATTTGCCTGGCGAGGAAGAGCAATACCGTGCCTATGTGGCCGCTGTCGAGGGTATGCAGGGCTTGCCTGTGACCATTCGCACCGTGGACGTGGGTGCAGATAAGCCCTTGGATCGCTCGGTGCGCTCTGGCGACGACCACCTGAACCCAGCCCTGGGCTTGCGAGCCATTCGCTGGAGCCTGGCAGAACCGGCGATGTTTCTTACCCAGTTGCGCGCCATCCTGCGCGCGGCTGCGCATGGGCCGGTGCGTTTGCTGATTCCGATGTTGGCGCACGTGCATGAAATCCGACAAACGCTGGCACTCATCGACAAAGCCCGCGGGCAACTGAACGCCAAAGGCCTGGCCTATGGGGCCGTGAAGGTGGGTGCCATGATCGAGGTGCCCGCTGCCGCGCTGATGGTGACCGTGTTCCTGAGGTACTTCGACTACCTGTCGATAGGCACCAATGACCTGATCCAGTACACCCTGGCCATTGACCGGGTCGATGAGTCCGTGGCCCACTTGTACGACCCCATGCACCCCGCCGTTTTGCAACTGATGGCGGGCACGATTGCCGCCGGGCATGCAGAAGGAAAAACCGTCAGCGTGTGTGGCGAAATGGCGGGTGATGTGGGCATGACCAAACTCCTGCTGGGGCTGGGGCTGCGCAGCTTTTCCATGCACCCGTCGCAGATCCTTGCGGTCAAGCAGCAGGTGTTGCGCAGTGATACTGGCAAGCTCAAGGCGTTGGCACTGGCTGCCTTGGCGGCGGAAGACCCGGCAACTGTCCTCGCTGGTTGAGTGTTTGCGACATACCCCCTGGAATATGGGGGCGGCATTGAGCCAAGTCAAACCGCACATCTGCGGTCTCGATAAAACTGCGCGTCCACACGTTGTCAGTTTGACCCACTTCCACAGGAGTTTTCATGAGCACGTTCAACCACAGCGGTTTGATGCAGGACATCAATGCCAGTTTGGCCCCGTTTCGCAAGGCGCAGCCTGATGCCATGGCCGGGTTCGGTCAATTGGCCAAAGCCGCAATGACCGATGGCGCGCTGAATGCCAAGCAAAAGGAACTGATCGCGCTGGCCATCGGCATCACTCAGCGTTGCTCAGGCTGCATTGGCTTTCACGTCAAGGCGTTGCACAAGTTGGAGTGCACGCGTGACGAGCTGGAGGAAATGCTGGCCGTTTGTGTCTATATGGGGGGTGGCCCGGCGCTGATGTACGCCGCTGAAGCCATCAAGGCCTGGGAAATGCTGGCCAATCCGCCGAAGGTCTAATTCCTTAAAAAAGGCCTCTGGCGCTTGTTGGTATTCAATAGTTCACTATTGTTGTTTCAGGCTTTGGGTGCCAGCACATGTCCGGCTTGCTGGTCGGCGTGGTAGCTGCTGCGCACCATGGCGCCCACGGCGGCATGGGTAAATCCCATGGCGTAGGCTTCGGTCTCGAACATCTTGAATGTGTCGGGGTGCACATAGCGGCGAACCGGTATGTGGGCGCTTGACGGAGCCAGGTACTGTCCGATGGTCAGCATGTTGATGCCATGGGCGCGCATGTCACGCATGACCGCCAGAATTTCTTCGTCGGTTTCGCCCAGGCCCACCATCAGGCCGCTCTTGGTGGGAATGTGTGGAAACAGGGCTTTGAACTTCTTCAGCAAATTCAGACTGAATGCGTAGTCAGAGCCTGGGCGGGCTTCCTTGTAGAGCCGGGGCACCGTTTCCATGTTGTGGTTCATCACATCGGGCGGGGCTGCTTTCAAAACGTCCAATGCGCGGTCGTCGCGGCCACGGAAGTCGGGCACCAGCACCTCAATTTGGGTCTGTGGCGACAACTCACGGGTTTTGCGGATGCATTCCACAAAGTGGCCCGCGCCGCCGTCGCGCAGGTCGTCGCGGTCCACACTGGTGATGACCACGTACTTCAGCTTCAACTGGGCGATGGTGCGGGCCAGGTTGTCGGGCTCGTTGACATCCAAGGGATCGGGGCGGCCATGACCCACGTCGCAAAACGGGCAGCGGCGGGTGCACTTGTCTCCCATGATCATGAAGGTGGCCGTGCCTTTGCCAAAACATTCGCCGATGTTGGGGCAACTGGCCTCTTCACAAACAGTGACCAGTTTGTTGCTGCGCAGCACGTCCTTGATTTCATAGAAGCGTGTGCTGGGGCTGCCCGCCTTCACACGGATCCAGTCTGGCTTTTTCAGCGTTTCACTGGGAATGACCTTGACCGGAATTCTGGACACCTTGGCCGCAGACTTCTGTTTGGCGGTGGGGTCGTATGAGGTGGAGGCGTCGGGTTGGGTCATGGCGTTGGGAGCGCGCACACGCGCTGTGGGGTGAATGGGCTCAGGCCTGTGTTTCAGGGCTGAAGCAGGCGCTGAAGTTCGCGTGACCACAACTCGGCCACCTCGTCATATGAAACGCTGATGCCCATTGTAAAAAGATCGACGGTGGTCAGCCCTTGATAACCACATGGATTGATGCGGCGAAAGGGTTCCAGGTCCATTGCCACGTTGAGTGCTGCCCCGTGGTAGGTGCAGTGACGACTGACCTTGATGCCCAGCGCAGCAATCTTGCCCAGTCCTTCAAAGTCCAGTCCGGGACCAGCGTGCGCAGGTTGGGTGCCCACGTGGCGCCCCTGCGGCCGGTTTGGCAGCAGCGCGTGTGAAGCAGGTGCATCGAGCCGCACATAAATGCCCGGCGCGCCAGCAACCCTGTGCCCCGTCACACCCAGTTGCATCAGTGCGCGAACAACAGATTCTTCAAGCCGGTAAACGTACTCTTTGACAAAGTAGCCCCGACGCTTCAGGTCGATCAACGGATAGGCCACGATCTGTCCTGGCCCATGGTAGGTCACCTGCCCGCCCCGGTCTGTTTCCACCACGGGTATGGACCCTGCCGCCAGCACGTGGTGCGTTGCGCCGGCCAGCCCTTGAGTGAATGTGGGCGGGTGTTCACACAGCCAGAGTTCGTCGGGTGTCGCTTCACCGCGGGTAGCAGTGAATGCCCTCATTGCATCGAAAGTGGCTGCGTAGTCCACGCGGCCCAAGGGTTTGATCAGCATGCGCCGTACGCTTGAGTTGGCATCACAAGACGACCTTGACCATGGGGTGTGTGGACAGCGTGCGGTACACCTCGTCGAGTTGCTCTCTGCTGGTGACATGGACTGACAGTGTCAAACCGAGGTAGTTGCCGCCCTTGCTTGGTCTTTGCTCGATGGTTTGGGTATCGAAATCCGGGTCAAAGTGCCTGACAAGCTGAACCATCGCGTCAAGGAAACCGTCAACAGATGCACCCATCACTTTGATGGGGAAATGGCACGGGTACTCAATCAGGGAGGCCTGGGGAGTGTCTTGGGTCATGGGTTTCGGCGTGGAATGCTCAGAGTGCGGAGCATAGCGGCGAGCAGCTTTCGCTGCATGTTGCGCCTGCAGGCAAAGAACTGCTTGACCCGTGCCCCGGGTTTCTACGTATAATCGTTGGCTTTGCAACGTCTGGACTGTCTGCTGTAACCCAGCGGTAATGTCTGTCAAACACAATGTCGCCCGGCACACAACAGTTGGTCAACGACAGCGAACAAACTGGGGACGAAGAATCCAGTTTCAAGGCCTTGACCGCAGAAGAGGCGGCAGTGTGGCGGCGTTCGCACAAACAGGTTTCGATCTGGCGCGTTGTGGCGTCGCAAGTGATTGCGGCACTGCTGGCTGGTGTTTGTGCGGCCTGGGTTACCGGCGTCGCGTCGGTGGGTTGGTCCGCTTTGTATGGCGGGATGGCGGTTGCGGTGCCTTCGGTTGTGATGGCGCATGGCATGACGTCCAGTCGCTTGGCGCGGTTGCTGTCGGTTGTACCGGCGGGCTCGTTAGGCAGCGTGGTTTTTTGGGAGGGCGTCAAAGTCCTCCTCGCGGTGGTCATGCTGGTTGTGGCGCCTGCGGTGGTTCGTGAATTGAGTTGGCTCGCCCTGGTGGCTGGGCTTGTGGTGGTTCTCAAGGTGTACTGGTTTGCATTCCTGATGCTGTCCAGATACCCGAAACAATAGATGGTTGATTTGAACTATGTCCGCTGAATCGCACGTCCTGACACCAGGCGAATACATTCGCCATCATTTGGTGCACCTTCAGAACACCAAGCAAACATCCATCATTGACTTTTCGGTCATCAACATCGACTCCGTGGTGGTCAACATCATCTTGGGTATGTTGGTGTGTTTTGCGCTGTACTCTGCAGCCCGCAAAGCGACCTCTGGTGTGCCGGGCAGGTTCCAAGCGGCGGTTGAAATCCTCTTTGAAATGGTGGACAACCAAGCCAAGGCCGTGATCCACAACGCCGAGAGCCGCAAAGTAGTGGGCCCCATGGCGCTGGTGGTGTTCGTGTGGATTTTCATGATGAACTTCATGGACATGTTGCCCGTTGACCTGCTGCCATCCATTTGGCACAAAGTCGGTCCTGCCATGGGTTTTCCAGACTACCTGAGGGTGGTGCCTTCTGCTGACCTCTCAACTACGCTGGGTCTGTCCACATCCGTGTTGCTGATGTGCCTGTTCTACAACATCAAAATCAAGGGTTTGGGTGGTTGGACGCACGAGCTCGTGTGTGCCCCCTTCGGCACCAGCAAGAACCCCATCTGGGCCGTTTTGCTCGGCGTGGTCAACTTCATGATGCAAATGATCGAGTTCGTGGCCAAAACCGTGTCTCACGGCATGCGGTTGTTCGGCAACATGTTCGCGGGTGAACTGGTGTTCATGCTGATCGCTTTGCTGGGTGGTTACGCTGCCATGTCGCTGAGCGGTGGACTCTTCTTCGTGGGTCACATCATTGCCGGCACCGTGTGGACGCTGTTCCACATCCTTGTGATCACGCTCCAAGCGTTCATTTTCATGATGCTGACCCTGATTTATCTGGGTCAAGCGCATGACGCGCACTGAACACGCGCACCTCTGTTTCGGTTTGTTTTTTTCTTTCTTTTAACTTTCGTCATCTCAAAGGAGTCATCATGGAAAACGTTCTGGGTCTCGTCGCTCTGGCTTGCGGTCTGATTGTTGGTTTGGGTGCCATTGGCGCTTCCATCGGTATCGCGCTGATGGGCGGCAAATTTCTGGAAGCTTCTGCCCGTCAGCCCGAGTTGATGAACGACCTGCAGACCAAAATGTTCATTTTGGCTGGTCTGATCGACGCCGCTTTCCTGATCGGTGTTGCCATCGCCCTGTTGTTCGCATTTGCCAACCCCTTCCAGTTGGTCGCCTGATTTTTGGCTGGTTGTCTTGTTGTGGTGCAAGTTGAAAGCTGGTCCAAGCGCTTTGCGCTTGGGCTGGAGAGCACGCGCAGCCCGCAAGCAGCTTTTGCGTATCAACCCCTGAATACACAAAGAAAGGTGTTGCTGTGAACATCAATGCAACGCTCTTTGCACAGGCCATCGTCTTTGCAATTCTGGTGTGGTTCACAATGAAATTTGTGTGGCCTCCCATTGCCAAGGCTCTCGATGAGCGTGCAATCAAAATATCCGAAGGCTTGGCGGCTTCGGAAAAAGCCAAGACCGAGCTGTCTGTGGCCAACAAGCGTGTGGAAGAGGAGTTGAGCAAGTCGCGCAACGAGTCGGCTACGCGTCTGGCAGATGCAGAGCGTCGTGCCCAGTTGCTGGTTGAAGAGGCCAAGCAGCGCGCAAACGAAGAGGCTGCAAAGATCATTGCAGCGGCGCGCACTGACGCCGAGCAGCAGTTGGTCAAGGCTCGCGAGTCGCTGCGTGAGGATGTGGCGGTTCTGGCTGTGAAGGGCGCGGAACAAATTCTGCGTCGCGAAGTGAACGCTTCCGTTCATGCCGACTTGCTCGGCCGCCTCAAAACCGAACTCTGAATTCACAAGGTAGACCATGGCTGAACTTGCCACCATTGCCCGCCCTTACGCGGAAGCGCTGTTTCAGTCGGTGGCTTCGGATGCGGCTCAAGCCAGCGAGTGGCTGGATGAGTTGGCCGAGGTAGCCGGTGATGAAACCCTGCGCCAATTTGCAGACAGCCCCAAGGTGTCGTCGGAACAGGTGTTCGAGGTCATTCAAGGGGTGGTGAAAACCGCTCTGCCAGATGCCGCTTGCAACTTTTTGCGACTGGTCATTGAGAACGGCCGTCTGACGGCCTTGCCCGAAATTGCCAACCAATTCCGGGTGTTGAAAAACGCTCGGTCTGGCATGGCCGATGCCATCGTCTACAGCGCTTTTGATATCGATGCTTCAGCACTCGCGGACTTGTCCGGGTTGTTGGAAAAGCGGTTTGGTCGCCAGTTGAATCTGTCGGTGCAACTCGCTCCTGAGCTGATCGGCGGTATCCGTGTCGCCGTTGGGGACGAGGTGCTGGACACGTCCATTTTGGCCCGTCTTGAACAAATGAAAGTTGCTCTGACGGCCTGAGCCGCGGCAGCCTTCCACAACCATTGAAAGAGGAAAGAGTCATGCAACTCAATCCAGCTGAAATTTCTGAGCTGATCAAGTCCCGCATCCAAGGCATCTCTGCTTCAGCCGATGTTCGTAACCAAGGCACCGTGGTGTCGGTGACGGACGGTATCGTGCGTGTTCACGGCTTGTCTGACGTCATGCAAGGTGAAATGCTTGAATTCCCTGCGACCAAAGATGGCGTGGCCACATATGGCCTGGCGCTCAACCTGGAGCGTGACTCTGTGGGCGCTGTGATTCTGGGCGAGTACGAGCACATTTCTGAAGGCGACACGGTCAAATGCACCGGCCGCATCCTGGAAGTGCCAGTAGGCCCAGAGTTGCGCGGTCGTGTGGTCAACGCGTTGGGTCAGCCCATCGACGGCAAAGGCCCAATCAATGCCAAGATGACCGACGTCATCGAAAAAGTTGCGCCTGGTGTGATCGCCCGTAAATCGGTGGATCAGCCCATGCAAACGGGTCTGAAGTCCATTGACTCCATGGTGCCCGTCGGCCGTGGACAGCGCGAACTGATCATCGGCGACCGTCAAACCGGCAAGACCGCAGTGGCGATCGACACGATCATCAACCAAAAGGGTCAGAACATGACCTGCGTGTACGTCGCTATCGGCCAGAAAGCGTCGTCTATCAAGAACGTGGTGCGCGCTCTGGAGCAAGCCGGTGCGATGGAGTACACCATTGTCGTTGCCGCATCCGCTTCTGAATCAGCAGCCATGCAATACGTGTCGGCCTACTCTGGCTGCACCATGGGTGAATACTTCCGCGACCGCGGTGAAGACGCATTGATTGTGTATGACGATCTGTCCAAGCAAGCCGTGGCCTATCGTCAAGTTTCTTTGCTGTTGCGCCGCCCACCAGGCCGCGAAGCCTTCCCTGGCGACGTGTTCTATCTCCACAGCCGTCTGCTTGAGCGCGCAGCCCGTGTGAACGCTGACTACGTTGAGGCCTTCACCAAAGGTGAAGTCAAGGGCAAAACAGGTTCTTTGACCGCACTGCCCATCATCGAAACCCAAGCCGGTGACGTGTCCGCTTTCGTGCCAACCAACGTGATTTCGATCACTGACGGCCAGATCTTTCTGGAAACCAGCTTGTTCAACGCTGGTATCCGCCCCGCCATCAACGCCGGTATTTCCGTGTCCCGCGTGGGTGGTGCAGCTCAAACCAAACTGATCAAGGGTTTGTCCGGCGGTATCCGTACCGACTTGGCTCAGTACCGCGAATTGGCCGCGTTTGCTCAGTTTGCGTCTGATTTGGACGAGGCCACCCGCAAACAGTTGGACCGCGGTGCACGTGTGACCGAACTGTTGAAGCAGGCCCAGTACAGCCCGCTGTCGATCAGCCTGATGGGTGCAACGCTGTTTGCCGTCAACAAGGGTTACTTGGACGACATCGATGTCAAAAAAGTGCTGTCGTTCGAATCGGGTCTGCACGCTCACCTGAAGGACAAACACGCTGCGCTGTTGTCCAAGCTGGAAGCGGCCAAGGCCATGGACAAGGATGCGGAAGCTGAAATGACCGCCGCCATTGCCGAGTTCAAAAAGACCGGTACTTACTGATCTGTCTGGGCTAACCGGACCAAGGAGTATCTATGGCAGCAGGCAAGGAAATACGCGGCAAGATCAAATCGGTGGAAAACACCAAGAAGATCACCAAAGCCATGGAAATGGTCGCCGCCTCCAAAATGCGCAAGGCACAGGACCGCATGCGTGCGGCCCGGCCTTACAGCGAGAAGGTGCGTCAAATTGCAGGCAATTTGAGCAAGTCCAATCCGGAGTACACGCACCCCTTCATGGAAACCCATGAAGCGAATGCGGTGGGTTACATCGTGGTCACCACTGACAAGGGGTTGTGCGGCGGTTTGAACACCAACGTGCTGCGTGCGGTGACCAACCAGCTCAAAGACCTCCAGGCTCAGGGCAAATCTGCGAAGACAGTGGCCTTTGGCAACAAAGGCTTCAGCTTCCTGAACCGCATTGGTGCGGAAGTGGTGTCTCACTCGGTGGGCCTGGGGGACATGCCGCACCTTGACAAACTGATTGGCCCCGTGAAGGTCATGCTGGATGCATACACCGAAGGGCGTGTGTCAACGGTTTACCTCTGCTACACCAAGTTCATCAACACGATGAAACAGGAGCCAGTCGTTGAGCAACTGCTGCCTCTGACGGCTGCCAGTTTGCAGTCCGAGAGTGCCGGTCACGATTGGGACTACATCTACGAACCGGATGCCGCAACCGTCATTGACGACCTGCTCCTGCGTTACGTCGAAGCACTGATTTACCAAGCTGTAGCAGAAAACATGGCGTCAGAGCAATCTGCCCGAATGGTTGCCATGAAGGCCGCCACGGACAACGCAGGCAGCGTGATCAGTGAGTTGAAGCTGGTTTACAACAAAACCCGCCAGGCAGCGATCACCAAGGAACTGTCGGAAATTGTGGCCGGTGCCGCAGCCGTCTGATCCACACACCACCGAATATAGAGAACAGAAAAGGATTCAATCATGGCTCAAGTTCAAGGCAAGATTGTTCAGTGTATTGGCGCCGTGGTGGACGTGGAGTTCCCACGCAACCAAATGCCCAAGATCTATGACGCGCTGAAAATGGACGGCTCAACGCTGACCCTGGAAGTGCAACAACAGTTAGGTGACGGCGTGGTTCGCACCATCGCTCTCGGTTCGTCCGATGGCCTGCGTCGCGGCATGATCGTTCAAAACACTGAGGCTCCCATCATGGTGCCGGTGGGCAAAGCCACGCTCGGCCGCATCATGGACGTGCTGGGTGCTCCCATTGACGAGCGCGGTCCGGTCGACCAAGGTCTGACCGCTTCCATTCACCGCAAGGCGCCAGCGTACGACGAACTGTCTCCATCACAGGAACTGCTGGAAACCGGCATCAAGGTGATTGACTTGGTGTGCCCCTTCGCCAAAGGCGGTAAGGTGGGTCTGTTTGGTGGTGCCGGTGTGGGCAAAACCGTGAACATGATGGAGTTGATCAACAACATCGCCAAGGCCCACTCCGGTCTGTCGGTGTTTGCTGGTGTGGGCGAACGTACCCGCGAAGGCAATGACTTTTACCATGAGATGGCCGATTCCGGCGTGGTGAACCTGGAGAACCTTGGCGAGTCCAAAGTGGCCATGGTGTACGGCCAGATGAACGAACCTCCGGGCAACCGTTTGCGCGTGGCCCTGACCGGGTTGACCATTGCCGAGTCCTTCCGTGACGAAGGCCGTGACGTGTTGTTCTTCGTGGACAACATCTACCGCTACACACTGGCCGGTACCGAAGTGTCAGCCCTGCTGGGTCGTATGCCTTCTGCGGTGGGTTATCAGCCCACATTGGCTGAAGAAATGGGCCGCCTGCAGGAACGCATCACATCCACCAAAGTGGGTTCCATCACGTCCATCCAGGCCGTGTACGTGCCAGCCGATGACTTGACAGACCCATCGCCTGCCACCACTTTTGCTCACTTGGACTCCACCGTGGTGTTGTCTCGTGACATCGCAGCCTTGGGTATCTACCCTGCTGTGGATCCTCTGGACTCCACCAGCCGCCAGTTGGATCCACTGGTTGTGGGCGAAGACCACTACGCCACCGCTCGTGCGGTACAGGGCACGCTGCAACGCTACAAAGAACTGCGCGACATCATTGCCATTCTGGGCATGGATGAACTGGCTCCCGAAGACAAACTCGCTGTGGCCCGCGCACGCAAGATCCAGCGTTTCCTCAGCCAGCCATTCCACGTGGCTGAAGTGTTTACTGGGTCCCCAGGCAAGTACGTCCCATTGTCTGAAACCATCCGTGGTTTCAAAATGATTGTTGCTGGCGAGTGCGATCATTTGCCTGAGCAGGCGTTCTACATGGTTGGCACCATCGATGAGGCCTTTGAAAAGGCCAAGAAAATTGCTGCCTGAGGGTTAGCCCAGTCCGATTGAACATGGGCACGAACCCGACACCGGGTTCGTGCCAACCCCAAGGAACAAGCAAATGAGCTCAATACAAGTGGACGTCGTCAGTGCTGAAGAGTCGATCTTCAGTGGCCCCGCGCGTTTTGTTGCGCTGCCGGGTGAAGCGGGCGAACTCGGGATATTGCCCGGCCACGTGCCGCTGATCACCCGTATCAAGCCCGGCGCGGTACGGATTGAAAAAGCCGATGGCGGGGAAGAGTTTGTGTTTGTGGCAGGGGGCATTCTTGAGGTGCAACCCCATCACATAACGGTTCTGAGCGACACCGCCATCCGTGGCAAGGATCTTGACGAAGCGAAAGCTTCAGATGCGCGCAAAGCAGCTGAAGAAGCCATCAAGAACGCGAAGAGCGATCTTGATCTGGCCAAAGCAACATCCGAATTGGCCGTGATGGCTGCACAGATTTCAGCCTTGCGCAAATTCCGCCAGAAAAAATGAGTATTCGCCCAGCGGCGTCATACAAGAAAGCCGACCTTGGGTCGGCTTTTTCTTTTCGTGATTTCCACAGTGTCTAAATGTGCATATGACGGCTGATGGAAGCTTCTCGGTTGCTGGCATTGATGCGACTCCCCCCTGGTGGATGGCCAACGCGCACGTTCAAACCATCTTGCCGGCATTGGCCAAGCCCAGAAAACGACTGGTGGCGGAAACCGTCCGCTGGACAACGCCAGATGGAGACTTCATAGACACAGTCCAACTGGACGTGGCTACACCTGCTCCCGTTCTGGTGCTCTTCCATGGCCTTGAAGGAACAAAGGATAGCCATTACGCCCTGTCTTTCGCCACTGAGGCGCAGCGGCGAGGTTGGGCATTTGTATTGCCTCACTTCCGCGGGTGTGGTGGTGATTTGAATATCGCCCCAAGGGCTTATCACTCGGGTGACCATGCCGAGATAGATTGGATACTGAGGCGCATCAAGTCAGAGGCTGGGAATCAACCTGTGATGGCCGTGGGCGTTTCTCTGGGAGGAAATGCACTCATGCGTTGGGCAGGCGAACACGGGTCATCCGCCACCGGTGTCGTGTCTGCCGCCGTGGCCATCAGTGCACCTCTCGACCTGACCGCTTCGGGTCACGCCATGGGCCAAGGATTTAACAGGCATGTCTACACCCGAATGTTTCTGAGCACCATGGTGCCCAAGGCCATGGCCAAGTGGGAGCAATACCCGGGGCTGTTTGACCGAAACCGACTGTTGAAGGCGAAAACTTTGTACGACTTTGATGACGCGTTCACGGCTCCAGTTCATGGTTTTCGTGATGCCAAAGACTATTGGTTGCGAGCTTCGGCCAAACCCAAGTTGAAGGACGTGGCTACTCGGAGCTTGATTTTGAATGCTCGGAATGATCCATTCGTGCCGAGTGCGTCTCTACCAACTGTCGCAGAAGTTTCGCCGGCCGTGACTTTGTGGCAACCGCCGTATGGCGGGCATGTTGGCTTTCCCGCTCCAACAGATCGCACACACATCGGGTTCCATTCCAACCGCATGCCTCAAGCGGTAGCGAACTGGTTGCACGGTCAGCTTCAGTCAACCGAGTCTCCAGGAGGTAAACACAGTGGATGAGATCGTCTTGGCGGCCATGCAAAAGTGGCCAAATGTGCCTGACTGCTACGGTTGGCTGGCGCTGGACATGAGGGGAGACTGGTTCATGCGGGACGCCGCATCTCAGTCACTGGGCAGCTATCAAAAGGCCTGCGCTGCAGAGGCACCCACCGCTGCAAAGGGCAGCCGTCTGGTGCACGAAGGATTGATCGCATTCATTGGCCGCAACTACACCTATGACGCCACAGGGCGATGGTTCTTTCAGAACGGCCCCCAGCGTGTGTTTGTTGAACTGGCTTGCTCACCCTGGGTCTGGCGCATTGAACCCAGTGGGAATGTGACTTCCCACAACGGCCAGCGCCCCAAAGAGCTCCTCGAAACCCTGGTGGATGAATTGGGCCGCTTGTATTTGTTTACCGAGCTGGGTCTGGGGCTGGTGCACACGCAGGACATGGATCTGGCTGCTGACCACGTCGCGTCAGGGCGCTGGGCTCCGCAGGATGTCAAACTGGCAGACTTGCCTCGTCGCTTTGGTTTTGTGGTGAGCCCCGCCGAAGTGGCTGCATCCCAATAAAAAACCCGGCAAAGCCGGGTTTAAGGAGGAGGCGCAGAAGGTTTACTTTGCTGCTTCTGGAGCCACAGGCTCATTGAATTTGCCACCAGCGGCATTCGCCATGTGAACCAAGGCGCGAGCCACCTCGAAATCGGTCAGATTGCCGCCAGACTGAGCGCCCATGGCCCCTTTGCCTTTGAGTGCCGACGTCAGCAGGGCGTCAAACCCGGTGCCGATACGAGCGCTCCAGGCAGCGGCATCACCGAATTTGGGGGCTCCAACCAAGCCAGCGTCGTGGCACGCAGCACATTGGGCCGCGTAGGCTTGTGCACCATCTCGCAGCTTCTTGGGCCCGCTTTGCAACTCAACAGCACCCACACGTTGAATGCGAACGGCGGTGGCGAGCTCACTGGTGTCCGTACCGGCCGCTGGCTTGAACCCCGAGGTCACATAAAACACCAGACCGATGATCACAAATATTGGGACAACGAACGAGAAAAAAGACGTCCACAGCAACTGTGAGGGGGTCTTGATGGGACCGGTGTGGGAGTCGTGTGCGTTGTCGCTCATGGCATTCTCTGCAATGTGGTGAAGTTAAGGGGTGCCCGACCCTCGGGCATAACCTTCAAATTATAGATAGGCGGGCCAGCGCCAGGCTGACAGACCAGAGTCACGCCAGTCAATCGCTTGAGGCTGTTGGGCATGCAGTGTCGGCTGCGCGTGACATCACCATCAAATGGGACAGAGCCCGTTGTCTGTGATCGTGATACTGGTGGAGGCGCTAGCG
>JAIFMP010000107.1 GCA_020048405.1 Hydrogenophaga sp.
AAAATGGGAAAAGAAAAGTTTGAACGCACCAAGCCCCACGTCAACGTGGGCACCATCGGTCACGTTGACCATGGCAAGACCACGCTGACTGCTGCCATCACCACGGTGCTGGCTGCCAAGTTCGGTGGTGCCGCCAAGGCCTATGACCAGATCGACGCAGCACCTGAAGAAAAGGCACGCGGCATCACCATCAACACCGCCCACGTGGAATACGAAACGGCCAACCGCCACTACGCCCACGTTGACTGCCCCGGCCACGCCGACTACGTCAAGAACATGATCACCGGTGCCGCCCAGATGGACGGCGCCGTGCTGGTGTGCTCCGCTGCTGACGGCCCCATGCCCCAGACCCGCGAGCACATCCTGCTGGCCCGTCAGGTTGGCGTGCCATACATCATCGTGTTCCTGAACAAGTGCGACATGGTTGACGACGCCGAACTGCTCGAACTCGTCGAAATGGAAGTGCGCGAACTCCTCGACAAGTACGACTTCCCCGGCGACAAGACCCCCATCATCCACGGCTCCGCCAAACTCGCCCTCGAAGGCGACAAAGGCAACCTGGGTGAAGAAGCCATCATGCGCCTGGCCGATGCCCTCGACACCTACATCCCCACGCCCGAGCGCGCTGTGGACGGTGCCTTCCTGATGCCCGTGGAAGACGTGTTCTCCATCTCCGGCCGCGGCACCGTCGTGACCGGTCGTATCGAGCGCGGCATCGTCAAAGTCGGCGAAGAAATCGAAATCGTCGGTATCAAAGACACCGTCAAGACCACCTGCACCGGCGTGGAAATGTTCCGCAAGCTGCTCGACCAAGGCCAAGCCGGCGACAACGTCGGTATCCTGCTGCGCGGCACCAAGCGTGAAGACGTGCAGCGCGGCCAAGTGCTGTGCAAGCCCGGCTCCATCAAGCCCCACACGCACTTCACTGGCGAAATCTACGTGTTGTCCAAAGACGAAGGCGGCCGCCACACCCCCTTCTTCAACAACTACCGTCCCCAGTTCTATTTCCGTACCACCGACGTGACCGGCTCCATCGAGCTGCCTGAAGGCAAGGAAATGGTCATGCCTGGTGACAACGTGTCCATCACCGTCAAGCTGATCGCTCCCATCGCCATGGAAGAAGGTCTGCGCTTCGCCATCCGCGAAGGCGGTCGTACCGTTGGAGCTGGTGTGGTGGCCACGATCCTGGCCTGAGATTGTTCGTAGGGGTATAGCTCAATTGGCAGAGCGTCGGTCTCCAAAACCGAAGGTTGTAGGTTCGATTCCTACTGCCCCTGCCACCGTGGCACGCTAATACAGTTAGCTGTTTCATTGTGGTTTTCGGCCCGCCGAAGTCTGACGACTTCAGGTGGGCTTGTGTGTCTTCAGCTTGTGATTTGTTTGAAACCGAGTAGTTATGGCTTCACCTGAAATTGAAACCGTGGGCGCAGGGGCCGACAAGGCCAAACTGGCTGCTTCGGTTGTCCTGCTTGTGGCGGCATTTGTTGCCTACTACATGCTTGCAAAGCAGGGTGGAATTGCTCAATGGAGCGCCCTGATTGTTTTGGTTGCGGGCTCGGTGGGTGTATTTCTGGCGTCTGAGTCTGGGCGGAGGCTCTTAGGGTTTGGGCGTGACTCGGTTCGTGAGGTCAAGAAGGTGGTTTGGCCGGAGCGCAAAGAGGCCATTCAGATGACCATGTACGTGTTTGGTTTTGTGTTGGTGATGTCGATCTTCCTGTGGGTGACCGATAAAACCATCGAATGGGTGTTTTACGACCTGATTCTGGGCTGGAGAAAATAATGACAGATCAAGTCAGTGCGTTGGCAATGGCTGCCGCCGCCGGTATGCGCTGGTACGTGGTTCATGCCTACTCGGGCATGGAGAAAGCGGTTGAGCGCAACATCACCGAACGCGTGAACAACGCGGGCATGCAAGATAAGTTCGGACGCATTTTGGTGCCCACTGAGGAGGTGGTTGAGGTTAAAAATGGCCAAAAGCGAACCACAGAGCGGAAATTTTTCCCCGGTTATGTGCTCGTTGAAATGGTCATGGACGACGATACGTGGCATCTGGTGAAGCACACCAACAAAGTCACGGGTTTTGTGGGTGGTGCCAAGAACAGGCCCGCTCCCATTTCCGAAGAAGACGTTCAGAAAATCGTTTCCCAGATGCAGCAGGGCGTTGACAAGCCGCGTCACAAAGTTGAATTTGTGGTGGGCGAGTACGTCCGAGTCAAAGAAGGTCCTTTCACAGATTTCAATGGAACGGTGGAAGAGGTCAATTACGAAAAAAGCAAGCTTCGGGTGTCCGTTACCATTTTTGGCCGCGCTACACCGGTAGAGCTGGAGTTCAGTCAGGTCGAAAAAACCTGAACAAATGCCTGGTGTGTCTCGACTCCATGCCAGGTGTCTTTCTTTGAGTCGCAACCCCCGGGGAGTCACAGCGAGTCTGTGGCGTAAATACCCGCAAGGAGTCAAGCATGGCGAAAAAAATCGTCGGCTTTGTCAAGCTGCAAGTGCCAGCTGGTAAAGCCAATCCGTCACCACCTATCGGCCCAGCATTGGGTCAACGTGGTCTGAACATCATGGAGTTCTGCAAGGCGTTCAACGCTCAGACCCAAGGCGTTGAGCCAGGTCTGCCGTTGCCTGTGGTCATCACAGCATACGCAGACAAGAGCTTTACTTTCATTATCAAGACACCGCCTGCGACGACCTTGATCAAGAAAGCCATCAAGCTGGACAAGGGGTCTCCAGTCCCCCACACCCAGAAGGTAGGCAAAATCACCCGCGCTCAGCTGGAAGAAATCGCCAAAACCAAAATGAAAGACATGACGGCCGCCGATTTGGATGCTGCTGTTCGTACCATCGCCGGCTCCGCCCGTTCGATGGGTGTGACCGTGGAGGGCGTGTGAGATGGCCAAGTTGACCAAAAAACAAAAGACCCAAGTGGGCAAGGTCGATAGCAACAAGCTGTACGCACTGTCTGACGCCATTGCGATGGTGAAAGGATTCGCCACCGCCAAGTTCGATGAATCCATCGACGTGGCTGTGCAACTCGGTATCGACGCCAAGAAATCTGATCAAGTGGTTCGTGGCGCTGTGGTGCTCCCCAACGGTACGGGCAAGACAAAACGCGTTGCCGTGTTTGCTCAAGGTGCCAAGGCTGAAGAGGCGAAAGCCGCCGGCGCTGACATCGTCGGCATGGACGATCTGGCAGCAGAGGTCAAAGCTGGCAACATGAATTTTGACGTGGTCATCGCTTCCCCCGATGCGATGCGCATCGTGGGTACGCTGGGTCAAATTCTGGGTCCACGCGGACTGATGCCTAACCCCAAGGTTGGCACGGTCACTCCCGACGTCGCCACGGCAGTGCGCAATGCCAAAGCTGGCCAAGTGCAGTTCCGCGTCGACAAGGCCGGTATCGTCCATGGCACCATCGGTCGCCGCTCGTTCGATGCCGACAAATTGCAAGGCAACTTGGCCGCGCTGATCGATGCCTTGAACAAAGCCAAACCAGCCACCAGCAAAGGTTTGTACCTGCGTAAGGTTGCGGTCTCTTCGACGATGGGGGTTGGTGTCCGCGTGGATACCCAAACCATCGGTGCCTGATCTGCAAGGATAAGTAATTTCTGACGTCTCGCTTCGGCGGGGCGCCAGATGTGGTGGGCCTCCAGTATCACAGCCGGGGGGCCATCCAAGACCGTTGGCGTGGGGCAGTAAATGCTCGCACTTAATGATGCCAACGCAGATGGCGATCCCGCTGTACATGGTTTTTCCAAGAACAGTTGGTCGCTGCAACGAGTGCACCTCACCGGTACAACCGGTGGTGCTTTTTAAGGAGTAGACCTTGAGTCTGAATCGCAGTGAGAAGCAGGTTGTCATCGACGAAGTGACAGCCCTCGCCGCTAAAGCTCAAACGCTCGTGATGGCGGAATACCGTGGTATCACGGTTGCTGACATGACGAAGTTGCGCGTGGAAGCACGCAGCAAAGGCGTGACGCTGAGCGTGTTGAAAAACACGCTGGCACGCCGTGCTGTGGCTGGCAGCAGCTTTGAAGTGGCAGTCGACCAGATGACCGGCCCGCTGATCTATGGCTTTTCCGAAGACGCAGTCGCTGCCGCGAAAGTGGTGTCAGACTTTGCGAAAACCAACGACAAGTTGGTGATTCGCTCAGGCGTGTTCGGTGGTAAAGCCCTGGATGTCAACGGCGTGAAGCAACTGGCCAACATCCCTTCCAAGGAAGTGTTGCTGGCGCAATTGCTGGGCTTGATGCAGTCCCCCATTTCCCGTACTGCACGGGTACTGGCTGCAGTGGCAGAGAAAAAAGGCGAAGCCCAGCCCGCTTGAGGCTTGGTGTTTGGCTAAACCAACTTGTATTAGGAAATCAAAATGGCATTCGATAAAGACGCATTTTTGACCGCGCTGGACAGCATGACGGTCATGGAACTCAACGACCTGGTGAAAGCCATGTCTGCACCCGCAGCTGGCGGTGGTGCAGCAGCCCCCGTTGCTGAAGAGAAGACCGAGTTCAACGTCGTTCTGCTCGAAGCCGGCGCCAACAAGGTGTCCGTCATCAAGGCCGTGCGCGAAATCACCGGTCTGGGCCTGAAAGAAGCCAAAGACCTGGTCGATGGCGCACCCAAAAACGTGAAAGAAGGCATTGCCAAGGCCGACGCCGATGCAGCCAAGAAGAAGCTGGAAGAAGCCGGCGCCAAGGTCGAACTCAAGTAAGACTTTGCTCTCTCTCAGGCTGGAGTGTCCTATCGGGGCCTCCAGCCTTTGCTGCTTCCAGAGCCCACTGAACAGCCGCTTGTTGCAAGCGTTTTTTCAGTGTCTTCTGACCCCAACTGCAGAAGACCGCTTGGTTCGGGTGGTGCGCAATGCACCGCTGTCAGCCAATGGTTGGTAGAGGCCAGCCGCCAAGCACCAGGGCTTGCCGCCCTTAGTTGTTGAAGACACCCGATTCATGTCTTTGCCCGGAGAATTCATGGCCTACACCTACACCGAACGTAAGCGCATCCGCAAGAGTTTTGGTACTCGCGAAAACGTGCTTGCCATTCCTTACCTGTTGCAAATGCAGAAGGATGCCTACACGGCGTTCCTTCAGGCCGATTTGGGCCCCAAAAAACGTGCGCCAGAGGGCTTGCAGGCCGCGTTCGAGGCCGCCTTCCCCATCGTGTCCCACAACGGCTTCGTGGAGATGAAGTTTGTGGAATACAACCTGGCCAAGCCAGCGTTTGATGTGCGTGAATGCCAGACACGTGGCCTGACGTTTGCATCGGCTGTACGCGCACGTGTTCAGTTGATCATTTATGACCGGGAGTCGTCCACTTCTCAGTCAAAAGTGGTGAAGGAAGTCAAAGAACAAGAGGTCTACATGGGTGAAGTGCCCTTGATGACCGACAAAGGTTCTTTCATCATCAACGGTACTGAGCGCGTGATCGTGTCACAGCTGCATCGCTCGCCCGGTGTGTTTTTTGAACACGACAAGGGCAAGACCCACAGCTCGGGCAAGTTGCTTTTCTCGGCCCGCATCATTCCCTATCGCGGCTCGTGGTTGGACTTTGAGTTTGACCCCAAGGACATCCTGTTTTTCCGTGTAGACCGCCGCCGCAAAATGCCCGTAACGATTCTGCTCAAGGCCATCGGTCTGACACCTGAGTCCATCCTGGCCAACTTCTTCGTGAACGATCATTTCCGCCTGATGGACAGCGGTGCCCAGATGGAGTTTGTGGCTGAGCGTTTGCGTGGTGAAGTGGCCCGTTTTGACATCACCGACAAGTCTGGCAAGGTGGTCGTCGCTAAAGACAAGCGCATCACCGCACGCCACACCCGTGAACTGGAACAGTCCGGTACAACACATGTGAGCGTGCCCGAAGACTTCCTGATCGGCCGTGTGGTGGCCCGCAACATCGTGGATGCCGACACCGGTGAAATCATCGCCAAGGCCAACGACGAGTTGACGGAAGTGCTGCTCAAGAAGCTCCGCAGTGCAGGGGTTCAGGATCTTCAGTGCCTGTACACCAACGAGTTGGACCAGGGGGCCTACATTTCCCAGACCTTGCGCGTCGACGAAACCGCCGATGAGTTTGCTGCACGCGTGGCCATCTACCGCATGATGCGCCCCGGTGAGCCGCCTACGGAAGACGCAGTACAAGCATTGTTCCAGCGCTTGTTCTACAACCCCGACACCTACGACCTGTCCCGCGTCGGCCGCATGAAGTTCAACGCCCGCGTGGGCCGCGACGAGTCCACCGGTCCGATGGTCATGTCCAACGAAGACATCTTGGCCGTGGTCAAGATTCTGGTGGATTTGCGCAACGGCCGTGGCGAAGTCGATGACATCGACCACCTGGGCAACCGCCGCGTGCGTTGTGTGGGTGAATTGGCTGAAAACCAGTACCGAACCGGTTTGGCTCGCATTGAAAAGGCAGTGAAAGAGCGCCTGGGTCAGGCCGAGCAAGAGCCTTTGATGCCGCATGACCTGATCAACTCCAAGCCGATATCTGCGGCTCTGAAAGAGTTCTTCGGTGCGTCACAGTTGTCGCAGTTCATGGACCAGACCAACCCGCTGGCCGAGATCACACACAAGCGTCGCGTTTCCGCGTTGGGCCCAGGCGGTCTGACCCGCGAGCGTGCAGGCTTTGAGGTGCGTGACGTGCACGTGACCCACTACGGTCGTGTGTGCCCCATTGAAACGCCAGAAGGCCCGAACATCGGCCTGATCAATTCGCTGGCTTTGTACGCGCGTTTGAACGAATACGGTTTCATCGAGACACCTTACCGCCGTGTGGTGGAGGGCAAGGTCACCAATCACATCGATTACCTCTCGGCCATCGAAGAAGGCAAGTACGTCATTGCTCAGGCCAACGCTGCCCTGGACGGTGAAGGCCGCCTGACCGGCGACCTGGTGTCTGCCCGTGAAAAAGGTGAATCCGTGTTGGTTGGTGCAGAAACCATCCAGTACATGGACGTGTCGCCGGCGCAGATCGTCTCGGTGGCAGCGTCGCTGGTTCCTTTCCTGGAACACGACGATGCCAACCGCGCGCTGATGGGCGCCAACATGTCACGTCAGGCCGTTCCCGTGCTTCGCCCCGAAAAGCCCTTGGTGGGCACCGGTATCGAGCGTGTGGCAGCTGTCGATTCGGGTACTGTGGTCACCGCCAAGCGCGGCGGTGTGGTGGACTATGTGGATGCCACCCGTATCGTGATCCGCGTGAACGATGCGGAAGCGTTGGCTGGCGAAGTGGGTGTGGACATCTACAACCTGATCAAGTACCAACGCTCCAACCAAAACACCAATATCCACCAGCGCCCCATTGTCAAGAAGGGCGACGTGCTGGCCAAGGGCGATGTGGTGGCCGACGGTGCATCTACTGACCTGGGTGAAATCTCGATCGGCCAGAACATGCTGATCGCCTTCATGCCTTGGAACGGCTACAACTTCGAAGACTCGATCCTGATCAGCGAACGTGTGGTGTCTGAAGACCGCTATACCTCCATCCACATCGAAGAACTGGTGGTGATGGCACGTGACACCAAGCTGGGTGCAGAAGAAATCACGCGTGACATCCCCAATCTGGCCGAGCAGCAGCTCAACCGCTTGGACGACTCCGGCATCATCTACGTGGGTGCCGAAGTGTTGCCCGGCGACGTGCTGGTGGGCAAGGTCACACCGAAGGGTGAAACCACGCTGACCCCCGAAGAGAAGTTGCTCCGCGCGATCTTCGGCGAGAAGGCCAGCGATGTAAAAGACACGTCGTTGCGTGTGGACCAAGGCTCGCAAGGCACCGTGATCGACGTTCAGGTGTTCACACGTGAGGGCATCACCCGCGACAAGCGGGCACAACAGATCATTGACGATGAACTGAAGCGTTTCCGTCTGGATCTGAACGATCAGCTCCGCATCGTCGAAGCCGACGCCTTTGACCGCATTGAAAAGCTGTTGTTGGGCAAGGTAGCCAATGGCGGTCCCAAAAAGCTGTCCAAAGGCACCACCATCGACAAGGCGTACTTGACCGACGTCGAGAAGTACCACTGGTTTGACATTCGCCCTGCAGATGACGACGTGGCCAACCAGTTGGAGTCCATCAAGAACTCCATGGAGCAGACCCGCCACAGCTTCGACCTTGCTTTTGAAGAGAAGCGCAAAAAGCTGACACAGGGCGATGAGCTGCCTGCTGGCGTGCTGAAGATGGTCAAGGTCTACCTTGCGGTCAAGCGCCGTCTGCAGCCCGGTGACAAGATGGCCGGCCGCCACGGCAACAAGGGTGTGGTTTCCAAGATCACACCAGTGGAAGACATGCCTCACCTGGCCGACGGCACACCGGTTGACATCGTGCTGAACCCGCTGGGCGTCCCCTCGCGCATGAACATCGGGCAGGTGCTGGAAGTGCACTTGGGCTGGGCCGGCAAAGGTCTTGGCCAACGCATCGGTGACATGCTGCAACGCGAAGCCGCCACGTCGGAAATCCGCGCCTTCATGGAGCAGATCTACAACACCACGGGCCGCAAAGAAGACTTCTCCAAGCTCAGCGACATCGAAATGCGTCGCATGGCGCAGGAGCTGACCACTGGCGTTCCTTTTGCCTCGCCCGTGTTTGACGGCGCGTCCGAAAAGGAAATCATGGACATGCTCAAGCTGGCCTACCCCGATGATGTCGCCAAGGCCAAAGGCCTGACCGAGACGCGCACTCAGGCCCAGTTGTACGACGGCCGCACGGGCGATGCGTTCGAGCGCAAGACCACGGTCGGGTACATGCACTACCTGAAGCTGCACCACCTGGTGGACGACAAAATGCATGCCCGCTCCACCGGCCCGTACTCGTTGGTCACGCAGCAGCCGCTGGGTGGTAAAGCCCAGTTCGGTGGTCAGCGTTTCGGTGAGATGGAAGTGTGGGCGCTCGAAGCCTACGGTGCCTCTTACACCCTGCAGGAAATGCTCACCGTCAAGTCTGACGACGTGCAAGGCCGTACCAAGGTGTACGAAAGCATCGTCAAGGGCGAACACGCCATCACGGCCGGCATGCCCGAATCGTTCAATGTGCTGGTGAAGGAAATCCGTTCACTGGGCATCGACATCGAGCTCGAGCGTTCTTAATTCACAGGAAAGATCAAGGATTCAACCCATGAAATCATTACTCGACCTGTTCAAGCAGTTCACGCCCGATGAGCATTTCGATGCCATTCGTATCGGTCTGGCCTCGCCTGAAAAAATTCGTTCCTGGTCTTTTGGCGAAGTCAAAAAGCCCGAAACCATCAACTACCGCACGTTCAAGCCCGAGCGCGATGGCCTGTTCTGCGCCAAGATCTTTGGTCCCATCAAAGACTATGAATGCTTGTGCGGCAAGTACAAGCGCCTGAAGCACCGTGGCGTCATTTGTGAGAAATGCGGCGTTGAAGTCACACAGACCAAAGTCCGCCGCGAGCGCATGGGTCACATCGACCTGGCCGCGCCTTGCGCCCACATCTGGTTCCTGAAGTCCCTGCCCAGCCGTCTGGGCATGGTGCTGGACATGACCCTGCGCGACATCGAACGGGTGCTGTACTTTGAAGCGTATGTGGTGACCGACCCCGGCATGACCCCGCTGAAGAAGTTCAGCATCATGACCGAGGACGACTACGAAGCCAAACAGCGTGAATACGGCTACGACGAGTTCACCGCCAAGATGGGAGCCGAAGGCATCAAAGAATTGCTGGAAAGCATCGAACTCGATACCGAGATTGAAAAGCTTCGCAATGACCTGACCGGCTCTGAACTCAAGATCAAGAAAAACGCCAAGCGTTTGAAGGTCATCGAGGCATTCAAGAAGTCGGGCATCAAGCCCGAGTGGATGGTTCTGGACGTCCTGCCCGTGTTGCCGCCCGACCTGCGCCCGCTGGTTCCCCTGGACGGTGGCCGGTTTGCCACCTCCGACCTGAACGACCTGTACCGTCGCGTGATCAACCGCAACAGCCGCCTGCGCCGTTTGCTGGAATTGAAAGCGCCTGAAATCATTGCGCGCAACGAAAAGCGCATGTTGCAAGAAGCCGTGGACAGCTTGCTGGACAACGGCCGCCGCGGCAAGGCCATGACGGGTGCCAACAAGCGCGCTCTCAAGTCCCTGGCTGACATGATCAAGGGCAAGAGCGGCCGCTTCCGCCAGAACTTGCTGGGCAAGCGGGTGGACTACTCAGGCCGGTCCGTGATCACCGTGGGCCCAACCCTCAAACTGCATCAGTGCGGTTTGCCCAAGTTGATGGCCCTGGAGCTGTTCAAGCCTTTCATCTTCTCGCGCCTAGAAGCCATGGGCATCGCCACCACCATCAAGGCAGCGAAAAAAGAAGTGGAAAGCGGCACCCCTGTGGTGTGGGACATCCTGGAGGAGGTCATCAAAGAACACCCAGTGATGCTCAACCGCGCGC
>JAIFMP010000055.1 GCA_020048405.1 Hydrogenophaga sp.
CGGGTTGGAGTTGCTGGTAACTGCGGGGGGTGATAGGCATCTGCTGACCTTACGAGGTTTGCAGGTGTTGCACTTCACTTTTGAATCCGCCGCCTCAATAAATTGAAAAAGTCTTTGCCTGTTCACGGATGGCGGATTTATTTATTTTTACTTCGTAACGCTGGAATAAATCTGTCAGCACCCGCTCGCGCTGGGTTTCGCGACAATATTCCAATGCACGCCTAGGGGCTTGAACGCGCACCTCTTCCCAAGAGGGATTTCGTGTATTTCGTTTTGCCTGCACCTTGATCAAGTACCAATAGTCTCCGTCACGTAATGGGCCCAAGACCTCACCAGGCTCCGCTGCCATGAGGGCCTTTATTAACGGCTGTTGCCCTTGGAGCAACATCCACCCTAGATCACCTTGCCCAAGGTCTGGGAATGCTTTTTGGGCTCTGGCCAAGAGTGCTTCAAAACGGGCGTATCCACCAGAAACCGCTTGCATTTGCAAGGCCAGCCATGCCTCAGTTGTGAAGTTATCGATCATGGCGTTGGCTGGCATGATGATTCTTTCGAGCTGTACCTGGGCGGGTATTGCATATGCCTGAGGATTCTCATCAAAGAACCGGCGAGTTTCTTTGTCAGAGTCAGGCGCCTTACAAACCCCCGCTATTTTTCGGTAAACAGCCAGTGCATACACATTGTCCAAAGGACTTTGGGGCTGCCCATCGGAAGACTTGTTTAATACATTCAGTCTCTCACCTTCTACTACCAAGGCCCGGGTCATTGCGAGTTCTTCAGCCACCGCCATTAAGCCGGTTTGACTCTTCAACAGCGGAAGCATGTCGTTTCTGCTTTTTCCAAACGCGAGCAAATCAGTAAAATTGAAGGATTGCCCACCCTTTAATGTAACAATCGTTTGGCTGGTCTGTGACGGTTGTGGTTCATTGGCAGCGCTTGCCGTGCTTTGTTGTGCTGTTGCACTCAGTGCCAAACCCAAACTTGCAATCAAAATAGTTATTCGCTTGATCATTTTTTCATTTATATTGGATATTTAACTCAACATCAATTTTAACACTTACTCGAAGAATGGACCCCAAAGAATTTCAGACTGTGGCCCTGTAGAGTTCATTACGAGAATGTCCTTATGCCCATCTTTGTCTATATCCAACACCTGTAGATTGGTTGCGAAGCCTGATACTTTTCTTTGAGACTCAGCAATGACTTTGCCAGTGTCATCGTATTTGTGGATCAGTAGGCGGCTGTTTTCGCCCCAAGCGACCGTGTCGTCTTGAAGAATACCAATAGAGACTGCGCCGTGGTTGGTGAAGTTCAGTGACTGCCATTCGGCCGTGGCAGTGTCGTAGCGTGCCACCTTGCCCCCCAACTCGAGGGCTACATACCAATATCGACCTGATGGCGTTGACTGAATATGCCTGGGGACGTTGTCAAAAGTCTTCAATAATTGTGGCTTGTGCTTGACGATGTCGCCCCAGGTTTTTGGTAGCGGCAAAGACAGGGCTTTTCGATCGTGCAGGCAGGATGTGAGCAATTGCTTTTCTACATTTGCGGGCCCTGACGCGACTGAAATGTGCCAAGGCGTGTTGCACCAAGTTTGTTTTTCGACTTTTGGCTGCTGTTTTTCGGACCAATGCACCCATGCAATCTCTGTCCCGCGGTATGGTGTGGCCAACATTAGCCATCCACCTTGTTGATCGGGCGTGACAAATACATCGCGCGGGGCAAAGCCAACGTATATTTGCTGAATCAGTTTCAGCTTACCTTCTGCGCTGACACTGAATACATCCAAGCTTTGAGAGGCCTCTACCGCCGCAACCACATGGGTACGATCCAGCCAGCGCGCACTGTCTGGATGATATGCAACGGTGACGCTATCGGTCAGCACCGCTTTTCTGCCTTCAATTTTGTACAGCACAACTTTGCTTTGCTCGTGCTCAACGGCAATCCACTGGCAAGCGGAGTCTTGACAGTTTATTTCCCCTCCCCATGCATCTGGCGAAGGGAGTTGGGTTGCATTCTGGACTCTGGTTTCTTCGACCCGAGGCTGCTGTACTGTGGATTGGCAACCCGCTGTCACAAATGCCATCAGAACAGACGATATAAAGAAGCGCACCGTATAACTCATTGTCAACCTAACCACGCATAAAAAAAGAGGCGCATATGCGCCTCTTTTTGAAGCAAGCGCAGTTTGCGCTTGCCATAATACAACCAAATTACAGACCTGATTTGGTGTGTGGGTTCAGGATGGACTGTACAGCACCGAATGCAGGAGCACTGATCACGCTGAAGCTGAACACAGAACCAGCAGCAGTGGTGTTGGTGGTGAGCTCGCTTGTCAGGCTGGGAACAGACCACTCAATGAAACCGTCTTTATGAGCAGCTTCGCGACCAACGATTGTCTCGGGATCCACAAAGTCCAACTCTTTGCGGGTCAGCGTGAAGTTGACAGACTTGCGGTCTTGAGCGTCGTTCAACATGTCCACGGTGTAGGTCTTGGCATGGTTACCAGTAGACCACACAGCAATTCGTGTGTCATCGCCACTGTTCACAGTACCGTCGATGTAATAACGCAGGAACATCTTGGTAGATGGGCCAGTCTGAGCAGCACCAGCAACTGCTGTGATGTCTGTTGCGCCGATGTTGTTCATCGAAACGCCAGCAGTGATGGTCAGAGGACCATCGATCACAGGCACATAAGCCACGTCTTTTGCGCTCAGGTTGTATTCAAACGCGTGACCAGCAATCACTTGCAGGCTGGTTGCTGCAGCAAACTTTTCAGCCGTGCACTTTGTTGTCAAAGTAGTACCAGTGGAATTTGTTGCAGTTGCAGCAAACACGAGGTAACCGCGCTGGTTGGACAAGCCCAAGCCGGAATTAGACGACCAAACGAAACCATGGTAGTCAGAAGCAGTCATCTCAAAGCACTTGTCGGTGACGTGCGTTGAGTCTTGGTCGAAGAACGTCCAGTGAACAGCTACCGCCGCATTGGAAACAACACCAACTGCAGTAGACACATTGCCACCGTCGTGAATGACGTTAGGCACCACAAAACCGTTGGAGAACGTACCCATGGTGTAGGCATGTGACACACCGGTGGTCAGTGCAGCAGCGGCGGCGACCGCAATAGCGAGTTTTTTCATTTACAAATCCTCAGGTTAATGAATAGGAAATTTCCCGATCCTTGCGGATCTTAACCCAACCGCGCGGCACCCACCGTCGGTAGTAACTGGGCTGGCGTCATGATAACTTGATTTCGGGCATGGGTTGGGAAGTTGGTAGTCAAGGTAGCCTTAAGCGTGACAGATGTTGCAAGCAGGCAACAGGAGTGGCTAGGGCTTATCAAAAACAGAGTTGCGCGCCAGCACGTGGTACCAGACGCCGTTTGTTTTGCGCCACCGATCTGCAACGATGGAAACCTGATTTTTCAGCCGCACTTGTGGAAGGCTGAACTTGACTTCGACGTTGAGGACGGCTTGGTCACCATCCAGGCTTTTGATGCCCTTGACCTCAGCAGACTGGTAGGCGATGCCACCCCGCTTTAGGTAGGCCTGCAGCGTCCAGCGGGGGTCGAGGGAAACGTCTTCCAAGGGCCAAGTAGTGATGAGATCGTTGGCTAGGGTCGCCGCCCAGTATGCGCGCGCGCGATCCAACACGGCGCTTTGGTCGTCTTTGGGTTCGGCGCTGGATGCGCAAGCCGCCAAGGTTGGCACCAGCGCCGAGGGAAGCAACCACACCAACAGGCTGCGGCGTGCCAGTGCAGGCGGCACTGAGGCTGAGCTAATTGAGCGATGTTCGGTTTGTATGTTCATGATGTCCAATGAGATGTCAAACGACGGGGTTATTTGGCGGGCTCGTTGACGGCGCCGCTGTCTGGCAGATAGGCGCCGGACATTGGGGGAGATTGTGTTGACAATGTTCGCATGCGCTGGCGCAACTCGCTGCCGGCGTTGCGCAGGGCGTCGTCGTCGTCAAGCGCGCGGGGGGTGAGCATGACCAGAAGCTCGGTTCGATCGCGCTGGGTGGATTGGGTTCCGAACAATGCGCCGAGGACGGGGATTTGAGATAGGCCGGGGAGGCCGCTGCTGCCTTTGGTTTCGTTTTCGCGTATGAGGCCGCCCAAGACGACGGTTTCGCCCGAGCGGACTGCGACGCGGCTTTGGATTTGGCGGGTGAGGAAACTGCGCTGGCCTGTGGCTGCGTCGATTTCGCCGACGTCGGTGACTTGCTGGGTGATGTCCATGGTGACGGTGCCGCCCGCGTTGACGGACGGGGTGACGGAGAGCATGACGCCGGTGTCTTTGTAGGTGATGGCCTCGTTGACCAAGGTGTTGGACACTGTTGTGGATGACTTGACAGGCTGCTGGCGACCGATTTGGATGGTCGCGTTGTAGTTGTCTTGCACCAGCACTGAGGGGTTGGAGAGCACGCGGAGCATGGAGTCGTCGGCCAGGGCATTCAAGGTGGCGCGGATGACCCCTGCACGGTTGAGGATGGAGTAGGAGAAGCCGGGTTGCGCAGGGCCAATAGAACCGCTTTGCCGCATGTTGAGCAATGCCTGCCCTTCCCTGCCGCGGCTCATGGAGTTTTGCAGGTACCACTCGACGCCGTATTGGAGGTTGCCGGTGAGGCTGACTTCGACGATGCTGGCCTCGATGAGGACCTGGGAGGGGGCTTTGTCTAACTCACGCAGGGCTTGCTGGATGCGGCGGTATTCGGGGCGGGGCGCGCGGATCATGAGCGCGTTGCGTTTTTCGTCTGCAACGACGCGGACGTTGCCTGCCAGGAGCGTGGTGGACGTCAGGGGCGCAGCGCGGGATGCCGCACTGGAGGGAGTTGTACCCGCAGCTGTGAGGCTGCCAGTGGATGCGCTGCGGTTGGCGGTGGTGGCCGCGCCCGACGATGTGGAGCTGGCTGTTGACAATTGGCCGGGCGCGTTGCCCGCTGCCACACCCGCGCCGCTGCGGGTGCTGCCGTCTGCACCGAAAAGGCCGTTGAGCATTTCGGCGAGGTCGACGGCGGAGCCATGCTGGACGGGATAGACGAAGAGTGTTGACTCGTGGGCGTCGCTGGGGCGGTCGAGACGGCGTATCCAGCTTTCGACTTGGGTGAGGATGTGTTGGCGAGGCGTGACGACCACGAGGGCGTTGAGCCGCTCGAGTGGGAACACCCGCACGAGCCCGGCAAGCGGATTGGCTGCAGAGCCGGCTGCCGAGCCGGAAAGGCCAGAGGCACTTTGTGCCGGTGCTGCGCTGCCGGCTGGCGAGGCTGCACCTGCTGCCTGGCCGACTACTTCACCGGCTTTGTCTGAGCCGAGGAGGAGCTGCATGGCGTCACGCACTTCGTTGACGTTGACGTATTCGAGCATGAAAACGCCGAGGGACATGCCGGAGAGGAAGTCGACATCGAAGGCGTCTACGAGGTCGAGCCAGCCGGTGAGCTGTGATTTGCTGCCCTGGAGCACGATGAGGTTGCGAAGGGTGTCGATGTGTACGAGTGCATCCCTTGGGGCGACGGGCGCAAGGATTTTGGCCATTTCACCCGCGCCAATGTGGGCCAAGGGCGCAATGACGATGCCTGCGCCGGGCAGCTCTTTCAGGCGGGCAGCGCCAATGACGGGGCGCGCACCTGGGGTGGTGCTGCGCTTGGTGACGTGGTAGACGCCGACGGGATCTCGGATGATGACGAGGTCGTGCGGGAGCAAAGCAGTGTCGAGGATGTCGAGCACCTGGTTGCGGGGAATGGGCTGGTGGGTGCGCAGGCTGATGGGGATGTCGCTGCCAGCGTCGATGGTGTAGTTGAGTTGGAGCAGATCGCCCAGCAGGGCTTGGGCCAGTTGGCCGATGGGGGCGCTTTCGAAGTTGAGGGACACCTGGTCGCCACGGGCAAGGACGGGGTCGGGGCGGGGTGCAATGTCGGCTTTGACCATGCGGTCGGTGCCTGGATACAACCGGGTGCCGGATGGTTTTGATGGGACTGAAGTGGCCGCATTTGAAGTGGCTTTGGCCGACGTATCAGTGGTGACAAGGCTGGCTTTGTCACCACTGGTGGGGGAAGTTGCGGCTGGCTGGCTTGCCGCCATTGGCTGTGCTGGTATGGAGGTTGGGCCGGTGGGGGTGAGGGGTGCCTGTGCAGTGGCACAACCAGCGAGGACTAGCGCAAACGCGAGGGTGGAGAGACGTGGGTTCATGTGGTTTGGCCGGAAAATTTGCAGCACCGGATGTGGGTGGTTAACGCTTGGGCACGGATTGCAGCGCACGGGTGGCGCGCTGCCCTTCTGCGGTGACAAAGCTGGCCTGACGGCCGTCGAACGACTCGAGACGCCAGGGCTGGGTCTGGCTGCTGTATTTGACGAGGCGGCCATCGGGGCCACGCAACAATGCAATTTGCTGGGGCCCGCTTTGCAGGACGGCCAACAGGCTGGATTTGTTGATTTCATCGACGACGCGGTCGTCTTGCTTTTTGATGACGGGCGGACGGCGAGTTGCCCAGAGTAAGGGGCGCTCCACTGCAGCGGAGATGGAGGCGCCGACACCGGCCGGGAGGGGCTGGACGGGGTCTACAGCAGGGAGTTTGGTTGGGGGGGGGACCCAAAGGGCGTGGTCGCGAAACCACCAGTATTGGCCGTAGCCAATGCATGCCGCCAAGACCAGTGCCGTGAATGCCCAAAATTTCATGGCGCGGTGCCTTTGTTCAAGGGGGCATCGATTTGCAGCACGAGCCTGATGGTTTGCGGCTCGGCGGGGCCATCGCGGCCTTCACGGAGCATTGACACTGATTGGACCCAGAAGGCGGGGCGGTGCTGCTGTATGGATTGCAATGCCCTGAGCGCAGACGGCCAAGACCCGGTGAGGGTGGCACTGATGCGAATACGGGGCATGGAGGGCGAGGCGTCGGGCTCGGCTGCCTGCAATGCTACGGTGGTGAGACCAGCACCATCGATGAGCTGGCGCAGGCGCTGTTGTACTTCTGTTTGGACGCTGGCGCCTGAGGGATGCAACCAGGGTTCCACGTTCTGAGTGGCCTGCTGCAGGTTGCCTTGGATGCTGGGCCCAGCCTCGATGATTCCGGCCAAACGCTCGATGCGCGGCTCTAGGATTACCAAGGCACGCTGGTAGCGTTCGTTGAAGTGAATGGCCAAGGCTGAAGTTGCTGCGATACAGCAGGCCAGAACCAGAAAAGGAATTAGCAGGGCACGGCGCGTCCAAGCGTTCATGGGGTGGTGTCGCTTTTCAGGCGCAGTTCAAAGGTGAAGCGTTCTTTGTTGGTGGCGCCGTCTCGCACTGCGGCGTTGGTGGCCTTTGCGGCGGAAAAGTTCGGGTTTTTGGAGATGTGGGAGAGAAGATCGGTGGCGTTGGGGGTGAGCCCCGCTATGCGAATTTCGGGGCCATTGAGGTCGATGCGCTCGAGCACTGTGTCGTCGGGCAAGGCGGCGGCCAAGGTGTCGAACAGGTGGGCAACGGGTATGGCTGTGGAGATGCCTGCGCGGACGTCGTTGAGCACTTCGGTGCGGCTGCGCAGGTCGTCGAGTTGTTGGCGAATGGGGGCGGCCAGGGGCTCGAGGGCATTAACTCTTGTGACAGCCTCGACCACGCCTTGGCGCTGTAACAGCGGTGGTATGAGGGCTAAACCTGCGAGCGCAGCTGCCACTGCTACAACGGCTAGAAGGCCCAGGGTGTCGAACCACACCTGGCGGCGCTGTAAGCGGGAAAAGGCTTGATCCCGAACCGGAAAAATGTGCGTGCTGTTCCACAGAAATGTCGGCGCTTCGCTTTTGATTGCAAACTGTGTGCGGAGCTGAACGACCGTTGCAAGTGGCGCGAGCCCCCAAGACACGTGCCAGCCACCGTCTGCGGTTGGCTCGGCCACCCAACCGCACAGCATTTGGTCCGGGGCAATGGGGGAGCGCTGCCACATGGCCTCGCGGACGGCTGCTGGTAACTGTTTGCCAGACATTCCGGGCAATTGCACTTGGCCCCAAATGCACTCTGCCGTCGGGAGGACGGCAGCTTTTGGGGGCGGCTTGCGGGTGTGTTGCCGGATTGAGAGGCCTTTAACCGACCATTGCGCTCCATCGGGGCTCACGGCAGATGTGGCCCGTGTTGGCCACCAACCGAGATGGATGAGGCGGTTGCGTGTGTCTTGCAGACCCCACAACAGGCGGTCAGCTATGAAGTGAATGCTTTTGGGGGTGAACCCGCTACTCATGGCGGGGTTACTCCTGCGCAACGGCTGAGGAACGACGGGTTGGATCAACGACGAGGGTTGTCCATGGGGTCAGGGTGTCGGGGCGCTCGGACCGATCTACCCAGACGAGCCGCTGCCAGGTGAGGCCGCTGGCGGACGTGAGGGATGCGATGAGCCGGACCGTGCGGTCGGCTTCTGAAGGACGGCTGTTGAAATAAGGCATTGAAGTAAGTGGGCTTGAGACAGCCTCCCGCTGCTCTGGTGGCGATGCGTGGATTTGGGCACCGATGCCAGGCCGTGCGGTGAGGCGGTCTATCAGCATGCCGGGGGCGGAGCCAATGTCCAAGCGCTGGTGCCCGTTGATGCCGAGGAAGGGCTGGAGTTTCTCATAAATCTCGGGGGTCATGCCCAGGACGGACAGAAGCTCGGAGCTGTCTTGCAAGCCTGCGTTGCGGGGGAGCGAGGGCCATGCTGCGGCGCGGTATTGTGCGGATTCGGCACCGCCGACGCCGCCGGGCAGGTCGTCGGGGTCGATCCAGTCTTTGATTCGGGAGCCCATGGCTATGGCTTCGCCGGGGGGCATGCCTCCGATTAGTTGCAGCAGGCCTTGCATGAGTTCGTCGGAGGCTACGTTGGGGTCGACCAGGCCCTTGGATGGGGTGACTTCAACCGTGACCTGTGCTCCACCCATGGTGACGTCGTAGATTTTGTAACTTTTGCCTGCATCCGCGTTGGCCCTTAACTGTTGGGACATGATGGCGATGGCGCCATCGAGTGTGGCCTCGGCCCGCTGGCGATCGATTTGGATGGCGGCCAGTTTGGCATGGGCTGAGATGGCGCGCGTACCGGCCAGTACGGTGAGTGACAGACCGGCGACAACCCAAAGCACCATTACGAGGGCTGTGCCGCGAATTTGGCGGCTGAAGGGGCTTGCTTGAGTTAGCCGCATGATCAGCGGGCCCTGGGGAAGGTGAAGTTGAGTGGGGGCCACGCGCCATCTCCGTCGGCGATTTCTATTCGGACGCGTGATGGATAGTAAGGGCGGGTTGACGGCCAGTCTTGAACCCACTGGGCGGTTTGGCCGTCGAGGTAGTGCCATTGCAACGTGACCAAGCCTTTGGCCAAGGGTGTGCGGATGGATTGATTCCAGTCCAGTTGGTTGAGGGCACCGTCGTATGGCAGGGCCTGTGCGATCCAGTCGATTTGTCCGTTTGGGTTGCGGTTCAGATCCACTCGGATGACGTGCAAGCCACCGCCGGGGCCTCTTTCAGGCAGGGGGGCGACCCAGAGGGCGCCGGCCGCATTGCCGTTGAAGTAAAGAACGGGCACCCCTGATGCGATGCGGCTGTACAGGCGGATGCCTTCGAGCTTGCTTTGAAGCCAGTTGTGGGTGGCTTGCATGCGATCGATGCGGTTGATGAGGATTTGGGCTCTTTGCTCTGTGCGGCCAATGATTCCGTATGTGGCAAACACCAAAGCGACGGCTGCGCCGGTGACGGCCAAGGCGACCAGGAGTTCGAGCAAGGTGAACCCTGCGGATGCGTGCCGCTTGGGAGGGTGCATTACAGGGGCGTGCGATAGGGCTTCCATGCGCTCAAGGTGTATGCGGGCTGGGCTTGCCCGACAAGGAACACTTCGATTGTGAGGCTTGCGGCCGTTAGCGTTTGGTCTGGTGTGTGCCCTGCTCTGTCATGGAGGGTTACCTGTTGGGGGTTGGCTGTGACTCGCCATGACCATGGCGGTGACTCGCCCTGAGCTGAGCGCAGGAGGTCTTCAGCAAAGGTTCCACTGCCAAGCACTGAGCGTGCAACCATGGCGGCTTGCTGACGTATGGCTGTGTCGTTGGCGGATTTGACACTTTGGCTGACAGCGCGCGACAGGGCCCCCAAGGATGCGGCGGCGATGGAGATTGCGATGAGGGCTTCCAAAAGGGTGAAGCCCTTGGATTTGCGCAGAGCCGCCTTGCCGACACGCGCTCGCAGAACACTGGGTGTTCTCATTGGAGGTTGGTTGCTTCTGTTTGCTCTACGTAGCCTAGCGCCCAATTGAGACGAAAGACTACTCCAGCGGAGCCGTAGAGGATGGTGAAAAATCCACCATAGGCTGTGCCGTCTGCACGGAATACGAACAGAGGGTCGGCTTCGGCTGGTAAACGCAGTTGAACGAATGCCGGGAGCACGACGTGCTGCCGAGGTCCGCTGCCAAATGACAGGATTCGGGCCTCGGGCTCGAATTTGACACGGACTTCAGACCCTGTTTGCAGCGCGGTGGTTTTGCCTGCCTTGAGCAAGGTGTTGACGTCCCGCAGGGCTTGCAGGTACTGGGAACGGTTTGTGATGCCGCTGGAACCGGAGCTGATGACTGACAACACCAACGCAGCGATGGCCAGTGTGACCAGGAGTTCTAGCAGCGTGAAGCCCTTGAGGCGCATGGATCAGTTGAGTACATCGGCAGCTTCACCATCTCCGCCGGGTTTTCCATCGGAACCCAGTGAATAGATGTCGGGGCCGCCGTGGCGGCCAACGGGCTTGTACTGGTATGGGTTGTTCCATGGGTCGGAGGGCAGACCTTTTTTGAGGTAGGGACCGTTCCAACCGTTGACGGTGCCCAGGCGTTCGACGAGTGAACGGAGGCCTTCGGCCTCGGTGGGGTAACGGCCGACGTCGAGTTTGTAGAGGTCAAGTGCCTGTTCAACTTCGGCGATTTGCACACGAGCGGTTTTTGCTTTGGCCCCTCCGAGTTGGTCGAGCAACCGGGGGCCTACCAGACTGGCAAGCAGCGTCAAGATGACCAATACGACCAGCAATTCAACGAGGGTGAAGCCAGCTGAGCGGCGGCGATGTTTCATGTGGGGGGGGTTCCGAAGAGGTTAGATTGTTTCGTTGATGGAGAGCACTCCACCCAGAATGGCGATGATGATAAAGGCGACTATGGTACCCAAGCAGACGATGATGAGTGGCTCGACGGTGGAAAGCAGGCGGGCCAGCACGCGGCGACTTTCTTCGTCGAAGCGTTCACTGAGGCTAGCCAAGGTGGCATCGAGCTGAGCGGTTTCTTCTGCCACGCGGATGAGGGAGCTGGCACCGTTGCGGCCGAGGTGCTTGGCGGCCAAGCCGTCGGAAATGCGTTTGCCGGATTTGACGTGTTCGATGAGTGGCTCGACCTCCGCCGCCATGAAGCGATTGGTCAAGGTGTCGGCGGCGTAGCGCAATGAGTCGAGCATGGGAACGCCACGGTGCAATAGTAGCCCCAATGTCCGGTAGTACACCACTGACTGCAGATTGACGATGACGGGCCCGAGGATGGGTACGCGAAGCAGTGCTGCATCGACGGTCAGGCGACCTGATGTGCTGGCGTACCAACGGCGCAGCAAGAGGAAAGCCGCCAAGGATATGAAGATCAATGTCTGCCAGTGGAGGCGAATGGTGTCGCTGAATGCGAGGACCCATTGGGTGGAGAGTGGCAAGGAGTCGCCCATGGTGTCAAACAGCTCGCGGAACTGGGGAACAACGAAGAGCAACAGAAGAAAAACTGACAGGACAGATACGCCCAACAAGATGGCTGGGTAGGTGAGAGCTGTGACGAGTTGTCCGCGCTGGCGGGCGTCGAGCTCGAGTTGGCTAGCGAGGTCTGACAGCGTGTGTTGAAGGTTGCCGGAGGCCTCGCCAGCACGGATCATGGCCAAGTATTGGCGCCCCAACGAAGTTTGGTAGGGCTGCATGGCTTGGTGCAGGGTTTTGCCACCGCGGATACCCTCACCAACGTGGGTGACGAATTGCTTGAGGCGGTCTGTGGAGGCCAGTTCTCGGAGGATGCCGAATGCTTTGTCGAGGGGTAAGTTGGCGCGTTTGAGGTGCGCCATTTCGCGGGTGAACAGCAATATGTCGCTGGCACTGAGGGTTGCCGGGTTACCAGCGGCTGCTGGCGAACTGCCACCTATTGACCCAGTGGTCAGTTCAAGTACTTGAACGCCCTGACCGAGCAAACGCATGCGAGCTGCGTCGGAGGATGCGGCTTGCACTGACCCTTCGCAGGGCTTGCCTTGCGCATCGACGCCACGAAAGAGGTAAGTTTCAGTCATTCTGGCGAGTTACCCGGAGAATTTCTTCTACTGTGGTCAGGCCTGCTTGGGCCTTGGCCGTGCCGTCGGCCAACAGGTTGCCACCGATGTGGTGGAAGTCGCTGTCACCCAGATCTGCACCTTTGGCCAAAATGACTTTTTGACTGTTGTTGTCAATGGCAATGAGTTCATGGAGGGCGAGGCGCCCGTGGTAACCCGTGTTACGACAAGACGGACAGCCAACGGCTTTGTACAGCTGCGCCTCAGGCGCAAGCACGTGACCTATTTGCGCAGCAGCTTTGGTGGCGGCGTCGGTGTCCAAGGGGGTTTTGCAGTTTTGACACAAGCGGCGCACCAAACGCTGTGCGAGTACACCAACCAAACTTGCCGATATGAGGTAGGGCTCAACGCCCATGTTGACAAGCCGGACAACAGCACCCGTGGCGCTGTTGGTGTGAAGCGTTGACATGACCAGGTGCCCGGTGAGTGCGGCCTGAACAGCGATGCTGGCTGTCTCCCCGTCTCGCATCTCACCGATCATGATGACATCTGGATCTTGACGCAGGAAGGAGCGGAGGACGCTGGCGAAGGTGAGCCCGATTTGTGACTGGACCTGGACTTGATTCAACCAGTGGAGCCGATATTCGACGGGATCTTCAACGGTGAGGATTTTGAGTGTTTCGCCGGGGAGCTCTCGCATGGCGGCATACAAAGTTGTTGATTTTCCCGAGCCCGTGGGGCCTGTGACCAGCAGGATGCCATGGGGAGTGGTGAGCATTTGACGGAGTGCTTTCAACAATTCGGGGCGAAAGTTGAGCCGATCCAGGGATAGCATGTCGTAGTTGCGCTCCAAAAGGCGCATGACAACTGATTCGCCATGCGCTGTGGGGACGGTTGACACCCTGACGTCGAGCTCTTTGCCGCGAATGCGCAGCTTGGTGCGTCCGTCCTGAGGTAACCGCCGCTCTGCGATGTCAAGTTGTGACAGTATCTTGATGCGGGAAACAATGGCTGCAATGTCTTTTTGGTCGATTTGGTCGTAAGGGATGAGGTCGCCATCGACGCGAGCCCGGACGACTGAATTGGTCTCGTAGGATTCGATGTGGATGTCTGAGGCGCGCATTGATACGGCTTTGTCAAGGATTTCGTTGACTCGACGAATGATTGGCGCCTCGGAAGCTTGGTCTCGCAGGTGCTCGATGAATTCAGATGCGCCTAAGGCATCTGGGGCTTCGTCCTGTGGGGACTGGGCCTCTGACCACTCCCGGTGGCGCTGCAGGATTTCAGACTCCAACCCGAGATGCAGTTGAGGGGCATGCCCCAATGCCATGCGAAGGCCACCCAAGAGCTCTGCATTCAATGGGTCGCTGGTGACAAAGACAGGACTGGGAGTGTCGGCACCGAGGTCGCCCAGAGGGATTGCGTGATAAGCAAGCAGGAAGACTGCATTCAGCGGACCCAAATGGGGAGGGTCTTCAGGCAGTTCGTCCAAACGATGCAGGGGAATGCCTGTTTGCGAAGACAGCGCTTGGAACACGTCGACTTCTGATACCACTCCGAGCCGGATGAGCAACTGCCCGAGACGTCCGCCGACAGAGCGCTGTACTTCGAGTGCCCGGTCGAGGTCGGCAATTGACAACTTTTCGGACGCGAGAAGCAATTCGCCAAGTTTGGGGCGTGATGGGGCCGATGGTTGCGACGGAGAGATTTCGGAGGAGTTGGCGGCCATTGGTTTGGTGGTCTTGAAGGGGGAAGGCGACAAGTTGGATTGGGACCAGACCTATTGATTCAAGTCGGGGGTTACGCCACCCTTCCAGAACCACCATCGGCTGAGACGGTCGAGTTCAGGGCCAACGTAGTACCTTCGGTAGCTTGAGGCGCGGTGTGATTTTGACGCTTGACGCCAAAGCAAATAGTTGGTGACGTACGTTGCACCAAGACCTCGCTCGGTCAATCGGAGTTCCAAGGCTCTTGCCTGCCGCAATGTGAGAGTGCCGAGCTCGTCTATTCGGCGCAGTACTGAGGACAGGTCTGTTCCGAGTCTTTTGAGTCGCCCCCACCAACTTCGGTTGCGAGCGCCAATTTGGTTGGAATGATGCTGACGGTATTCGATGGTGGCACATGGCAAAAAGGTGCGTTGCCCTGCCCCGCTGACGAGCGCGCACCACCAGTCATGAACGATCGCTCCTTGTGGAATGGGAAGGGCGAGGCTCAAGAGGGGCCGGTTTACCAACATGGTGCAACCAGTGACGACGTTGACACTTAACAGTGATTCGCGAGTTGCACTTTTCGGAATGAGGTTCTCGTACTGCATGAAGGATGGATTGATGAGTACGGCATCGGCGTCGATGACGGACAAATCAGTGTGTACCAAGCACGGCATGAGGTCCATGCCGTTTGCTTCCATGCGCTTCATTTCGTTGGTGCACAGCATTAGCTTCTCGGGCAACCAGATGTCATCTTGATCGGCGAAGGCAATCCATTTTGCTTGATTTTGCTGCAAACTGACATTCATCAAATGCTCAAAGTTCTTCAATGCGCCTTGGCCTGGATTTGGATTGGGACAGATAAATACTTGATCAGGAAAGTGACTGGCATAGTGCTGAATAAGCAATGGCGTGTCGTCGCGGGAGCCATCGTCACTGATCAATATTCGAAAAGATGGGTATGTTTGACGCAACAAGGAATCTAGCTGTGCAGAGAAATACTTGGCGCCGTTGTAAGTTGCAAGCAGGATGTCAATTCTTGGGATTGACATGTCTACAATTTTTCAGAAAACATGTTGACGTATTGGTCAGTAATCAAACCCCAACTGTAGTGGGTTTGAACCCGCTTTTGCAGTTGCTTTCGTCGGGTGTTCAAGCAGTCTTGACTGAGTCTGAACATTGAATAGATGGCTTGGGATATATCGCTGGCAGTACTGAAGTACGACGCTGCATCTCCGGCCACTTCTCTGTTAAAGATATTGTCGTGTACGAGAACAAGATTGCCGCAGGCCATGGCCTCTAATAGGGATGGATTGGTGCCTCCGACGGAATGACCATGTAAATACAGGGCTGTGTGCGCGCGCAGTTCCGTCAATTTTTGATGATCATATATAGCCCCAACCATCTTGACACGCTCATTACCCAAGGCAATGAGGCGACGCTGGTACTCTGTGGAACCATTGATGTCACCAACAACAACCAATGGCCATTGGGTGTCATATTGAAGGTAGCCTTCAATGATTTCCAGGATGTGATTTTCAGGCTCTGGGCGCGCGACCACGAGACAATATTTGCCGGACTCGAGCCCTATTTCTGACAGATATTCCTTGCCTATGGTTGATGCATGGATTATTTCTGCACCATAGGCGATGCTGATGCATTTGGCACCGCGAGGGTATTGTTGTCGGAACCGTTGAGCAATTGCCAGTGCGTCTGCGACGAGCAGGGTGGCGGTCCGGGTTGCGATGGACTCCATGATCCTGAGGTAAAGACGAGCCAAAGGACTCCATTTGCTGCGCATCCACTCCAAGCCGTCAACGTTGATCCAGACAGGTGTACCCCACAAGCGGGGCACCCAGCAAGCCCACGCTGCGCCATACCCTAACATGTATGCGACGTCGTACTGGTGACGAGCATCCCAAAGGCAAGCACAGTCGTAGGCAATGACAGATGCAGGGCCCCAATTTGGCCGCCTGCGATATCGCACTCGGACTCCTTTGTATGTGACATCGGGTGGAGCTGTGGTGTCCGATTCCGCGTAGACGGTGACCGCGAAGCCGCGCTGTGTGAGTCTTACGGCAAGTTGTTCGGCGAAAGTTTCGAATCCGCCATATGCAGCAGGGATGCCGCGTGTACCTAAAATGGCCACACTCCGTTGCTTATTGTCCCTAGACATGTGAATGCGTGTGGCCAGTCCCGTCAGGCGGGAAACAATTCGGCATTGGCCAATTTTGGCGCATTGAGGTCTTTTGCAGACAGTTGTGGATTAGTTCCTATATCAGGCCACTGAATAGCGATTTCAGAATCATTCCAGGCAATGCCTCGATCATGGACGGGGGAGTAATAATTGGTGGTTTTATATAAGAAGTCAGCAGTATCAGTTAAAGTGAAAAATCCGTGTGCAAAACCGGGAGGGATCCAGAACTGACGATGGTTGTCTTCACTCAGCTCCACTCCAACCCATTTTCCGAAAGTAGTGGAGTTTTTACGGATGTCAACGGCCACATCGAACACCGCACCACGGACAACACGGACGAGTTTTCCCTGCGCCATAGGAGGTAGCTGATAATGAAGGCCTCTGAGCACCCCTTTTGTCGAGCGACTGTGGTTGTCTTGGACAAAGTCAAGCACGACTCCGGTGGCAGAGCGAAAAGCATCTTGATTGAAGCTTTCGAAAAAAAACCCTCTCGGATCGCCAAACACCTTGGGTTCGATGAGCAGGACATCAGGAATAGCTGTTTGGATGATATTCATGCCCGACCTTCTTCGGTAAGGAGCTTCAGCATATACCGACCGTAACCGCTTTTGGCCAGCGGCTGGGCAAGGGCTTGCAATTGTTCGCTGCTGATGAACCCATTGCGCCAAGCAATTTCTTCAGGGCACGCAATCTTCAGTCCCTGGCGCTTTTCCAGGGTGGCGATGAACTGACCGGCTTCCAGCAAGCTGTCGTGTGTGCCGGTGTCGAGCCAGGCATAGCCGCGCTGCATCATTTGCACGGTCAAGGTCCCCTGCTCCAGATAGGCCTGGTTGACAGTGGTGATTTCCAATTCGCCCCTGGCACTGGGCTTGACCGCTTTGGCAATGTCCACCACTTGGTTGTCGTAGAAATACAGGCCGGTGACCGCGAAGTTGCTTTTGGGCTGAGTGGGCTTTTCTTCGATGCTGGTGGCTTTGCCGGCCTTGTCAAAGGCGACGACGCCGTAGCGCTCGGGGTCGGTCACGTGGTAGGCGAATACGGTGGCACCGCTGGCTTGGCGGTCTGCATCGGCCAGCAGGGTGTGCAGGTCGTGGCCGTAGAAGATGTTGTCGCCCAGCACCAAAGCGCAAGGACTGTTGCCAATGAACTGCTCGCCGATGATGAAGGCCTGCGCCAGGCCGTCGGGGCTGGGTTGCACGGCGAACTGCAAGTTCATGCCCCACTGGCTGCCGTCGCCCAGCAGTTGCTGGAAGCGGGGTGTGTCTTGCGGGGTGCTGATGATGAGCACATCGCGGATGCCGGCCAGCATGAGGGTGCTGAGCGGGTAGTAGATCATGGGCTTGTCGTACACCGGCAGCAGTTGTTTGCTGATGGCCAAGGTGGCGGGGTGCAGCCGGGTGCCGGAGCCGCCCGCCAGGATGATGCCTTTGCGGCGGGTGGGTGTGACAGTGGGTGTTGACATGCGCTTGCCTGCGTTTTTGTTATGGGTCTACTGGATTTCGGCCAACATGCGGTTCACCCCCTGTTGCCAGTGGGGCAAGGGCAGGCCGAATGTCGATTGGAGTTTGTCCGTGTTCAGCCGGGAGTTGTGAGGGCGCTTGGCTGCGGTGACGAAAGCACTGCTGGGCACCGGAGCGATGTCCGCGGCCTTGATGAGCAGTGCCGGGTTCAGGCGCTGGGCCGTTTGTATGACGTGGCTGGCGTAGGCGTGCCAGGTGGTCTCGCCCCCGGCCACGCAGTGGTACAGCCCGCCATCTTGCGGGCGTTGCTGTAAGTGCCGAAGAGCGTGGGCGGTGACGTCGGCCAGCAAATCAGCGCCGGTGGGACTGCCGAACTGATCATCAATGACGGTGAGGCGCTCTCGCTCTTGCGCCAGTTTCAGCATGGTTTTGGCAAAGTTGCCACCGCGCGCGGCATAGACCCAACTGGTGCGCAGGATGAGGTGTTTGCAACCGCTGGCCTGTATGAGTTGTTCACCCTCCAGCTTGGTTTGGCCATACACGCTCAATGGGGCGGGGGCATCGGTTTCGACCCACGGCTGATTGCCGCTGCCGTTGAAGACGTAGTCGGTGCTGTAGTGCACCAGCCAGGAACCGAGCCTGGCAGCCTCCTCGGCCAAGACACCGGGTGTGGTGGCGTTGAGCGTGCGTGCAAATTCGGGCTCGCTCTCGGCTTTGTCGACTGCCGTGTGGGCCGCTGCGTTGACGATGACGTCGGGGCGCAAGGCGCGCACTGTGTCGGCAATGCCAGCGGGGTTGGCAAAGTTGCCGCAATGCTCGGTGCTGTCGTGGTCGAGTGCGGTGACGGTGCCGAGCAGGCTCAGGCTGCGTTGCAGCTCCCAGCCGACCTGGCCGCCTTTGCCGAAAAGCAGGATGTTCATGTGCGGCCCGCCTGATCAAGCGGCCTGAAGGTTTTGGGCATGCAGCAGGTCCAGCAAAAACTCGGGTGCAAAGTCTGCACCACTGGCCCAGACGACCGTACCCATGACGTCGCACTGGCGGGCAGTGGCGAACAGTGCCTCGTCTTTCAGGGGTTCAAAAACCGTGCCCCACAGTTCCAGCGACAAATCCACCACACCCTCAGCGCCGTTGTTGAAACGCAAGTGCAAGCGGTGGCCGGGAAGCGCGGTGACATGGGTGGTGTGCAAAAACATGTTTCACTCCAGCGGGGCGATGGGTTTGAGGGGCTCACGCAATTGCGCAAGGCGCCAATCTTCCATTAACTCCGGCTTGTGCTCGTCAAGCCAGTCCAATACAGCACGCAAAGCCCGCTTCGGAAACTCGCCGCGGACAATGCCAGTTCAATCTCCACGGAAATTTCAAACGCGCCATAGCGGGCATGAAAGTGCGGCGGGGGGAGATCACCCCAGTTCATGAAAATGACGATGCCCAGGAAGCGGCTGATTTCAGGCACTTACCGCTCCGCCCCGTATTGTTTGCCTACCCACTCACGATAAGCACCGCTTTGCACATTGGCCACCCACTGGGGGTTGTCGAGGTACCACTGCACGGTTTTGCGGATGCCGGTCTCGAAGGTTTCTGCCGGCTTCCAGCCCAGTTCGGCTTCTAACTTGCGGGCATCGATGGCGTAGCGCCTGTCGTGGCCTGGGCGGTCGGTGACGTAGGTGATTTGCGTTGCGTATTGGCTGCCTTCGGCTTTGGGCCGCAGTTCGTCGAGCAGGGCACACACGGTGTGGACGATGTCGATATTGGGCTTTTCGTTCCAGCCGCCAACGTTGTAGGTTTCTCCCAGGCGCCCAGCTTCGAGCACGCGGCGGATGGCGCTGCAATGGTCTTTGACGTAGAGCCAGTCGCGGATTTGCATGCCGTCGCCGTACACGGGCAGGGGTTTGCCTGCCAGGGCGTTGACGATCATGAGGGGTATCAACTTCTCGGGGAAGTGATAGGGCCCGTAGTTGTTGCTGCAGTTGGTGGTGACCACTGGCAGGCCGTAGGTGTGGTGCCAGGCACGCACGAGGTGGTCGCTGGCGGCTTTGCTGGCCGAGTACGGGCTGTTGGGTTCGTAGGCGGGGTCGGTCTTGGACAGGCTGCCGTACACCTCATCGGTGCTGACATGGAGGAAGCGGAATGCATCTTTATCTGTAGCTGTCAGTGCAGACCAGTACTGCCTCACAGCCTCCAAAAGCCTGAAAGTGCCAAGCACGTTGGTCTGGATGAAGTCTTCGGGACCGTGGATGCTGCGGTCCACGTGGCTTTCGGCGGCGAAGTTGATGACGGCGCGGGGCTTGTGCCGAGCGAGCAGTTCGCCAACCAAGGCTGAGTCGCCGATGTCACCTTGCACAAAGGTGTGGCGTGCATCGCCTTTCAGGCTGACCAGGGTGTCGAGGTTGCCGGCGTAGGTGAGCTTGTCAAGGTTGACCACGGGCTCGGATGAGCCCGTGAGCCAGTCGAGCACGAAGTTGCCGCCGATGAAGCCGGCGCCGCCTGTGACTAGGATCATGGTGAGGGGTGGTGTGCGTGCATGCGAAAGCGCAGGCCGCAATTATCGGGCACTTCCCCACCGTCCTCAAAAGTGGATGCCACGCATCATCTGCTGCATGGCCACGGCCTCAGGGGAGAGTTGGGGTTTGGCGCCCTTCTCTCCCTTGGCCGCCGACGAGTCGGGGAACATGCGGAAGCTGGTGTTCATGGCAATTTGGGCGATGCGCGGCACCAACGCGTGCAACACCTGGCCGGTGATGCCCAAACGGGTGGCAATGCGCACCGGCTTGTAGATGCATGCCTGGGCAATCATGTCGCCGGCCTCTTCTGGCTCCAGCACCGGCACGTTGTTGTAGATCTTGGTGGGCGCAATCATGGGGGTGCGCACCAGCGGCATGTTGATGGTGGTGAAGGTGACACCCACATCGGCAAATTCGCTGCTGGCGCATCGCGTCCACGCGTCCAGCGCGGCCTTGCTGGCCACGTAGGCTGAAAAGCGCGGTGCGTTGGTCAGCACGCCAATGGAGCTGATGTTGACCACGTGGCCTTTGCGTTTGGCCGTCATGCCGGGCAAAAAGCCCATGGTCACACGCAGGCAACCGAAGTAGTTGAGCTGCATGGTGCGCTCGTAGTCGTGGAAGCGGTCGTAGCTGCCCTCGATGGCGCGGCGGATGCTGCGGCCAGCGTTGTTGATCAAAAAATCAACTCCCCCGTGGTTGGCAATGACCTGCTGCACAAAGCGGTCGCAGTCGGCCATATCGGCAATGTCGGCCGGGTAGGCAATGAACTGGTAGCCCTTGGCTTTGGCCTCGGCACATGCTTCGTGGAGTTTGTCCTGGTCTCGCCCGCAAATGAGGGTGATGGCACCGGCCTCGGCAAACTTGTGCGCCGCAGCCAGGCCAATGCCAGAGCTGCCACCGGTGACCAGCACCACCTTGCCGCCGACAGTGCCACGCAGGCTGCGATCGATGTGCAGGTCGGGGTCGAGGTTGCGCTCCCAGTAGTCCCACAGCTTCCAGGCGTAGTCCTTCAGGTTGGGGCACTCCACGCCGCTGCCTTTGAGCATGGCGTCGGTGTCACGCCGATCGAAGCGCGTGGGGTAGTTGACGAAGGTGAGGATGTCTTCGGGCAGGCCCAGGTCTTTCATGACCGCATTGCGGATGCGGCGCACCGGCGCCAGCGCCATCAGGCCTTTCTTGACGCTTTTGGGAATGAAGCCCAGCAGCGCGGCGTTGACAAACAGGTTCATGCGCGGGGCATGTGCGGCGCGGCTGAAGATGTCGAGCACGTCGCCCACTCGGTAGCCCATGGGGTCCACCAGGTGGTAACAGCGGCTGGCGGTACCCTGCTGGTGGCTGATGTGCGCCAGCGCGTTGACCACGAAGTCGACCGGCACGATGTTGATGCGCCCACCCTCCAGGCCCACGCTGGGCATCCAGGGCGGCAGAATTTGCCGCATGCGCTGAATGAGTTTGAAGAAGTAGTAGGGCCCGTCAATCTTGTCCATCTCGCCCGTGGTGCTGTCGCCCACCACCATGGCGGGGCGGTACACCGTCCAGGGCACTTTGCACTCTTTGCGAACGATTTTTTCGCTCTCGTGCTTGGTCATGAAGTACGGGTGGTCCAGGCCTTCGGCCTCCTCGAACATGTCTTCGCGGAACACGCCTTCGTAGAGGCCGGCGGCAGCTATAGACGAGACGTGGTGCACGTGCCCTGCATCGATGGCCTTGGCCAGGTCGACCATGTTGCGGGTGCCTTCGATATTGACGGCCACCTGGGCTTCTTCGTCGGCACCGAGGTCATACACGGCTGCCAGGTGGTAGAGGTGGTTGACCTGGCCTTTGAGGCGTTTGATGTCGTCGGCCGACACGCCGAGCTTCTTGCCCGTGAGGTCGCCATGGATGGGCACGGCACGTGCCTGTGCCTTGGCCCCGCTCAGCCCCCAGTAGGCGTGCAGATCGGCGACTTTGCCTGCGCTCTCGGGGCGAATGAGGAAATACACCGTGGTGCCTTTTGACTCGAGCAGCTTCTTGACCAGTCGCTTACCGATGAAACCCGTGGCACCTGTGACGAAATATTGCATGGTTGGACCTCCAAATGAAGCGCCGATTCTGCCCAGCCCAGCCCGCGGGCGGTCTAGAACAAACCCGCGCACGGCATCGGCGCAGCTCTCTAGACAGCTAGTTGCCAACCCCTAAACAACGCCTGCTCAGCGCCTTACATTGGTGCCATCGGCGGGCGTTCACGCACCGAACCACTCAACCCCATTCACTCCGGAGGCCACCATGGTCAAGAAACTGCAAAAAATCAGCACCAAGCAATCCACTGGCGCCAACAGCCCTTTGGCCAGCGCCGTCAAAGACTCGGCACAGCAAATCTGGCTGGCCGGCCTGGGCGCCTTTGCCAAAGCACAACAGGAAGGCACCAAAGCCTTTGAAGGTCTGGTGAAGGAAGGTCTGACCATTCAGCGCAAAACCCAGGCCGTGGCTGAAGAGCGCGTGTCGGAAGCCACCAGCCGCATGGCCAACATGGCCAACGACATCACCGCCAAGGCCAGCGGCCAGTGGGACAAGCTGGAAACCATTTTTGAAGACCGCGTGGCCCGCACGCTGAACAAACTGGGCGTTCCATCGTCACAAGACATTGACGCGCTGATTGCACGCATCGACGCTTTGAACGCTAGCATGCAGAAGCTGCAGCCCAAGGCCAGCAAAGCTGAAACGGTTGCCCCCAAAGCTGCAGCCAAAACCGCCGCAAAAGCAGCACCCAAAGCACCTGCGAAGGCCGCCACCGAAGTTGCAGTGAAGCCTGCAGCCAAAACGGCTCGCAAGGCAGCAGCCAAGCCTGCCAAGGCCATCGCGGCTCCTGCCACTGCAACGGCCGTCGCGACAGCCTGACGCGGGGCGGCCACACGCGCCGCCCCCTGAAACAGCTGCGCCTGCATGCTGCACTGCGGCATGACAGGCGCTGCCAACTCCCTACACTGGCACCCCATGAATCTGCACCAGCCAGCCACTCCACCCCGTACACACATGGCTTCAGGCCCAGGTAAAGGGTCGAGTCCGCCCCGTGTGGCCCTGGCGTTGGCAGGCGGCGGTCCTCTGGGCGCTATTTATGAAATTGGCGCGCTGTGTGCACTGGACGAGGCCTTGCAAGGCATCAACCTGAACGCCTGCACACACTACGTGGGCGTGTCGGCTGGCGGCTTCATTGCTGCCGGTCTGGCCAACGGCATGACACCGTCCACGCTGCGCGACCTGTTCATTGCCCCGCCGACTGCCGGCACCGAAAGTTTTGACCCTGCGTGGCTGATGCGCCCGGCCTACGCCGAACTGGCACAGCGGCTGGCGCAACTGCCGGGCCTGGGACTGCAGGCGCTGTGGGCCTGGACTGCAGGGCGCAAACCGCTGATCAGCGCGCTGGAAAAGCTCAGCCCTGCCCTGCCCACAGGCCTGTTCAGCAACGAAGAAGTGCACCGCCAGATTGCGCGGCTGTTTTCGCAACATGGCCGCACCAACGACTTCCGCCAGTTGTCGCACCGCTTGACGCTTGTGGCTACCCACTTGGACAGTGGTGAGGCGGCCCCGTTTGGCCGAGTGGGCTGGGACCATGTGCCCATTTCACGCGCCATTGCGGCCAGCGCTGCCCTGCCCGGCCTGTTTCCACCGGTGGAAATTGACGGGCGGCACTACGTGGACGGAGCACTGAAAAAAACCATGCATGCCACCGTGGCACTGGATGAGGGCGTGGACGTGATGTTCTGCCTGAACCCGCTGGTGCCGTTTGACGCCACCACGCCGCTGCCCCGCACGGTCAGCCCCACAGGCACGGACAAGCCGATTCCGCCCATGGTGCAGGGTGGTTTTCCAGCGGTGATGAGCCAGACCTTTCGCAGCATGATCCACTCGCGACTGGAGCTGGGCATGAAGCAGTACGAAACCAGCTATCCGAACACGGCCATTGTGCTGATTGAGCCCGACCACCGCGATGCCGAGCTGTACCTGGCCAACACGTTCAGCTACCGCCAGCGGCGTGAACTGGCCGAACATGCTTACCAGCAAACCCGGCAGTTGCTGCGCAGCCAGCACGGCGCTCTCAACGCCAAGTTGCAACAGCATGGTCTGTCGCTGGACCTAGCGGTGCTGAGTGACCCTGGGCGCAAGCTGCTGCCCACTGCCGCACCGGCACAACCGGCCAAAGTGCCGCGCAAAACACGCAAGCGGGGTGCCACATCCCGTCTGGGCCGCGCCCTTGACAAGCTGCAGACCCAAGTGGATGGCTTGCAAGTTGCGCTGGACCACGGCGACCTGGTGCCGCGCCGGGCCACGGCACAGCGGCCCGCCAAGGCTGCGGCATGACCAAGAAAGCGCCACGCCGCACGGCGCAACGCATTCTGGAAGTGACGCTGGAGTTGTTCAACCGGTTTGGCGAGCCGAACGTGTCGACCACGCTGATTTCAGCCGAGCTGGGCATCAGCCCCGGCAACCTGTATTACCACTACCCGGCCAAAGACGAACTCATCAACGCGCTGTGTCAGCAGCATGAACACAGCCTGGTGGAGATTCTGCTGGCCGCAGACGATGTGCGCCATGTAGAGGACGCCTGGTTCTTCATGCACACGCTGTTTGAGCGAATATGGGCGCACCGGTTTCTGTACCGCGACCTGAGCGACCTGCTGAGCAAGAACCGCCAACTGGAAACGCAGTTCCAGCGCATGCAACGCCACAAGGCGCGCGCCATACGTGCGATGCTGGACTCCATGGGGCGCGCAGGCACGTTGCGGCTGGATGCCCGCGAACTGGACACCACCGCCAACTGCATGGTGGTGGTGCTGACCTACTGGCTGAATCACGAGTATGTGCTGGACCCGCGCCACGCGCTGGAACCAGAAAACGCCCAGTCTGCCCTGCTGCGGGGTGCTGCCCATGTGCTGAACCTGCTGGCCCCCTACATGCAAGTGCCGCAGCGCGAACACCTGCCAACCGCCAGGCTCACACCTGGCAGGGTGAATACCCGCAGTGGTGTCGGCCACTGGGTGGGGCAAAATCGGCTGTCGACAAAACCAGAAGAATCAGGAGACAGACATGGCCAGACCGGGCGCCAAATGGGCACTGTTCCCACACTTGGGTGAATACACCCACACCGCAACCAGCGTCAAAAAACAGTGGGCCAGGCTGCACAACGGCGACCGCGAGCCTCTGCCCAAACAGGCAGATGTGCTGGCAGCATGGGTGTTGTTCCACAACGGTGAGTTTCAAAAAGCGGCGGAAGCCGGGCTGGCGGCGGGCGGTGACGGCATCACCGCTGCCAACAAGGCGACATGCATCCATGCCACCTACCTGGAGCCAAAGGAAACCAACCGGCTGGCGATGCTGATGGCAGTGGCAGAGCGTGCGGAGGCCCAGGCAGCGGAGCAACCGGGCAACGCAAACGCCTGGTACTACCAAGCCTATGCACTGGGCCGCTACAGCCAGGGCATCAGCGTGGCCAAGGCACTGGCGGAGGGACTGGGCACGAGGGTACGCAAAGCGCTGGAAACCACCATCAAACTGTGCCCGGAACATGCCGATGCCCACATTGCCCTGGCCGCGTTCCATGCAGAGGTGATTGACAAGGTGGGCGCACTGATTGGTGGCATGACCTACGGGGCCAAAAAAGACACCGGCCTGAAGCTCTACCAGACCGCCCTGGCTTTGAACCCGCACTCTGCCATTGCCCTGGTGGAGTACGCCAACGGCCTGGTGATGCTGGAGGGCGACAAGCGCATGAAAGAGGCCACGGCGCTTTATGAGCAAGCCGCCGCCTCTACTCCCCTGGATGCGATGGAACGGCTCGACGTGGAAATGGCCAAGGCCGAACTGGCCGACGGCTGAGGCCTTAGCTCAGTCCACCTCGCCTGCGTGCGGCAGCATGAGCGACAGCCATAGCAGTTGCTCGAACTGAGGCGCGAACTGGTCGATGACCTGCTGGGGGTCGGCGCACATGGCGGTGTCGGTGATGAGCCCGAACTGCACGCCCCCGCCGTAGCTCAGGATTGAAACACCCACACCGATGTCGCCAGACTGGGGCACCCAGAACATGGTTTGCTCCAGCGTGGCGCCACAGAACGTGAGTTTCTGCACAGGGCCTGGCACATTGGTCATGACTGCCGTGGTTTTGCGTGAGAACAAACCCAGCAATGCCGCTTGTGCTGGCTTGACGAGCAAGCCCGCCACCGACAACAGGCCAAACGCGAGCAGCGGCTGTGTGCTGCCCTTGAGCGCGGCCATGCGCTGGCGCACGGACATGACCCGTTCAACCGGGTTGCTGATGCCAACCGGCAACACCAGGGGTACGAGACCAAAGCGGTTACCGAGTTTCCAGGCCTGGTCGAGCGGGCGCAGGTTGACGGGCACCATGGCCCGGATGTCTTGCCCTGCCACCGGCTCGCCACGCTGTTGCAGGTAGGCCCCCAGGGCACCGGCCACACAACTGAGCAACACGTCGTTGACCGAGCAGCCCAGCGCCTTGCTGACGGCCTTGACGTCGGCCAGGGGCAGCGGCTCGCACCAGGCCACGGCCTTTTGTGCGGCGGGCTTGGCCTTGAGGCTGGTGCGTGCATCGTCTGGCATGAGGGCCAGGGCAGCCAGGTCGCTGACCACCTGTTTGCCCAGCCGCGCCAACCCGGCGCCGCCGTTGAGCAGGCCGTCCAGCCCCTGGGCAGGCGCACCCACCATGCCCAGTGAACGGGCCACGCCATCGCCAGCGGCGTCGAGCGCCTTGACCGCCATGTGAGTGAGCGGGCGGACCACGCTGTCGGCCAGCCAGGCTTGCGGACCTTCGTGGGGGCTGTCATCGGCAGATGCACGGCGGGTGCGTTTGGGCGGGGCGTTCCCGCCATCGACCAGGCTCATCATGACGGCGATGAGGGCCATGCCATCGGCAATGCAATGGTGGATGCGCGCGATGAGCGCGGAGCCACCCTCGTGGTGCTCGACCAGGTGGAACTGCCACAGCGGGTGGCGGCGGTCAAGCGGCTCCATGGCGAGTTCGGCCACGCGCTGCTGCAATGCGGCGCGGGGTGTGAGGCCTTTGCGGCGGGACAGCACCTCGCGCACCACGTGGCGCTCCACGGCAAAGTCGGGGTCGCGCACCCAGGTGGCACCGGCGGCATCTTCTTCTGCCCGCTGGGTGAAGCGGGCATACGGCACCATGCGCTCGGTCACACGCTCGCACAAGGCCGCGTGGGTGATGCCAGGCTTGAGCAGCCAGACACCCACGATCATCATCAGGTTGGCGCTGGTGTCCATGCGCAGCCAGGCGGTGTCGACCTTGCTCATGCGCTCGCTGTCGCCACCCAAACCGAGCGCGCCTTGCACCGTTCGGCCCACCACAGTCTTGACGGACGGTTTGGCCCGTCGGGGCGCTGAAGCAGCCGGTGAGCGGACGGCGGTGGTGTGCTGTGGGGCGGGGGCTTTGACGCGGGTGACCATGCTGGCTTTCAGGCTGGAGGGATTTCCCTAATTCTGCAACGCCAGTGCGCCCTAAGATACGGGGCAAACACCTGTTACTCCACCCCAACACACACGCCCATGTCTGACCTGAACACCACTTTTGAAGCCGCCGTTGCCAACTCCAAGAACCTGAGCGAACGGCCTGACAACGCCACCCTGCTGAAAATCTACGGCCTGTACAAGCAAGGCACCACCGGCGACAACACCGAGAAAAAGCCCGGTTTTGGCGACATGGTAGGCCGCGCCAAGTGGGACGCATGGAACAGCCTGAAGGGCACCGCCAGCGACGATGCCAAGCAGCAGTACATCGACCTGATCGAGTCGCTGAGCTGAGCAGCGGCTCTACTGCACCACACCGCGCTGGCGCAGTTCCGCGATTTGAGCGGCCGTGAGGCCCATACCCGCCAGCACCGCGTCGGTGTCTTGCCCCAGCGCGGGTGCATCGCGGTGGTGACCGCCTGGCGTGCGTGACAGCTTGGGCACGATGCCGGGCACCAGCATTTCCGACCCATCATGCTGCGTGCGCGCCAGCAGCATGCCGCGCGCGGCGTAGTGCGGGTCGGCCGCGATGTCGGCCACGGTGTAGATGCGGCCTGCGGGCACCTGGGCTGCGTCCAGCGCCAGCAGCGCGTCCGCCACAGAACGCTGCGCAGCGTCGAGTTCGTGCACACGGGCCACGCGGCCCGCGTTGTCGGCCAGTGACGGGTCTTGCGCGAGATCGTTGCGCCCGATCGAGCCCATCAGGCGTTTGAAGATGCCGTCGCCATTGCCGCCCACCAGCACATAGCCATCGGTACACGGGTAGGCGTTGCTGGGGGCGATGCCAGGCAAGGCGCTGCCCGCCGGGCCACGCACGGCACCGAACGCGCTGTATTCGGGCAACAGGCTTTCCATGCAGTTGAACACTGCCTCGTATAGCGCCACATCAATCACCTGGCCCTGCCCGCTTTTTTCGCGCTCGTGCAGCGCCATCAGGATGCCAATGACACCGTGCAGCGCTGCCAGCGTGTCGCCCAGGCTCACGCCCACGCGCACGCTGACGCGGCCCGGCTCGCCTGTGAGGTGGCGAATGCCGCCCATGGCCTCCCCCAGCAGGCCAAAACCGGGTTTGTCGCGGTACGGCCCGGTTTGCCCGTAGCCGCTGACGCGCAGCACCACCAGGCGCGGGTTGGCGGCCAGCAGTACATCCGGTCCCAAACCCCAACCCTCCATGGCGCCGGGGCGGAAATTTTCGATCAGCACGTCGCAATCTGCGGCCAGTTGCCGCACGATGGCCTGCGCATCGGGCTGGCGCAAATCGAGTGCCAGCGAGCGCTTGTTGCGCGACTGCACCTGCCACCAGACCGAAGTGCCGTCCTTCAGCAGTCGCCACACGCGCAACGGGTCGCCACCGCCACTGCCGTCGGGTTTGGCGGGTGGCTCGATTTTGATGACATCGGCCCCGAAGTCGGCCAGGGTTTTGGCTGCAAAGGGGCCTGCGATGAGCTGGCCCATTTCCAGCACTTTGAGGCCCGCCAGCGGGCCGAAGGCAACTGGCGCAGATGTCATGCCTGGCCGCCGCGCGGGGGTTTGCCGGTTGCCTTGGGTGTGGCTTTGGGCGTGGTTTTGGCGGCGGCTTTTTTGGCAGGGGCTTTGGGCGCTGCGCCGCCAGCCGCCAGCAACTGGTCGAGGTTCTTAACGATTTCGCCTTCGATCTTGTCTTTGAACGCGCCAAGCAAAAAGCCCAGTTGGGCATCGAGCTCGAAAGACCGACCACACACCTTGAGCGTGCCCTTGACGCCCGAGCGGGTGAAGGTGACCAGGTCTTCTGTGTCGCCCTCTTCGTAGGTGCACTCCATGCCGAAATCGTTCTCGGCCTGCTCGGCCCACTCAAAGGCAATCTTGCGGGCCTTGGCCAGGCTGAAGTGGTGGTCGCGGTGAATGTGGATGTCAGCCATGGGGTGCCTATTGGGTTGGGGGCAGGACGGGGTTTGCCTGCATTGGCAGGGTTGCACGCAGGCGATGGTGGCGCTGGTCTTTGGGCAACGCTGCCAGTTCGCGAACGGCATCATAAAACCGGGGAAAGCTGTTGCCCTGCTGGGCAAACAGGGCCTCGAACGCGGGCACCAGATCGTCGTAGGCGGCTTGCACGCCGAACGTGGCGTTGTTGGAGCGGGCCACCCATGCGTCGTAGCCGCTGTAACCGCCCCACTCGGCCTTCAGGTCGGCATAGCGGCGGTGGAAATCGGCCATGGCCGCCTGCTTGAGGGGGAGGATTCGCTGTTCTTTTTTAGTAGCGGACGTATCAATTCCATCAAGCGCCAAGGCATAAATTTGCATCAATTTTTCGCGAGTATCGCGGGCCAACGCTCTGAATTGCTGGCGGCGGCCATCGAACTCGGCATAGGCCTGGCGTGCCGCCGGGCTGGCGTGGGCAGACAACCAGCGCTGGCCGCCCAGACGCTCGACCGCTGTGGCAAACGATTCGTTGAAGACGGTGTCGTCGGCCACATACAGCACCTGGTGCGCCAGTTCGTGAAACAGGAGGCGGGCCAGTTCGCCTTCGGTGTGGCCCACAAAGGTGTTGAGCAACGGGTCGCCGCCCAGCCAGTTGGTCCAGCCCAGGGTGGAGTACGCAGGCACGGGGTAGGCGGCAGCCTCCAGCCCCTGGGTGCGCAACTCGGCGGCGTAGGCCTCGGCCTCGGCCTCGTTGAAATAGCCCCGGTAGCCCACGCAGCCCGCCACCGGAAAACACCAGGTTTGCAACGTCAGCGAGAACGCCGGCGCGGCCACCACATTCCACACGGCTGCGCGGCGGCCGAGGTCCGCGTAGCGGGTGTAACTGGCGTTGTCGGGCAAAGCCAGCTCGGTGACCGCAAAGCGGCGCATGCGCTGGGTGAGCGCCAGCCGGTCTTTGAGCGGCTGCGAGGTGGCGGGGTCTTGCAACCAGTCGTCCACCGGGCGGGCGGCGTTCATCAACGCAAGGTGGCCGCTGACAGACTGCCAGTAATAGCCCACGCCCGACGACAGCCCGGAGCCACTGGCACAGCCCGACAGCAGCACGGCCACACACAGCCCGAACCCGGCACACACGGTGCGCAGGTGTCGCGGCCTGACACCCGCTGGGGGACGGTAGGCGGTGGCATCAGTCACCAGCGGCCTCCACCTGCACCAGGCAGTCGTAAAACGTGGGGGCGCGGCCCAGGTCTGTCAGGGCCTGGCTGGTGACTTCATTCACATTGGTACCACGCACCCCCAGCTTGCGCCACCAGATGCCCAGCCCGTTGACCACGCCAGGGCGGGCACGCGGACTGATGCGCAAGGCGCAGTGGTAACTGCCCCGGTCGTTGAACACGCGCACCAGTGCGCCCTCGGTCAGACCGCGCGCAGCGGCATCGGTGCCGTGCATTTCCAGCACGGGTTCGGCCTCGATGTCGCGCAGGCTTGTCACGTTGACGAAGGTGGAGTTGAGAAAGTTGCGCGCGGGGGGCGAAATCATGGCCAGCGGGTAACGCCGGGCCAAGGTGGGGTTGCTGTCGGCAGCCTCCAGATTGGGCACGTGGTTGGGCAAGGGGTCCAGCCCCTGACCGGCCAGCCGCTGGCTGTAGAACTCGCAGCGGCCCGACGGCGTGGGAAAGGCGCCTTGGGCAAACGGGGCCAGCGGTGCGTGGGCTTCGGGCAAAGGCGCAAAGCCGTGGGCCAGCAACTGGTTGAAGTCGATTTCAGGGCCAAAGGCCTGGCGGCACAGGGCCTCGTCGGTGTCGGCAAAACACGGCTCGGCAAAGCCCATGAGGGCGGCCAGTTCGCGGAACACTTGGGTGTTGGGCTTGGATTGACCCACAGGCGCGATTGCCGGCTGGTTCAGCAGCACATCGGTGTGGCCGTAGCTGGTGTGAATGTCCCAGTGCTCAAGCTGGGTGGTGGCAGGCAGGACGTAGTCGGCATAGTCGGAGTGCTCCAGCACCACGGTGAACAGGTCGGGCCGTGCAAAACCCTGCACCACTTTGGCTGACTCAGGTGCCACGGCCACGGGGTTGCTGTTGTAAACCACCACGGCGGCAATGGGCGGGCCGCCTTGCAACACGGGGTCGCCCGGCTGGGCCAGCAGGGCATCACCCACGCTGCTCATGTTGATGGTGCGCGGAGCACGGCCGCCCAGGCCTTGCGTGAGCAGGTCGGGCCGCTGCAGGGTGTTGCGCTGGGCCGGAAAATGGCCGGAGCTGGACATGAGCAGTCCACCGGCCGGGTGCCGCCAGGCCCCCAGCAGCGCGGGCAGGCAGGCCACGGCGCGCACGGCATTGCCACCGCCACGGGTGCGCTGCATGCCGTAGTTCAGGCGGATGGCCACGGGTTGGTTCTTGCGAGCCGTTTCGCCCATGAGCCGGGCCAGATCACGGATGGCTTGCGGATCGACACCGCACACCGCCGCTGCACGCTCTGGCGTCCATAGCAAGCAACGCTCACGCAATGAGCGCTGGGTGCCATTTTGACCATGCAAATCAGCCCAACCGGTGGTGAAGCGGGTGATGTAGTCTTCATCCAGCAAGCCGTGCACGGTGAACTCGTGCATCAGCGCCAGCGCCAGCGCGGCATCGGTGCCGGGAAGCAACTGCAGGTGGTGCTGGCACTTCTCGGCCGTTTCAGTCCGGCGGGGGTCTATGCACACCAGCGTGGCGCCGTTGCGCTTGGCGGCCTGCACATGTCGCCAGAAATGCAGGTTGCTGCCGATGGCGTTGCTGCCCCAGATGACGATGACCTGACTGTGGGCAAACTGTTCTACCCGCATGCCCACCTTGCCACCCAAGGTGTGCACCAGGGCCTCGCCACCGGCGCTGGCGCAAATGGTGCGGTCCAGCAGGCTGGCGCCCAGGCGGTGGAAAAACCGGGCCGCAATGCTCTCGCCCTGCACCAGGCCCATGGTGCCCGCGTAGCTGTAGGGCAACACGGCCCGGGGGTCTGTCGCCGCCACGGCCTGCAGTTTTGCGGCGATATCGGCCAGCGCCTCGGCCCAACTCACGGGCAGAAACTGGCCACTGCCTTTGGGGCCCACGCGCTTCAAGGGGTGCAGCAGGCGCTCGGGGTGGTGGGTGCGTTCGGCGTAGCGGGCGACCTTGGTACACAGCACGCCACCAGTGGCGGGGTGTTCAGGGTTACCTGCTACCTTGATGGCCACACCGTTGTGGACGGTGGTGAGCAGGGCACAGGTGTCGGGGCAGTCGTGCGGGCAGGCACCTTTGACGGTGGTGGGCACGGCTTGATGGGCGGGAATGGTTTCTGGGGCAATGTGTGAGGTCATGGCAGCGGCTGGCAGAATGAAACCCGAGTTTCAACACCGGATTTCAACAGAGATTGGCCCCGACATGACCGTGATCGACACCATTGCACAACGTGCGCCCGAGCTGGCCGCCGTGCGCCGCGACATACATGCCCACCCAGAGTTGTGCTTCAAAGAAGTGCGCACCGCCGATGTGGTGGCCTCCAAACTGACCGAATGGGGCATTCCCGTGCACCGGGGGCTGGGCACCACGGGCGTGGTGGGCATCGTCAAGGGCCGTGACGGTGGTGCCTGTGGACGGGCCGTGGGCCTGCGCGCCGACATGGACGCACTGCCCATGACCGAACTCAACACCTTTGCGCATGCCAGCCAGCACCCCGGCAAGATGCACGCCTGCGGGCACGACGGCCATGTGGCCATGCTGCTGGCAGCTGCCCAGCACCTGGCCCAACACCGCGACTTTGACGGCACGGCCTACCTGATTTTCCAGCCCGCTGAAGAAGGCGGTGGCGGCGCGCGCGAAATGGTGAAAGACGGGCTGTTTGACCTGTTTCCCATGGACGCGGTGTACGGCATGCACAACTGGCCCGGCATGCCCGTGGGCACGTTTGCCGTGAGCCCGGGGCC
>JAIFMP010000120.1 GCA_020048405.1 Hydrogenophaga sp.
GTCTTTGCTCACGCCAAACTGCGCCAGGCACGCCTCGACACCCACTGGCGTGGGTTTTTTGGTGGCAAAGCTGTCTCCGCTGATGACGCGGTCAAACGTGGGAGCCAACTGGTGGGCATCCAGCACCACCTGGGTGTAGCGCCCCTCTTTGTTGGTGACCACGGCTAGCTTGACGCCCTGCCCTTTCAGCGTGTTCAACACCTCGCGCACGTGCGGGTACAGGTGGCTGCGGGTGCCGCAGCGCTGTTCGTAGTGCAGCACAAAGGCGGCGCTGATGGCGGCAAAGTTGTCGGCCGCGCGCACCGCCTCTTTCGAAATGCCCTGCACCGTGGCCAAGGCCTGCACCAGCAGCGTCTGGGTGCCGTGGCCGATCCAGTCGTTCACCTGCTGCTGGGTGACCAGCGGCAGGCCGAACTGTGCCAGTGTGTATCTCGGGCGATGTCTCGATGAGCGTGCCATCGAGGTCGAACATCACCAAGTCAAACGCTGTGGTGCTCTGGTTCACGCCGTCACCTGCTTGACCGCAGCCTTGATGGCATCCACGGTGATACCAAAGTAGTTGTACAGGTCTTTGGCCGGGGCAGACTCACCGAAGGTGGGCATGCCAATGACCTTGCCGGTGCGGCCCACGTATTTGCGCCAGAAATCGGGCTGGGCGGCTTCCACGGCCACGGCAGGCAGGCTCAGGGGCAACACCGCATCCTGGTAGGCCTGGGGCTGGCGGTCGAACACGTTGGTGCAAGGCATGGACACCACGCGGGTGCTGATGCCTTCTGCCGCCAGCGCCGTGTGCGCTTCCATGGCCAGCGAGGTTTCAGAACCGGTGGCCACGATCACGGCCACGGGGTTTACACCTTCGGCCAGGATGTAACCACCCTGGCGAATCTTGCCAACCATGGACTCGTCGGCCAGGCGGGGGAGGTTCTGGCGGCTCAGGCAAAGGGCAGCGGGGCCGTCCTTGCGCTCGATGGCGCTGGCCCAGGCCACTGCGGTTTCCAGGCCGTCGGCGGGGCGCCACACGTCCACACCGGGGATGATGCGCAGGCTGGGCACGTGCTCGATGCTCTGGTGCGTGGGGCCGTCTTCACCCAGGCCGATGGAGTCGTGGGTGAACACATGGATCACACGCTGCTTCATCAGCGCGGCCATGCGGATGGCGTTGCGACTGTAGTCGCTGAAGGTCAGGAACGTGCCACCGTAGGGAATGAAGCCGCCGTGCAGCGCCATGCCGTTCATGATGGCGGCCATGCCGAACTCGCGCACGCCGTAGCTCATGTGGTTGCCCCACGTGTCGCGGCCGGCCTTCACGCAACCCTTGAAGTTGGTGAGGTTGGAACCGGTCAGGTCGGCACTGCCACCGAAGAACTCGGGCACCAGCGGGGCCAGCACATCCAGCGCGTTCTGGCTGCTCTTGCGGGTAGCAAATGCATCTGCCTTGGCGACGATGGCGGCAAGCACTTCGGGCAGTTTTTCAGCGAAAGCGGGCAACAGTTCGCCCTTCATGCGGCGCTCGAACTCGGCGGCTTTGGCTGGGAATGCGGCGCGGTAAGCGGCAAAGCGCTGGTTCCACTCGGCGTCGGCGGCTTGGCCACGGGCCACACCGTTCCAGGCAGCGGCAATGTCGGCTGGCACTTCAAACGGCGCAGCGGTCCAGCCCAGCGCGTCACGCGTGGCTTGCACTTCGGCGGCGCCCAGGGCGGCACCGTGCACGTCGTGTGTGCCAGCCTTGTTGGGCGAGCCCATGCCAATGACGGTTTTGCAGCAGATCAGCGTGGGTTTGCCGTCGGCGCGAGCGCCCTGGGCCTTGGCTGCCTTGACGGCGGCGTCGATGGCGGCAGGGTTGTGACCGTCCACAGCGGGAATGACGTTCCAGCCGTAGGCTTCGAAACGCTTGGGTGTGTCGTCGGTGAACCAGCCTTCCACATGGCCGTCGATGCTGATGCCGTTGTCGTCATAGAACGCCACCAGCTTGGACAGGCGCAGCGTGCCAGCCAGCGCGCAAGCCTCGTGGCTGATGCCTTCCATCATGCAACCGTCGCCCAGGAACACGTAGGTGAAGTGGTCCACCACGTCATGGCCGGGCTGGTTGAATTCTTGCGCCAGCAGCTTTTCAGCCAGCGCAAAACCCACGCCGTTGGTGATGCCCTGGCCCAGCGGGCCAGTGGTGGTTTCCACGCCGGGAGTGATGCCCACTTCGGGGTGACCGGCGGTTTTGCTGTGCAGCTGGCGGAAGGCCTTCAGCTCGCTCATGGGCAGGTTGTAGCCAGTGAGGTGCAGCAGCGAATAAATCAGCATGGAGCCGTGGCCGTTGGACAGCACAAAGCGGTCGCGGTCGGCCCACAGTGGGTTGGCCGGGCTGTGCTTGAGGTGGCGGTTCCACAGCACTTCGGCAATGTCGGCCATGCCCATGGGTGCGCCGGGGTGGCCAGATTTGGCTTTTTCCACCGCATCAACGGACAGCATGCGGATGGCGTTGGCCATCTGGCGGGCCATGTCAGGGGTGGGGGCAGTGTGAGCGGTGGTCATGACGGGAAAATCTCCAAACGGGGACGGGGTGGAATGCAGCAATAACCCATGAATGTAAGCAGTGCAGCAGCCCTGATTTTCGCAGGGCCGCCGGGCTCATGCGCCGATGGCGCGTTTGCGGCGTTCCATCATTCTCCAGATGAAGGGGGTGAAGATCAGTTGCATGGCCAGTTCCATCTTGCCGCCAGGGATGACGATGGTGTTGGCGCGGCTCATGTAGCTGTCGTGGATCATGTTCAGCAGGTACTGGAAGTCGATGCCTTTGGGCTTGGCAAAACGGATGACCACCATGCTTTCATCGGGGCTGGGAATGTCGCGGCTGATGAAGGGGTTGGACGTGTCCACCATGGGCACGCGCTGGAAGTTGACGTGGGTGTGCTCGAACTGCGGGCAGATGTAGTTCACATAGTCGGGCATGCGACGCAGGATGGTGTCGGTCACGGCCTCGGTGCTGTAGCCGCGCTGCGTTTTGTCGCGGATGATTTTCTGGATCCACTCCAGGTTGATGACGGGCACCACGCCAATCAGCAGGTCGGGGTACTGGGCAATGTTGTGCTCAGGCGTTTTGACGGCACCGTGCAGACCTTCGTAGAACAGGATGTCGGTTTCTTTGGGCAGGTCTTCCCAGGGGGTGAAGGTGCCTGCTTCCTGTTTGTAGGGCGCGCCCTCTTCTGCGTTGTGCAGGTATTTGCGGCTGCGGCCCGTGCCCGACTCGGAGTAACTTTTGAACAGGCCTTCGAGTTCACCAAACAGATTGTTGTCGGCACCGAAATGGCTGAAATGCTTGTTGCCGGTTTTCTCGGCTTCAGCGGCCTTGGCCTTCATTTCCTTGCGGTCGTAACGGTGGTAACTGTCGCCTTCGATGATGGCGGACTTCAGCCCCTCGCGGCGAAAGATGTTGCCAAACGTGCGTGTGACGGTGGACGTGCCTGCACCCGAAGAACCGGTGATGGCGATGATGGGATGGCGTTCTGACATGGAGGTCTCCTGGAGCGGTTTTCAATGCATTTTTTAGCCTCTGGCGCTTGTTGATAAAGCGCTGAGCACTACAAATTCAGATGTTCAGTCGCGGAACAGGCTGCGCTCGCTGAACAGCGGGTTGGCCTCGTCTTTGAAAGCCTGGGGTTCGGCGTGGTAACGCTCAATGCGCTCCACCTCGTTTTTGCTGCCAAACACCAGGCCAATGCGCTGGTGCAGCGCGGTGGGCTGTACGGTCATCATGGGCACGCTGCCGGTGCTGGCGCGACCACCGGCCTGCTCCATGATCATGCCGACTGGGTTGGCCTCGTACAGCAGGCGCAAACGGCCAGGCTTGCTGGGGTCTTTGGTGTCGCGGGGGTACATGAACACACCACCACGCATCAGGATGCGGTGCGCCTCGGCCACCATGGAGGCAATCCAGCGCATGTTGAAGTCTTTGCCGCGTGGGCCGGTCTTGCCTGCCAGGCATTCGTCCACGTAGCGCTTGACGGGGGCCTCCCAGAAGCGGCTGTTGGAGGCGTTGATGGCAAATTCCTGCGTGTCAGGCGGGATCTGGATGTTGTGGTGCGTCAGCTTGAACTCGCCCAGGCTGGGGTCCAGCGTGAAGCCATTGACACCGTTGCCGACCGTCAGCACCAGCATGGTGGTGGGGCCGTACAGCGCGTAACCGGCAGCCAGTTGCTTGGCACCGGGCTGGAAGAAGTCTTCCGCCTTGATGTCGCGGCCACTGTCGATGACGTCCTGCGGCGCACGCAGGATGGAGAAGATGCTGCCCACCGACACGTTCACATCGATGTTGCTGGAGCCGTCCAGCGGGTCGAACACCAACAGGTACTTGCCGCGTGGGTACTGGCCGGGAATCTGGTACGGGTCGTCCATTTCCTCCGAACCCATGCCCGCGAGGTGACCACCCCAGTTGTTGGCGCTGATGAACATGTCATTGCTGATCACGTCCAGTTTCTTTTGTGTTTCACCCTGCACGTTGACGCTGGTACCGCCCTCTGCCGGATGGTTGCCCAGCATGCCGCCCAACTCACCGAACGCCACCGCGCGGGCAATGGCTTTGCAAGCCAGCGCCACATCCAGAATGAGGGCGTTGAAATCACCACTGGCACCGGGGAAGCGGCGGCGCTCCTCGATCAGGAACTGAGTCAGCGTGGAACGTTGGGACAAAGGCATGGCGGTCTTTCAAAAAAACAAATAACGGGGGCTTCAGGCCTTGGCAGCTTCGGTGCGCAGCGCTTTCATCACACCGTGGTAGCCGCCGTTGGCATCAGGGGCACCGAACACGGCACTGCCGGCCACGCAGGTGTCGGCACCAGCGCGAACGATTTCTTCGATGTTGTCCACCTTCACGCCGCCGTCCACCTCCAGCCAGATGGGCTGTCCACCGGCCGCCACATGTGCGTCGATGCGGGCACGCAGGGTGCGCAGTTTGTCCAGCGTGCTGGGGATGAACTTCTGGCCACCAAAACCAGGGTTCACGCTCATCAGCAGCACGATGTCGAGCTTGTCCCACACGTGGTCCAGCACATGCACTGGGGTGGCAGGGTTCAGCACCAGGCCGGCCTTGCAGCCGTGGTCGCGGATGAGCTGCAACGTGCGGTCCACGTGACGGCTCGCCTCGGGGTGGAAGGTGATGATGTTGGCACCCGCCTTGGCAAACAGGGGAATGAGCGAATCGACCGGTTCGACCATGAGGTGCACATCGATCCCGATCTTCACGTGCGGGCGAATGGCTTCACACACCAGCGGGCCAATGGTGAGGTTGGGCACGTAGTGGTTGTCCATCACGTCAAAGTGAACCAGGTCGGCTCCTGCGGCCTCAATGGCGCGCACCTCTTCGCCCAGTCGGGCAAAGTCGGCAGACAGAATGGACGGGGCAATGCGGATGCGCGAAGTGCTCATGGTGTAGACCTTGTGTGTGGATTGAAAAAAGCCTGCGCTCAGCCTTGCCGCGCCGCAGGGGTGCGGGAGGGCCTGCGCAGCCCTTCATCGTGCCACGCACGCAGGTGTGCCAGGCTGACTTGACTGAGGTCGGGAACCTGCCGCAGGGCGGCCGAGAAGTCGTGGTGACGGGTGAAGTCCGTCGGCGTGATGATGGTCTGCAGGCCCGCCGCAGTCGCGGCCGTCAGTCCATTGTGAGAGTCTTCAAACGCCAGGCACGCCGAGGGAGGCAGCTTCAACGCATCGATCATCTGCAGGTACACCTGCGGGTGTGGCTTTTTGATGGGTGCCGTGGAGGCATCGCCAATGGCCACAAAGTGTTCACGCCAATCCATGCCAATGGCTGTGCGAAGCAACGCTGCAATGTTCACCGGTGAGGTGGTGGTGGCAATGGCCAGGCGGATGCCGTTGCGGCGGGCCTCGTCCATCAACCGCAACACCCCGGGGCGCAGTTCCACGGCACCACCATTGACAGCGCTTTCGTAAGCGGCGGTCTTGATTTCGTGCAGGCGGTTGATGGTGTCTTGAACTCCGCTGCCTCCCAGGTCCTGTACGCCAGGGTTGACCTGTTTCCAATGGTGCAACATGCGCTCTTTGCCACCCGAGATGTTCAGCAACTCGGTGTAGAGCGCGGTATCCCAGTGCCACCCCAAGCCTTCTTGCTCAAACGCGTGGTTGAAGGCGGCCAAGTGTGCCTGCTCGGTATCGGCCAGCGTGCCATCAACATCAAAGATAAAGGCCTGCAACATGGTTGTGTCTCGCTTGTCACGCGCCGGGATGCCACCATCCACACCGCATAAACCCCTGCTTGGGGCGGGTTGAAACAAACTATAAGCACATGCTGAAATAAGGTAAATTCAACATTTGTTTTACTTAACTTAAGCAATGTCTGAATGAAAAACGCAACGTTCCGTCAGCTCAGGGTTTTCACTGAGGTGGCGCGCCACCTCAGCTTTGCGCGCGCGGCAGAGGCGCTGCACCTCACACCCCCCGCCGTGACCATGCAGGTGAAAGAACTGGAAGGGCATGTGGGCCTGCCGCTGTTCGAACGCAGCGGTCGCAAAGTGGCGCTGACCACGGCAGGTGAATACATGCTGGTGTACGCCCGGAAAATGCTGGCCACCCTCAAAGATGCCGAAGACGCCGCTGCGCGGTTGCAGCAACTGGAGGTGGGCACGCTGACCATTGGCATGGTCAGCACAGCCAAATATTTCCTTCCCCGTCTGTTGGCCGAGTTCCAGCGGGAGCACGAGGGCATTGAGATACGCCTGGCGGTGGGCAACCGCGAGCAATTGGTGACCATGTTGAAAGGCAACGAGGTGGACATTGCCGTCATGGGTCGCCCCCCCAAGGAACTGGCCACCCGTGCCGAGCCGTTTGCCGCCCACCCACACGTGTTTGTGGCCCCCACCGACCACCCGCTGCTGCGCATAGGCCACCCCACGGTGGCCAGCATGCAGCCGTACGGCTTTATCCTGAGAGAACGCGGCTCGGGCACACGCGCGGCCATGGAAAAGTTTTTTGAGGCCACCCGCTTTGAGCCCCGCGTGACCATGGAAATGTCGAGCAACGAAACCATCAAACAGGCGGTGATGGCCGGCATGGGCTTGAGTTTTCTGTCGCTGCACACCATTGGCCTCGAACTGGACAACAAACTGATTGCTGTTCTGGATGTGGAGGGCACACCCATCGTGCGGGCATGGAACGTTGTGCACACCCTGTCAAAGCTGCTTTCTCCGGCGGCTGAGGCCTTTCGGTACTTCATGCTGGAGCAGGCTGAAAGCCACTTGGCAGACAAATACGGGCAGTTTTTGCATCTGCACCAAACCCCATCTTGATGCGTCACCAGTAAGCAAAACTGGCGCATTTTTGCTTTGTGTCAGTGCTTTTTGGGCGCTCAGTCTCCGATGGCCAGTTCAGACTCCCCCCTTGCAAGACCGATCGGGTTATGGCGCTTCAGGGCTGAGGGCGATGCGCGCGGCGGCCTCCTTGAGCCGAGAGCTCTTGCCCTCGAATTCCAGCAACGAGCAACGGTGCATGAACCGGTCCAGGGTGGTGATGGTCATGGTGGGCGGCACACTGGCGACATTGGCTGCCAGTAAAAGACCCAGGCTTGGCACACAACGGCACCTTGGGCGACTTGGGTGAGGGCTGCCTGGGTGCGCTGCAGGTGCCGATCTCGGCATTCACCGCATCAGCGCCACACCTGACCGTAAAGTGAGCTGGCAAATCTGGTTGCGGCTGCCTGATGCGTTCACCGGCACGAAAATGCGACAAAATAGACTCTACGCAAGGCGACAACCAATACACGCAAGGGACGGTGTACTGCACCGAGGTCACATCACATGAGCACCGTCTGGTTTCTCGAAGGCGCAACGGCAGGGGGCGATGCCCTTTTCATTCCACTGGAAAGCCTGCCTTTTCATGTGGGGCGGGACAACACCTGCGAATTGCGCCTGATCTCCAAAGACGTGTCGCGTCTGCATGCCTGCATTGACCGACTGAACACCAGCCAACTTTCATTGAGCGATTTGGGCAGTACCAATGGCTCGTTCGTGAACCGCGAGCGGCTCGAACCCAATGTGGCGACCCCGCTGAACGCGGGCGACATACTGCATTTCGGTAAATCTGAGTTCCGGCTGAAGTCAAAGTCAACCGTACTCAACCAGACCATCGCAGCCACAGACCTCATGAACATGACGGTCATGGCAGACCTGTCAGCGCCCTTGCCGGAGCACTTTGCGCTCCAGGAGCAAGAGTTTCTGGAAATGTTGAGTCAGGACCTGGTCACCGTGGCTTACCAACCCATCGTCGATTTCGATCAACGCCGACTCATGGCTTACGAAGTGCTGGGCCGAGGCAAACACCCCTTGTTACCCCAGGCACCCATTCGGCTGCTGGAACTCGCCTCTTTGCTGGGCAAAGAGGTGGCATTGAGCGAGGCTTTTCGGTCTGCCGGGGCCCGCGCCGCCGCCAACATCCCTGGGCCGGTGCGCCTGTTCATGAACACGCACCCATCTGAAATGTTCACCGAAAGGCTGTACGCATCGTTGGACCAAATCCTGGCAGTAGCACCGAACATGGATCTGGTGATCGAGGTTCATGAAACAGCGGTGGCTGAAGTGGACAAGATGAAGGTGATGGCCGAACGCCTCAGGTCGATGGGCGTGAAGTTTGCCTACGATGACTTTGGCGCAGGCCAATCCCGGCTCAACGAACTGGCCGAAGTACCGCCTGACTTCGTGAAATTCGACATGTCACTCATTCGCAACATAGACCAGGCATCGGCCACCAAGCAAAACATGGTGTCGCGCTTGGTGCACATGGTCAAAGACCTCGGTTCAGTTGCTTTGGCTGAAGGGGTTGAAAGCGAAGGCGAGGCCGCCCTGTGTCAGCGCATGGGCTTCCAGCTTTGCCAGGGCTACCTGACCGGCCGCCCTGCCCTCGTTTGACGGCCCTCCGGCAACATGACCGATGCCAGCTTGATGCTGAAGTCTGCCGAACGGCGGCTGGAGCTGCTGGAAATCAAGGCCAGCTACACAGAAGATTTGCTGGACACCCTGAACAGCTTGGTGGCCAGCCAGCAGCAACACATCGACCTGTTGTTGCAGGAAGTGAGACTGCTGCGCCAGCAAGCGGCTGAAAGCAGCACAGCACCGTTTCGCAGCCTGCGAGACGAAGCGCCGCCGCACTACTGAGCCCAGCGCACCCCCCGGTGGTCAATTTTGAATTGGCACCCACATCCATACATCTGCCTTGTCACTGGCACTGGGACGGACACGCCGTGGTTCCGGGCACAAGCACCTTGGCACCACGACCAACCCACCCATTCATGAGCCGCTTGTTCCAACCGCGCAACCCCAAGTTCTGGCTGATGCTGGGACTCAACGCATTGAGCACCGCTCTTGCCTGGGTGACACGAACTTTCGAGCTGTCGTGGCCAGCGGCGACCGTGGTGGTGGTATTTGCGCTGGGCAACGCTGCCCTGGGCGTGGCACTGATGCTGGATCTGATGAAAACACCGCCACCAAAGTAGGCTCTTCCAGTTGTGCCCCCTCACCGCGTCAGCGCCATGAACAGCTTGGGCAGGCGTTCGGGCAGGCGCTGAACGTGGTCGATCACGGTGAAGCGGGGGCCAAAAATATCACTCACATAGGCGTCGGATTTGGGGTCCAGGCTGATGCAGTGGGTGTAGATGCCGTCCTGATCCAGCTCGCGCACGGCTTGGCGCGAGTCTTCGATCAGCTGGCGCTCGTCGTGTACGTCAATGTCGGAAGGCTGGCCATCGGTGAGGATGAGCAGCAGTTTTTTGTCGGCCTGGCGCGCGCCCAGGTAGTGCCCGGCGTGGCGCAAAGCTGCGCCCATGCGGGTGGAAAACGCGGCCTCCATGCCCGCCAGGCGGCCCTTGACGTCGTCGTTGAACCGCTCTGAAAACCCTTTGATGTGCTGATAACGCACGTCGTGGCGGGTGTTGGAGTGAAAGCCGGCAATGGCAAACCCGTCACCCAGTTGCTCGATGGCCCAGGCCAGCAGAGTCACAGCTTCGCGGCTGAGGTCCAACACGCTGGTGCCGCCCTCCCCCTGCGCCCCGGCCACCGGGTCGTTCAGCGATTGGGAAAGATCAAGCAGCAGCAGCACGGCGATGTCGCGTCCATCGGTGCGGTGGCTCATGTTGATGCGTGGGTCGGGCGCGGCACCGCTCTTGAAGTCGATCAGGCTGCGAATGGCCACGTCCAGGTCCAGCTCGCTGCCCTCTTCCTGAAAACGTATGCGCACTTTGTCTTGCGGTTTCAGCAAATCGAGCATGCGCTTCAACTGCTTGGCCAGTGCGGCGTGCCGCGTGAGGATGCGGTCTATGTCGGCCGGGTTGCCGCTGGGGTGCAGGCGCTCGTACAGGCTCACCCAGTCGGGCCGGTAGGTCTGGCTGTGGTGGTCCCACTCGGGGTAAGGGCGCGGGGGCAAGCCGTCCACCTCGGGCGTGGCTTCGCTGCTGCGGGCCTCGTCAAAGCTGCTTTCCTCGTCGCCTTCTTCAATGTAGATCCACAGGTGGCGGTTGTCGTCGCGGTAGTCCACCTCGGTGTCGGCAAAGTACACCAGCGGTTGCTGATCGCTCTGGCGGCGGATGCGCGCCACGCAGCTCAGCGCCAGGCCGGCAACGTCTTTGGTGTGGCTCTGGCCGTTGTCGCTGCGCGCCAGCAACTGGTGAAAGCGGCCCACGAAATCGAGCAGATGCACGTCGGTATAGCCGTGGCCAGGGTCGAGGATGGCGCGCGAGATCATGGCCAGGCGGTGGCGCAGGCACGAGTGAGTCTGGTCGTTGCACGCGCCCTGCACGGGCTTGGGGTGCAGGGCCAGCAGGGTGCGCTTCATGCCGGGGTATTCGCGCATCAGCAGCAGGTCGATACGGGCGTCTTCAAAGGTTTCCACCGCCAGGCGCTGGAAGGGGCTCCAGTTGTCGGCCACCTGCGGCTGGCTCCAGCGGCGGTGGCCCACCATGTGCGCGAGCGCGGCGCGGTAGCGGTCGATGCCGCGCACCCCGGCGCGGTCGTCGTACACGTCGGGCAGGCGCATGCCCAGGTCGTCAAAGTAGGGCTGCACCTGGCTGGGCATGCCGGTGGGGGCCTCGCCCTCGGGCGTGGCGGCAGGCATCTGGGTGTCGGTGTTGACCGTGAATGGCACCAGCAGCGCCTCTTCGGTCCACAGTGCCTGCAAGTACAAATCCAGCACACGGGTGTGGTCGGCCAGCAAGGTGCCGCGTCTTTCGCGCTGCAGCACGGCCCGCGCATCGGCACTTTGCAGGCTGAAGTATTCGCGCTGGCGCTCGGGGTGGTGGTTGTGGTTGCGAATGCCGTATTCCACCCAGCGGCCCAGGCCACCGATGCTGAGCTTGCCCAGCAGGTTTGGCGCCTGCTCGAAAAACAGCGGCAGCCCCGGGCTGGCAAAGGTTTTGTGGTGGCCGTGGATGGAGCCGGTGGTGCGCTCCATGAAGTCCAAGCTCAGGCTGAGGTAGCGCTGGAACGGCTCGCGTGACGGCAGGCGCCGCGCCACGGCGGGCAGGCTTTGCAAAAACGGGTTGATGGCCTTGCCGTTGGGCGATTTCCACAGCGTGTGGATGGCGGCCGAAATGGCGGGCAGCGCGTCTTCGCCCAGCGTGCGGGCCACGGCGGGCCACTCGGCCAGGAACATGAGCAGCGGCTCCACGCCCCGGCCCATCTTGCCCAGAAAGCGGGCGTACTGCAGGTAGGCATCCATGCCATCGGGCGTGAGCACGCGGCTGGCCTCGGCCATGCACGACTCAAACACCCCATCCACCTGCGGAAAACGGGTGTCCAGTTGCGCGCGCCAAGCTTGTAGTTGCTGCTGCTGTTGGGCAATGGCCTCGGCCAGTGGCACGGCCTGCTGGGCGAGGCTGGTTTCATTGGCTTGCATCGTGGGCCCCTGAATTACTCAAATAGTAGAGCTGTAAATGCAACTCCATCAAGCGGTAGAGCACAAAAAAGCTTAGATTCCGGGCAACACTCAGGCAAACACAGCGTCGATCGCATGGTCCAGCGTGTCGCGGATGTCGGCATCGTCGGTGATGGGGCGGACCATGGCCATGCGGCAGGCGTCCCGCGGGGCCACCCCCCCCACCATCAGCGTGGCTGCGTACACCATGAGGCGGGTGGAAATGCCTTCTTCCAACCCGTGGCCCTTGAGGTTGCGGGCGGTGGTGGCCACCTTCACCAATTGGGCGGCCTGCACCTCGGGCAAACCGGTTTCGCTGGCCACGATGCGGGCTTCCAACTCGGGCGTGGGGTAGTCAAAGTCGAACGCGGCAAAGCGCTGCTTGGTGGAGGGCTTCAGGTCCTTCATCAGGTTCTGGTAGCCGGGGTTGTAGGAAATGACCAGCTGAAAGTCGGGGTGAGCACGCACCAGCTCACCCTTTTTGTCCAACGGCAGCGTACGACGGTGGTCGGTCAGCGGGTGGATGACCACGGTGGTGTCCTGACGCGCCTCCACAATTTCGTCGAGGTAGCAGATGGCGCCCATGCGGGCGGCCTGCGTCAGCGGGCCGTCGAGCCAACGGGTGCCGCCGGCTTCCAGCAGGTAGCGGCCCACCAAGTCGGAGGCGGTCATGTCTTCGTTGCACGCCACGGTGATGAGGGGACGGTTCAGCTTCCACGCCATGTACTCCACAAAGCGTGACTTGCCACAACCTGTGGGCCCTTTGAGCATGACGGGCAGTCGGGCGGCGTAGGCGGCTTCGTACAGCGTGACCTCGTTGCCCTGGGCCTGGTAGTAGGGCTCCTGGGCAACGGTGTAATCCTGCACTGTGTGCGTGGTGGCGGGCGGGGTGGCTGGGCTGCTGCTGGCATGGGCGCTCATGGGTGTCTCCGTGTGGTCGGCAGATTTTGCGGTTAAAAAAAGCCCTACCGCTTACCAGTAGGGCTTTGATAGCTACAAACTTTTCAGTCGGTGCCAGGAGTGCTTACTTGTGCACGCCCAACTTTTCGCGCCAGCCGGGGAACAGCTTGTCTGCATCGCCAGGGAAGGATTCGAACGCACGGGCAAACTCTTTGTGCTCTTTGGCGAATTCAATCGGGTCGGCACCTGATTTCCAGCACTCGTACGACTGGCGCAGCGAAATGGCACCGGCTGCAGGGCTGTCGATGTGGCCGTATGAGCCACCACCAGAGGTGTTGATGACGTTGCCGTGGCCCAGGTTCTTGAAGAAGCCAGGCAGGCGCAGTGCGTTCATGCCACCAGAGATGATGGGCGTGGTGGGCTTCATGCCGTACCACTTCTGGAAATAGACCGGGCCTTGGCACTCGTCACGCTCGATCATGTAGGCGATCAGGCGGTCGTCGTTTTCACCTTCCATCTTGCCAAAGCCCATGGTGCCCACGTGGATGCCGGAAGCCCCTTGCAGGCGGGAAATTTTGGCCAGCACAAAAGCGGTGTAGCCACGTTTGGCGCTGGGGCTGGTGATCATCCCGTGGCCTGCGCGGTGGTAGTGCAGGTATTGGTTGGGGTACTGGCGGCGGGCGGTTGTGATCATGCCGGGGCCACCCACAAAGCCATCCACCAGGAAAGCCACTTTGTCGGCATCAGGACCGAAGGCTTCCAGGATGAAATCAGCGCGGGCACACATTTCGTAGTGATCGTCGGCAGTGATGTTGGCGCTGAACAGCTTGGCCTGACCGGTTTCGTCCTGGGCGCGCTTCATGGCGTCAACCACCAGAGGAATGGTCTTCTTCATGGGCGAGAACACCTGGTTGCCTTGGGGTTCGTCGTTCTTGATGAAGTCGCCACCCAGCCAGAACTGATAGGCTGCAGCCGCGAAAGGCTCGGGACGCAGACCCAGCTTGGGCTTGATGATGGTGCCGGCAATGTAGCCACCGTCTTTAACGGGGCGGCCCAGGATGCGCCACATGTCGGAAATGTCTTTGCTGGGGCCATCGAACAACTGGATGGCACGCTCGGGCACATAAAAGTCGTGGATCTTGGCGTGCTCGATGTCACCCATGCCCTGGTTGTTGCCGATGATCAGCGTCAGCAGCGACGCCATCATCATGCGGCCGTCTGTCACGTTGCGGTCAAACAGGTCCATCGGGTAAGCGATGCGCATGTCTTCCGTGGCTTCGTCGATGTAATACACCAGTGCGTCCAGGCCTTTGGTGAAGTCGTCGGTGGTGCTCACCTCGACGTTGGTGCCGGTGGAAGATTCAGCTGCAAAGTGCGCAGCGGCTTCCAGGTAGCCGTGGCCGGCCTTGGGCTTCATTTTGTAAGCCACCAAAATGTGTTTGCCACCTGCGATGAGGTCGGCTTCTTTGAGGCTGAGGTCGGCGTAACGGTTGCTTTGGTCCATGACTGTCTCCAGTGGTGTTGTCGATGGGCTGTATTGTTGTGGACTTATAAAATAAACAAAAGTAAATTGTTTTTACTGTTATGTTTTATTTTTATCTACCATTTTTGTTCACATGAACCTGCGCCACGCCACCCTGCATCAGCTGCGCATTTTCCTTGCCGTGGCCCGGCACAACAGCTTTGCCCGCGCGGCAGAAGAGCTGCACCTCTCACCGCCGACGCTGTCGTTGCAGGTCAAACAACTGGCAGAAACCGTGGGGCAGCCGCTGTTCGAGCAACTGGGCAAGAAAATTTTCCTCACCGCAGCGGGCCGCACCCTGGCCGATGCCTGTGCGGACATTGAGGGCCGCATGGAGCGCCTGTCTCAAGACCTGGCGGCGTTGCAAGGAGTGGAAAAAGGCAGCCTCAAGTTGGCCATCCTGACCACGGTGAAGTACACCGTGCCCAAGCTGCTGGGGGGCTTTTGTGCGGCGCACCCCGGTATTGAGGTGGCCATGGTGGTGGGCAACCGGGAAAACCTGCTGCAACGCCTGGCGCAGAACCAGGATGACCTGTACATCATGGGTCAGCCGCCCGAGTCACTCGATGTGGTGAGCGAAACGTTTGCCGACAACCCCCTGGTGCTGGTTGCCCCACCCCGACATCCTCTGGTGGGCCAGACGGCCGTGTCGCCCCTCAGACTGAAAGACGAGCCCTTCATCCTGCGCGAGCCCGGCTCGGGCACACGGCTGACTGCCGAGCGTTTTTTCGCGGGCCATGGCATCACACTGAAAAACCGACTGGAAGTGGGCAGCAACGAAGCGATCAAACAAACCGTTGCCGGGGGTCTGGGGCTGGCGGTGCTGTCGGCCACCACTGTGGTGTCAGAGCTGGCCCTGCACGAACTGGTGTTGCTGGATGTGATGGGTTTTCCGCTGATCCGCCGCTGGCATGTGGTGTACCCACGGGGCAAAAAGCTGTCTGCCGCGGCGGTGGCCTTCAAAGACTGGATGTACGAGCACCGGCCGCTGTCGGCATTGCCCGCCGCTGAATGAGCACACGGTCAATGCGACGCCCCTCCAGCACTTGCACTTCAAAGCGCCAACCGTCCCAATCCACCGCATCGCCTTGGGCCAGCAAATCGCCCGCTACGGTCTGCATCAGACCGGCCACGGTGTTGTAGCGCGCCTTGCCCTCCTCGGGCAAACTATCGAGGTCGAGCCGGACTTTCAACTCCTGTGCAGGCATGGCACCGTCCACCAGCCACGACCCATCGGGCTGTGGGACGGCCCAGGCATCGACAGCAGTTTGTGGCGACAACTCCCCGGTGATGGCCTCCAACATGTCGAGCGGTGTGAGCAGGCCTTGTACTTCGCCGTATTCATCCACCACAAACACCATGCGGGTGGCTTGGGCCCGGAATTGCTCCAGCAGCTCCATGCCCGACAGCGTTTCAGGCACAAACACCGCAGCCTGAGCGTGCTCCTGCAACTGGTCTGCCACTGGCTCGCCAGCCTTCTGGGCCGCACGAAGCTCCATGATGCGCGGCACGTGTACCACACCCACCACGTTGTCGAGCCCATCGCGGCACACGGGGTACCACGAGTGACCAGAGCGCCAGGCCTTGTCGATGGCTTGAGCCAGCGTGTCGGTGGCTTCCAGCCACTGAATATCGGCCCGGGGCCGCATGATGGAAGCCAACAAGCGGTCATCCAGCAAGAACACGTTGCGCACCATCTGATGCTCGTGCTGCTCAATGATGCCTGCGCCCACGCCCTCTTCCAGGCTGGCTTCGATTTCTTCTTCCGTCACATGCTGCACAGCGTTGGTGTTGACGCGCATCAGCCTCAGCACGCCCTGTGTTGTGGTGCTGAGCAGCGCGACGAAAGGCCTGGCGCCCCGCGCCACCCAATCCATGGGGCGCGAAACAACGCGGGCCACGGCTTCGGGGTAGAGCTGGCCGATTCGCTTGGGCACCAACTCGCCAAACACAATGGTCACAAACGTGATGACCACCACCACCACCGCCGTGGCTGTGACTTCTGCCGAGCCCTGGGCCAGGCCCCAGCTCTGCAGCCTTGTGGCCAGGCCGTCACTGAAAGCTGCCTCACCCACGATGCCGTTGAGCATGCCGATGGACGTGATACCCACCTGAACGGACGAAAGAAACTGAGTGGGGTTTTCGAGCAACCGAAGGGCGGTTTGTGCCCCTTTGTCGCCGGCTTCGGCCAAGGCAAGCAAGCGGGCCTTGCGACTGGATGCCAACGCCAGCTCGGACATGGCAAACGCTCCGTTGAGCAGCGTGAGGAAAATGATCAGTAGGACATCCATAATTTGTCCATGGCACTTTACATGATTGGCGACGTGCAGGGCTGCAACGCCGCCTTGCAGCAACTGCTGCTGAAACTGGACTTTTCTCCGAGCCGCGACACCGCATACCTGTTGGGCGATCTGGTCAACCGGGGGCCTGACTCGCTGGGTGTGCTGCGTTGGGCCATGGCAGCAGGCGACTCAGCGCGGTGCATTCTGGGCAACCACGACATGCACCTGCTGGGCGTGGCACACGGCGTGCGCAAACCAGGGCGCAAAGACACCCTGGGGCCCGTGCTGGTCGCGCCCGACAGCGCTGACATCCTCCACTGGCTTCGGCAGCAACCCCTGGCCCGGTATGAACACGGGTGGCTGATGGTGCACGCCGGTGTGCTCCCGCCATGGTCAACCCAGCAAACCATCGCCCTGGCGCAAGAACTCTCCGCCGCCATATCAGGCGAAAACCACGATGCGTTTTGGGGCTTGATGTACGGCAACCAGCCCGACCGCTGGAGCGACGATCTGACCGGGGCCGACAGGCTGAGGGTGGTGCTTAATGCGCTCACACGCTTGCGGTTTTGCACCGCCGATGGGCAGATGGAATTTGACAGCAAAGATGACCTGGGCACACAACCATCAGGATACATGCCATGGTTCGACGTACCGGGTCGCCAAACCATTGACCAGCCCGTGGCCTTTGGACACTGGTCCACCCTGCAGGGTTTGCAGCGGCCCAAGCTTTTGGCACTGGACACTGGCTGTGTTTGGGGAGGATGCCTGACTGGTGCCCGCTTTCAGCCAGTCCTTGTCGATCAGGCACATGCGCCATTGGAATGTGTGACGGTGCATTGCGAGCCATCCCAAAAACCTGGCAAAGACAAAAAGAAGGGCTAGGGCGTTGACGCCTGAAGGCTGAAACCTTGCACACGTCACCGCCCAGGGGCAGTGGCTCAGTCTGCTGTGACGTTTTGCCGGTTGTCGGCGCTGTCGAGCGCAGCAGATGGCTCGACAGGGGGCGGTGCAACGGCACGCTGAAACAAAGCAGCCACACGCTTGCGGGATTTGATGTTGGCGGAAATGGACCGCCCCACAGGCTTGGCAGCAGCCTCCCAACTGGGTTTGGCATCCGCCACCACCGCAGCGGGCTCGTAAGGCCTGTCAAAGAACGGATCAGCAGACGCGCGCGCAGTGCTGCGCGGGCGCGGGGTGCTGCGCCCCGTGTCCGAAGGTACTTCGCTGCGCTCAGGTCGCCTCGCGCGGCCCTCGCCACCCTCGACGCGGTCAGGGTGTTCAGAACGCCAGTGCCGCTGACCATCGTTGATACGGCCCATCGGGCGTGAACTGCCGTCCACCTGGAAAGGCTCCACCTCGGCCTTGATGTTGATCAGCTTTTCAATATCACCCAACAACCGTGAATCGCTGGGCGACACCAAGGAAACGGCCAGGCCAGATGCGCCCGCGCGGCCAGTGCGGCCGATGCGGTGCACGTAGTCTTCGGCGTTGAAGGGCAAATCAAAGTTGAAAACGGCGGGTACGTCTTTGATGTCCAAGCCCCGCGCCGCCACATCAGTGCACACCAGCAGGTCGACAGCGCCGCTTTTGAACGCCTCCAAAGCCTTCAGACGTTCGTCCTGGGACTTGTCACCGTGCAGGGCTGTGGTTTTCAGGCCCTCGCGCTCAAGTGAGCGGGCGAGACGGGCACAGCCGAGTTTGCTGTTCACAAAAATAAAAGCTTGCTTCAAACCGCGCTCTTGCAGCACTTGGTGCACGGCACGGCGTTTGTCGTCGTCGCCCACGCCAATGAAGCGCTGCTCAACGGTGGAAGCCGTGGCGTTGGACCGCGCCACCTCGATGGTGACCGGGTCTTGCAGGTAGCTGTTGGCCAGCCGCTTGATTTCGGAGGAGAACGTGGCCGAGAACAGGAGCGTGGTGCGCTGCTTGGGCAGGTAGCTGAGGATGCGCTGCAGGTCGGGCAAAAAACCGATGTCCAACATGCGGTCGGCTTCATCCAGCACCACGTATTCCACTTGGTTGAGCACGCAGTTTTTGGCCTCGATGTGGTCAAGCAGGCGGCCCGGTGTAGCCACCAGCACCTCGACACCGGCTTTCAGCTCCAGCGTCTGCGGCTTCATGTCAATACCGCCAAACACCACTGCGCTGCGCAGGTGCGTGTACTTTGCGTAAAGCTTGACCTGTTGAGCCACTTGGTCAGCCAGCTCGCGGGTGGGCAACAGCACCAGCGCGCGCACGGGGTGGCGGGCGGGGGAGGTGGAAGCGTTTTCGTGCTTCATCATGCGCTGCAGCAACGGCAGCGAAAACGCAGCGGTTTTGCCGGTACCGGTTTGCGCAGCGCCCATCACATCTCGGCCTTGCAGTACCACAGGGATCGCCTGGGCCTGGATGGGAGTCATCGATTCGTAGCCCATTTCGGCCACGGCGCGTGCCAGCGCGGGGGCCAGCGAAAGTTGGGAAAAAGAGTCACTCATTGGTGGATATTGTCGCACTTCGCCTTGAAGGCGCGCGTTCAGCGTCTGGCCAGGGGCGTCTGGTGGGAGCGGCTCACCCATTGTTCGAACTCATCGGCCGGCATGGGTTTGCCAAAAAAGTAGCCTTGTGCATAGTCGCAGCCCAGCACCTGCAAGGCGCGACGGTTGACCTGGGTTTCCACACCTTCGCCGAGCGTGCGCAACCCGAGCGAACGGGCCATTTGAATGACCGCACGCACGATGGCTGCGCCATCCGCATAAACCGTGATGTCGCGCACAAAGGACTGGTCAATTTTGATTTTGTCCACCGCCAAGCGGCGCAGATACGCCAAGCTGGAATACCCGGTGCCAAAGTCATCAATGGCGAGCTGCACACCCCGTTGCTTCAGACTTTGAAGGGTGTCCATCACCTCTTCAGGTTGAACCATGAGGGTGGACTCGGTGAGTTCCAGCTCAAGGTGTTTCGGGTCTGCGCCCGACTCTGAGAGCGCCTCGGCCACCTGGCGCTCCAGAATGCCCTGGCGGAATTGCAGCGCCGAGACGTTGACAGCCATGTTCAGGTGGCCGAGTCCGGCATCGGCCCAGCGGCGCTGCTGCACACAGGCTTCATTCAACACCCAGGCACCAATGCCCACGATCAACCCCGTGGTTTCTGCCTCGGGAATGAAGTGCGCAGGGGCCAGCAGGCCGTAGCCCGGACGCTCCCAGCGCACCAGCGCCTCGGCACCAATCACCTCGCTGGAGTTGAGGTTCACCAAAGGCTGGTAGTGCAAGCGCAGCTCGCCACGGTCTGCCGCGCGTGTCAGACCGCCCAGCAATGCCATGCGGTCGCGAGCACCCTGGTTCATCTGCTCGGTGAAAAAACGCACGCAGCGGCGCCCTGACTCTTTGGCTTTGTACATGGCCGATTCGGCACTGTTGAGCATGGCGTCGAAATCTGCCCCATCGGTCGGATAAACGGCAACGCCCACAGAGGCTGACACCACTGCTTCACGACCGCTGACCACAAAGGGATCGGCCAACGCCACCAGCACGCGCTGGGCAATGAGGCGCAAGGCGTGAATCTCGACTCGGGGCAGCAGGAACACAAACTCGTCCCCACCCCGCCGACTGACGGTTTCGGTGGGGGCAGCCACATTCACCAAAGCCCGGCTGATCTGGCGCAGCAGTTCGTCCCCACCCGCATGGCCCAAAGAGTCGTTCACCGCCTTGAAATGGTCCAGGTCCAATACAAGCATGGCCAACTGGTAACCGCCACTGCGTGCTTGGGCCATGGACTGTTCCGCACGATCCCGCAGCAACACTTGGTTGGGCAAACCCGTCAACTGGTCGTAACTGGCCATCCGCTGCATCTTGCGCTGAGCGGCTTTTTGCAGGGACAAATCGGCAAAGGTGGCGACGTGGTTAAGCAACTCACCGGTCCCGGGGTCGCGAAGCAGTTGAATGCGCAATTGCTCCGGGTAGACCACACCGTTCTTGCGGCGGTTGAGTATTTCGCCTTCCCACTGACCGGAGGCATTCAGCTGAGCCCACATGGCCTCGTAATACGCAGCGGTGTGTGACCCCGAAGCGAGGATGGATGGGTTTTTACCCAGCACCTCATGTTCAGCGTAGCCCGTCACTGTTTCGAACGCCGGGTTAACCGCCACGATGGCGTTGCGCTCGTCGGTGACCATGAGTGCGTCACGTGTCGCATCCCAGACGGTGGACAGCACCATCAACTGGCGCTCAAGAGCCGGGGACAGCGTATTGAGGCTGTTACGGGAACGGGCGGCAGTCTCAGAGGGTTCGGACGTCAGCCCCAACGGCAAGGTGTCGGGCGCCGCATCGTCGCAGTCGGCGTTAGGGCGCTTGTCAGCCATGCGTTTCGGCGTTCAGGCTTTGGGGAGAGTCACACCCACCTGGCCCTGGTATTTGCCGCCTCGGTCCTTGTAACTCACGTCACACACCTCGTCGCTTTCGAAAAACAGCACCTGCGCACACCCCTCGCCAGAGTAAATACGGGCTGGCAGCGGGGTGGTGTTGGAAAACTCCAGGGTCACGTAGCCCTCCCATTCGGGCTCGAATGGGGTCACATTGACAATGATGCCGCAGCGCGCATAAGTGCTCTTGCCCAGGCAAATGGTGAGCACGTTGCGCGGGATGCGGAAGTACTCCACGGTGCGCGCCAGCGCAAAGCTGTTGGGCGGGATGATGCAGCTTTCGCCATGGAAATCGACAAAGCTTTTTTCATCGAAATTCTTGGGGTCGACAACCGTGCTGTGGATATTGGTGAACACCTTGAATTCAGGCGCACAGCGGATGTCGTAACCGTAACTGCTGGTGCCATAGCTGATGATTTTTTTGCCATCGGCCTCGCGCACCTGGTTGGGGGAAAACGGCTCGATCATGCCGTGCTGCTCGGCCATGCGGCGGATCCATTTGTCGCTCTTGATGCTCATGGGGTGCTCTTGGGGATAAGCGCTCGATTGTAGGCAAGGCACACCGTTTTGCATGCTTTTGCCAGATAGGCAAAGGACAAGCGCGACCTACTCCATATATAGCAAACTATCGTTTACTGTAAAGCCACAGACGCCATTCAAGCTATATAAACATGCTCCACAGCTCGATCATCGCCCAGGACGATGAGGGCAAACAACAGCTCATCTGTGCTGCGGGCGGCCTGCGTGCGCCGTGCCAGCAGCGGCGTGGCCTGGGGGTTGAGCACCAGCACATCGGCCTCGCAGCCTGGGGCAAGGTTGCCCACCACGCCGCCCAGCCCCAGCGCCCTTGCAGCCCCGCCCGTGTGTTGCCACCAGAGCTGGCCGGGCGTGAGGCCGAAACCCGGCTTGTGCACACCGCCTTGCTCCACGGCCATGCGGCCCACAAAGTAGGCGGCCTTCATGGTCTCGAACGGAGAAAACGAAGTACCGCCGCCCACATCGCTGGCGAGGCCGTGCAAAAAACCCACGCGCTCCGCGGCTTCAAAGTCGAAAAAGCCGCTGCCCAGGAACAGGTTGCTGGTGGGGCTGACAGCGGCAGCGGCCCCGCTGCTGCGCATCAGCTCACGGTCGGCTTGGTCGAAATGGATGCAGTGGGCGTACACCGCACGGCTGCGCAGCAAACCAAACCGGCGGTACACATCCAGATAACTCCGCGCCTGGGGGTAGAGCTGCCGGACCCAAGCAATTTCATCGAGGTTTTCGGCCACGTGCGACTGAATCCACACGCTGGGGTGCCGCGCAGCCAGCTCGCTTGCTCCCTGCATTTGAGCGTCGGAACAACTGGGGGCGAATCGGGGCGTGATGGCATATCCCAGGCGGTCAACGCCATGCCAGCGGCTGATGAGCATTTCAGTGTCGATCAAACTCTGCTCGGTGTCGTCGCGAACACCGTATGGGGCGTGGCGGTCCATCAGGCATTTGCCGGTGATGAGGCGCAGGCGACGGGCCTGTGCAGCTTCAAACAGGGCCTGTGCAGATTGGGGGTGCGATGTGGAAAACGCCAGCGCCGTGGTCACGCCGTTTCGCAGCAGCTCATCCAGAAACACGTCGGCCACCGCTTGGGCATGGAGCGGATCGGCGAAACGCGCCTCTTGCGGGAAGGTGTAGTTCTCCAGCCACGGCAGCAGGCCCGATGCAGGTGAGCCAATCACATCAACCTGAGGGTAATGCACGTGCATGTCCACAAAGCCTGGGGCCAACAGGCGACCCGGCAGGCTCTGGACTGGCGCATTGGAGTGACGTCGCAGCACATCGGTGGCCGGCCCCACGTCCAACACGCGCTGGCGGCCTTGTGCGTCAGCCGACAGTACAAGAGCCCCGTCGCTCTCGTACAAGACATGACCTTCTTCGTCAAAACGCAGAATGGCGGCGCGCAATGCTTTCATGCCAAACAGAATACAACAGCGCAGCACACCCGCCATGCTCGCTCAACAACCCTATCAATTTAGTCACTTTATAGAAAAGCAGCTTGAATAATTGCTACATTCAGGCCATGGCAAACCTGTCTGTATCTCAAATTCCATCTTTACCCAGCGACACCCTGACCACCCGCGAAGTGGCTTCGCAATTGGGCCTTGCCGTCCGCTCGGTGCAACTGATGGTGGACCGGGGTGATCTCCAGGCCTGGAAGACCTCCGGTGGTCATCGGCGGATTTCGCGCGAATCGGTGGCGCAATGGCTGCTCAAAACATCCAGTGGAACGGCGATGGCAACGGTTGCGCGCGGCGAACCGGGCCAGCGTGCAATCGATGCTCGGCTGGGGCCGGTGCGCCGCAGGTCCACGGATTCACGCAAGCCAACGGTGGTGTTGATCGAAGACTCAGCCCACTTTCAGGGTCTGATCCGGCTCTTGCTGCAGCAAACCCACCCGGACATGGCGCTCCATGTGGCCAGCGACGCCATCGTGGGATTGGCGCTGTGTGGTGCCGTCCGGCCAGATGTGCTGATCGTGGACATTCTGCTGCCCGGCATTGACGGCGCCACCCTGATAGGCAGCCTGCGCTCGCAGCGGCATTTCGAGGGCATGCAACTGATGGTGGTGACATCGCTGGATGCAGAGCAGCGCATTCCCTACGCCTTCGCCCTTGAAGGCATACCGGTGGTGGAAAAGAGCTCGCTGGCACGCGATCTGCCCCGCGTGCTGCGCGAACAAATGGCCAAAACTCATTTTGCTCGGCCCTGAACACGCCCTCCTCACAAAATGCTGCGGGTTTGAATGCGCGGTCAATTGCCGAGCTTGCCCAGCACGCCTTCAGCCAACCAGTTCATTGACAGAATCTGTGCATCGCTCAGCGTTTTGCCAGCTGGTATGACCACTCTGCCCGTGTTGTCACGCACGTCTTTTGCTGCATGGAACGGGTGCAACTGGCCTGTGGCGATGTCTTTCTGGCGTGCCAACACCTCGGCTTGCACAGCCTGGGGTACCTTGGGGCCAAAGGAGTCCACGCGCACCATGCCCTCCTTCACGCCACCCCACGGGCTTTCTGTCTGCCAGGTACCGCTGCGCACGGCCTGTACACGGCGGGTGTAGTACTCGCCCCACTGGTGTGTGACCGCCAGCACCTGGGCATCGGGTGCGGCTTTGCGCATGTCGGAGTGGTAGGCCACGGCCAGCTTGCCACGCTCCTGTGCAGCGGCCATCACGGCAGTGGAACCGGTGTGGAACACCAGCACCTCGGCCCCCTGGTTCATCAGGGTCATGGCAGCATCACGCTCCCGGGGCGGGTTGAACCACTCGCCCAGCCACACCACCCGCACCTGTGCCGCAGGATTAACTGAGCGCATGCCCAGCGTGAAGGCGTTCATGCCCTGAATCACCTCAGGAATGGGAAAGCCCGCCACGTAGCCCGCCTGAGTGGCCAGGCGGCCTGCCGCCACACCGGCCAGGTAGCGGCCCTCGTAGTAACGGGCATTGGCCACTGCCACGTTGGACGCGGTTTTGTATCCGGTGATGGACTCGAACTTCACGTTGGGAAACTCGGCAGCCACCTTGAGCGTGGGCTCCATGTACCCAAAGCTGGGCGTGAATATCACATCTGCCCCGCTGCGGGCCAGGTCACGGATGACACGCTCGGCATCGGGACCTTCGGCGACGTTCTCCACAAAACGCGTCACCACCTGCGGCGGTTGACCGGGCTTGTTCAGCGCAGCCTCCACGGCTTTGCGGGCATCGTCGTGCTGGCGCGTCCAGCCGGCTTCGGTGATGGGAGACACGTATACAAACGCAGCTTGCGTCGGTGGCTTGGGCGCTTGCGCGAGCACTGCGGGAGAAAGAGAAAGGGAAAAACAAGCGGCCACGAACGTGGCTGCGAGGTTTTTGTACATGGTGTTCCTCGACATGGCTTCCGTGAATGAAAATGCCCGCTGGGGAAGCACCAGCGGGCGCAGGATTGTACGGCTGGCCCCGTTCCCGAATCAGCAGTCCCTCACGGAGGCCCCATGGCTTTGTTTGCCTTGTCAGCTCGCATTCTTCGCTCGGGTGGCCGTTGTGTGCTGGCGGTTTGTGCACTGTCTGCACCCGCGTGGGCCGCACCACCCGACGCATTGGCACATGCGCGCTCGGTGTACGCGGAAGTGAACCAGGGCACCCAACGCATGTCCACTCAACGCTTTCTGGCGCGCGTGCCAGGAACCGAATACACCAGCGAAGTGGTCGCGTCGGTCGACAAGGGGCAGGTACGTAAATTGGCAGTGACCGACCCGGACGATTCAGGCAACGTGCTGACCGATCTGTACTTTGACACCGAGGGATCACTGGTGTTTGGCCTGCGCACGACCCAGGGCTACACCGCCAGCGGGAAAGTCAAAACGAGCAACGAACACCGCTTGTACTTCCAGCAAGAGCGATTGGTGCACATGCTCGCCGGCATGACCAAATCACCGGTGGCACCCAACGGCCGGTTCGCACAAACTGAAGCAGCGACCACACAAAACATTGCCACGGCTGTGCGCAAGGCGGCTCTCGCGCCACCGTCGCCCACAGTGGCTGTGGGCAGCCAGCGCAAGCTGGCCCAGGGAATGGTGATCAGCATGGAGAACGGCGATACAGCCTGCCACATTGAGCTGGTCGATGCAGCGGGCAGAGTCCACCGGGAAATGGCCGACTTTGATCTGTGCGAGGCACCTGAAAAGCTGCTGAACCGCCAAGTTACGCTCAGCTACACCACAGCGAAGGTGATGGCAGCGGCCTGCGAGGGCAACACGCGTTGCACCAAAACAGACACGGTGGCGTTGGTCACACGCGCAGTGCCTGCATCCAACCGATCCATTCCTGCGACCCGGCAATGACCCGATACGTTGACCTGACCTCTTCCCGCTCTGCACTGCCTGCCGTGCGAGCTAGCCTCGTCATGGCTCTTTGCGCTGTGTCAGGCACCGCTGCCTCACAAACGGCGGTAACCACCAAGGAGCCCAAGTCTTGGTGCACAGCACAGGAAACCAACGTGTTCACCTGCCGCACCGGCAAAAAAACCGTGTCGGTGTGCGTCAGCCCGGATGCTTCAGCCAACAAAGGATCCCTGCACTACCGGTTTGGCCAGCTCTCCGGTGGTCTGCAGCCCGAAATGACGTTGCCCGAAAAGGCAACGCCACCTCGACTGACCGCAATGGGCGAGACAGCGACTTACGCGGGCGGCGGAGGCAGCTGGTTGCGCTTCAGAAAAGGCTCTTACGCCTATGTGGTGTACACCGGCATCGGCCGCTGGGGACCCAAAGGCGAGCCTCTGGCGCTGCAGGGTGTGGCCGTCGAACACAAGGGCAAGCTGATGGCCAATCTGCCTTGTCCTGCCATGGATGTGGACGAGTTGGACCGCGACTGGTACACCGCGATGGGCATTCAAGTAGACGAGCAAGACTTTTACTTTCCCAACCCAGAAAAGTAATATTTCAGGCCTCTAGCGCTTTACCCAATTGAACAGTTAGCTCCAGATTTTCAATCCATTTCTGACGCTGCTCTGCACCCACAAAACTGGCTTCAAAGCTGTTGCGGGCCAGTTGAATCACGTCATCGGGCGTGAGGTTCAGCCCCCTCACCGTCTGTTCGAAGTTCGCGTTCATGTAGCCCCCGAAATAGGCCGGGTCGTCTGAATTGACGGTGGCGCACAAACCCGCGTCCAGCAGGCGCTTCATGGGGTGTTCGGCCAAGTCGCGCACCACACACAGCTTCAAATTAGACAAAGGGCAAACAGTGAGTGGCACGCGGTCCGCTGCCAGTCGGGCCACCAGCGCCGGGTCCTCCAGGCACCGCACGCCGTGGTCGATGCGCTCAGCCTTCAGCCCGTCCAGAGCCTGCCAGATGTAGTCGGGCGGCCCCTCTTCCCCGGCATGTGCCACCACACGGAGCCCCAGCTCACGGCAACGGGCAAACACGCGGTCAAACTTCTCGGGCGGGTGGCCGACTTCGCTGCTGTCCAGGCCGACACTGATGAAGCTCGCCTTGTAGGGCAAAGCCGCCTCGAGCGTGGCAAACGCATCCTCTTCACTGAGGTGGCGCAAAAAACACAAAATCAAATGGCAGCTGATGTCCAGTTGCGCACGAGCCTGCTCGCAGGCCCGCCGCAGACCGTTGATGACGGTACCCATGGGCACGCCCCGGGCGGTGTGTGTCTGGGGGTCGAAAAAGATCTCGGTGTGAACAACGTGGTCAGCCTGTGCGCGCAGGAAGTAGGCCCAGGCCATGTCGAAAAAATCGGCCTCTTGCAACAGCACGCTGGCACCCGCGTAGTAAATGTCCAGAAAACTCTGCAAATCGGTGAACGCATAGGCCGCGCGCAACGCTTCCACGCTGGGGTAGGGCAAGGCAACACCATTGCGCAGGGCAAGCGCAAAGATCAGCTCGGGCTCCAGCGAGCCTTCGATGTGAATGTGCAACTCGGCTTTCGGTATGCGCAGAGCCAAATCAACCGCAGCCAGCGTCTGAGCCGACACAGCAGGGAGGCTTGGTGTGGCAAGGGTCATGGGTCAAGTCTCCAATTGCTCAAGGTTCAGCAAACGCCAACCGTCACACCCCAGCGCAACAGGCAGCGGCGGTATGCAGCGGAGAGGCGGTCAGACGGGCCGTGCACTTCGGGCGGAACGTCGGTATCGACAGAACTGCCCTTGTGGATCGGCAAGCGCACCGGGGTTTGAGACTCGACCACCGGACGGTCCTGCGCGAACACGGCATCCTGAAATGCCCGCAACGATTCGTCGGTGGACGGGTCATTGACGGTAGACATCACAAACCACGCGGTGCAAGCCTCGTCATGCACGGGGTTGATGAACAGGGCAATCGCGTTGCGGGGACCGTTATGCACGACGGCATCTTTCTGGAGGGTAGCCGCGTAAGGCCCGACCACGGCATATCGGTAGGCCACGAACTGTCCCCCACTGGAACCTGCATAGCCCTGGGGTTGCCAGGCGCGGCAGTGGTTGGCCTGCACGCCTGCAGCCGTTTCTTCGACTTGCCCCACTTCCACTTGCGCATGTGCGGCATCGCCCAGCCAGCCGTTGTGAACAAAACCGAAATGGCTCATATATCCAGAAAATTCTCCACCAACCGGGGAGCGCTGGTGGCAACCGCATACGGACCACACACCACGCTGCGCCAGCCAGCGAGGGAGGCCGGTTCAAACGGAGGTGGCCGGGTCAGTTCAGTGGGCAGCGTTGCCCCTGTATCGGGCGCAACCAGGCGCACCCACAACAGGCCATGGGCCTCTTGCACCTCGTGAGCCTGAGCGGCATGGCTCGGGGGGGGTGACCAATCGGGAAGGGCTGGTACATGCACACAACGCCCACCGGACGCAAATTGCCACCCGTGGTAAGGGCATGCCAGGTGTTTGAGACCGCAACCAGCATCCACCACCTGCCCCAGCGACAGGCGCGCACCCCGGTGCGGACAACGGTCGGTCCAGGCATGTGCCTGGCCCTCCCCGTCGCGCCACAACACCAGGGGCTGACCCAGCAGCGTCACTGCCACTGGGGTTGCCTGCAAGTCCGCAAGGGCCACCACGGGGTGCCAGAGCATGAGTTCCAGTGAAGTTTTCATAGCCAAAGAGCGCACAACAAAATGAAACAGGCTGCCCTGCATGGTGTGCAGGACAGCCTGTGGGGTTCAACGCATCAAACGTTGATCAGCCGCCGGGCACCTTGCCTTCAACGCCCTTGATGTAGAACTTGATGCCGCCCAGGAAAGCGTCGTCCGCCACGGCGTCTTTGGCAAGCACTTCTTTGCCGTCCTGGCCCATGATGGGACCCTTCCAGATGGAGAAGCTGCCGTCTTTCAGGCCAGCCTTGATGCC
>JAIFMP010000041.1 GCA_020048405.1 Hydrogenophaga sp.
GGCAAAGATGTCCGGGTGTTCATCGTGGCCCGCAAACCCATGGGGAATTGACATGAAACACTGGACGCTGATCGGACTGTTGATCCCCCTGTTCCTGAGTGGCTGCAGCAGCTTGCCCGGAGCCACCGTTCAGATGGTGGGTGAGCGCCAGGTGGAATACGTGGTGGCTGGGCAAGGTGCGCCCGTGGTGGTGTTTGAAAACGGCTTGGGCGGCACGCTGGACTGGTGGTCCAAGGTCTGGCCCGACACCGTGCGCGAAATCACCGCCATGGCCTACAACCGCGCGGGCTACGGCAACAGCCAACCGTCGGCAACCGTGCGCGATGGCACCCACGCTGTGGACGAGTTGCGGGCGTTGCTCACAGCCCGCCAGTTGCCGCCTCCGTACATCCTGGTGGGGCATTCCCTGGGTGGCCTGTACATGCAACTGTTTGCGCGCAAGTACCCACGTGAGGTGGCTGCGTTGGTGCTGGTGGACTCCACCCACCCCGAGCAGCTCAAAGGGGCCGGTGACCCCGACACATGGCCCACCTGGCTGAAGCTGACGTTCGGATTGATGACATCGGACACCGCCAAGCAAGAGCTGGCCGCGCTGGACCCGACAGGGCAAGCCGTGTTGCGTTTGCCTGTGGACCCTGAGGTGCCGGTCTTTGTGCTCAGCGCGCTGGGCCCCATGGGCGCATCGTCAGCGCTGGCCGAAGATGCCAACCAGAAACGTGCCGACATAGCCAACCTGTACCCCAACGCCAAACAGGTGTGGGTGGACAGCGGGCACGGCATTCCGCTCGAAAAGCCCGAAGCTGTTGTGGCCGCCATCCGCGAGGCTCTGAAGAAGGCGCGTTGACGCCGGTGTGTGTATGGCGCGGCCCGCTTAAACTGCCTGCTGCCGTGCTTTGTGTGTGATTCAGTGGTTTTTTTGCCATCCAGCGCTTGTTGGTAAAGCATTCACAGCTACGAGTTTTTTTGAGTGAATGTGGCCCATGACCATTTGTTTCCGTTTTGCCCACCGGGCGTTGCCCTGGCTTGGCTCACTGCTCGCACTCTTGGCTGTGCCAGCGCTGGCCGCGCCCGCCGTGTTCAAAGACGACATGGCCCAGCGCACCCAGGCCTGCACCACCTGCCACGGCGCGCAGGGCAGGGCAGGCCCCGACGGTTACTACCCTCGCATTGCTGGCAAACCCGCTGACTATCTGTTCGCCCAGTTGCTGCATTTCCGCGACGGGCGGCGCACCTACGCCCCCATGGCCCACCTGCTGGAGCCATTGAACGACGGCTACCTGCGCGACATGGCACGCCACTTTGCCGCGCTCAGCGTGCCTTACGCCGCGCCCGTGCCAGTGCCCGTGTCGGCCGATGCCCTCAAGCGCGGCCAACAACTGGCCCAACACGGTGACCCCGCCCGCCAATTGCCCGCCTGCACCCAGTGCCACGGTGCCGCGTTGACCGGTGTGTTGCCCGCCACCCCAGGCCTGCTGGGTTTGCCGCGCGACTACCTGAACGCCCAACTGGGCGCGTGGCGCAACGGCCTGCGCCGCGCCAATGCCCCCGATTGCATGGCCGACATTGCCCGGCGGCTGAGCGAGTCCGATGTGTCCGCCGTCAGCGGCTGGCTGGCCCTGCAGCCCTTGCCCGCCCGCCTCTGGCCAGGCCTTGCCGCTGGATTGCGGCCACCCCGGTGTGCCTGTTCGTGCGGCTGAAGCCGCCAAGGCCGCCCCGGCAGGGGTGCGGCCATGAGCGCGGCGCGGGGTGTGCCCGTGTGGCGTTGGTGTGTCGCAGGCCTGTGCACGGCGCTGGTCGGCGTATTGATGTGGCTGTGGTGGCCATCGCAGCCCGTGGCGGTGCCTGAACCTGAGGGCGCAGCAGAACGCGACCCCACCACCGTGGAGCGGGGCCGCTACCTGGCCACGCTGGGCAACTGCCAGCACTGCCACACGCCCACCGGCGCGGCCCCGTATGCCGGGGGCCGGGCCATCCCCACGCCGTTTGGCGTGGTGTTCAGCAGCAACTTGACGCCCAGCGCACAAGGGCTGGGTGGCTGGAGCGCAGGCGACTTCTGGCGCGCCTTGCACCACGGCCAATCGCGGGATGGGCGCTGGCTCACGCCTGCGTTCCCGTTTGCCAACACCACCCACGTCACCCGGGCCGACAGCGATGCGCTTTTTGCTTACCTGCAAAGCCTGCCTCCGGTGGATGCTCCCGCACCACCCCACCAACTGCAGTGGCCGTTCAACACACAGGCGGCGCTCAAAGTGTGGCGCGCCCTGTACTTTTCGCCCGCAGAGACCGTCGCCAGCGGCCAAGCCGGTGCAAACGCGGCATCTGCCGCCAGTGCTGAATGGGCGCGTGGTGCCTATCTGGTGCAGGGCTTGGGCCACTGCGGGGCCTGCCACGCCGAGCGCAACGATCTCGGGGCCAGCCCCGCCATGGCTGCCCTGGGTGGTGGGCTGATACCGGGCGCCAACTGGTATGCCCCCTCGCTGACCGACCCCACCGAAGGCGGCCTGCAAGACTGGCCGCTGGCCCAGATCACCGAGCTGTTTCGCACCGGGCAAGCGGGGGGCGCATTTGCCATCGGCCCCATGGCTGCCGTGGTGCAGCACAGCACCCAGCATTGGACAGATGCCGACCTGCTGGCCATGGCCACCTACCTGAAGCAACTCCCCCGCACCGCTGCGCCCGCAGTCCGTGGCATTGCGCCCCCAGCGCAGCGTCAGACCGCGCTGGGTGCCAAGGTGTACGAGCAGCATTGCGCACAGTGCCACGGTGAGCAGGGCGAGGGCACCCGCTTGGCCGATGGCCGCTACGCTTACCCGCCGCTGGCAGGCAGCCGTGCCGTCAACCTGGGCCCGGCGCACAACCTGGCACAAGTGGTGTTGCACGGTGGCTTTTCAGCTACCACGGCAGGCCAGCCGCGCCCATTTGGCATGCCACCCTACGTGCTGGCCCTCAGCGACACCGAACTGGCCGCCGTGTTGACCCACCTGCGCACCCAGTGGGGCAACGGCGGCACCCCGGTGAGCGAGCGCGACCTGGCCCGCCTGCGCTGACGCCACCGGGGCCAACCGGCAGGTGCCATGTGGGCCGCTAAACTGCCCCCATGGACACAGAGCACGCTTACCAGGAATTGGGCTTGTCGCCCGAAGCCAGCGACGCGCAGCTGAAAGCCGCGTGGCGGCGCCTAGTGGCAGCTTGGCACCCCGACCGCAACCCGGCACCCGATGCCCTGCAGCGCATGCAGGCCATCAACAAGGCCTACCAGCACATCCGCCAACTGCGCGACGCGCCCGACACAGCGCAGCCGGAGACCGACCCGGAACAGGCCAGCGAACACCAGCCGCAGCCCGAACAGGAACCGGAGCAAGAACCCGAGGCGCAGCCTGAACCCGACGGCGCGCCGGCACCCCATGTGCGCACGGTGCGCCTCAGCTTGGAAGACACCATCCTGGGCTGTACCCGCAGCCTGCGTGGCCACTTCACCCACACCTGCACCACCTGTGTGGGCACGGGGCAGCGCGTGCTGGCGCAGGCCTGCAGCACTTGCCGCGGCAGTGGTGCCATCCGCAAACCCACGCTGTTTGGCTGGCTCTGGAACGAAGAAGGCTGCCCCGACTGCAGCGGCGACGGCCGCCAGCGTGCGCCCTGCGACGACTGCGACAGCACGGGTGAAGTCCGCGTGGCTTACCACCGGCGTGTGCGATTTGCCCCGGGCATGCGCAGCGGCGATGTGCTCAACGTACCGCCCGCCCGCGAGGGCGCAGCAGATGTTCGGCTGGAGCTCAAGGTGGAGGTGGAGCCGCACCCGTTTTTCAAGCTCGACGAACACGGTGTGCTGCGCTGCGAAATGCCCGTGAACGGCTACGCCTGGATGACCGGCCGCTGGGTGGAAGTGCCCACGCCTGACGGCTTGCAGCACATGCGCCTGAACCGCGAGGCCACCGTCTACCGCCTGGCGGGCAAGGGCTTTCCACAGGGCCTGCGTGGTCCGCGCGGAGACTTTCTGGTCAAGGTGGTGCCGGTGTTTCCCCCGCTGGGCGACCCCGAGCAAGAGCGTCTGCTGGACAAGCTGATTGCCCGGTCCAATGAGGCAGCGGAGGCAGACGACACCCAACCGTTGGGCCAGTGGCAGCGCACCGTGAAACGTTGGAGCGGGTCCTGACAGCACCGCCAACCCTGGCGGCTTGAACTCAGCAGGGGATCAGGGCCTGTCCGGCGGCCACCACCACTTCCCGAGTCAGGGCCTCCAGCAGCGTTGACACCGCACGGGCCTGCTGCCAGTGCAGCGGCACGTCCAGCGGTGTGCCGGGCACCAACTCCACCAGGGTGCCCTCCGCCAGGTGTGTGGCAATCAGTGACTGCGGGTGCAAGCCCCAACCCATGCCAGCCAGTGATGCTGTGACAAAGGCCGTGGTGGATGGCAAAGTGTGCCTTGGCAGCTCCACGGATGTTTGCCAGCCACGAAACACCCATCGTGTTTGCAGTTCGTCTTTGGGGTTGAACACCAGGCTGGGCGCAACTGCCAGGCTTTCAATGTTCACACCCGCGCTGAAATGGCTTGCCATCAATGCGGGGCTGGCCGCAGCCACATAGCGCATGGCCCCCAGCGGGCGGCTGTTGCACCCGGCGGGCGGGTGTTCGCTGGCCGTGACAGCGGCCAGCACCGACCCGTTGCGCAACCACTCGGCCGTGTGCCCCTCGTCGTCCACCGCCACGCCCATCAGCACCGGCGCGCTGGCCGCAAACCGTGACAGTGCCGGTGCAAACCAGGTGGCCAGGCTGTCGGCATTCACGGCGACCGGCAAAGCCACCCGAGACGGACCCTGTGCCGCCACGGCAGGCAGCGCTTGCTGCAGTTCGTGCTCCAGCAGGTGCACGCGGTCCACATGCTGGCACAGGCGGCGGCCTGTTTCGGTGGGCAGGCAGGGCTGGCCGCGCACCACCAGGGCGCAGCCCACGCGCTCTTCCAGCAAGCGGATGCGTTGCGACACGGCCGACGGCGTGACATGCAGCGCACGGGCGGCGCGCTCGAAACTGCCTTCCCGCACCACCGCAGCCAGCGCAAACAGAGACGAGTAGTCGAGCATGAGATTAGCAATCCTTAATCAAATGAAGGAAAGATAGTTTGTCTTCATTCGAGGCACAGGGCAAGCTGCAACCCATGACATTTCAATCAGACACGTTTTCAGTCATTGCGCCGGTGTTTGTTCAGGGCATGGTCCTGGGCCTGGGGCTCATCGTGGCCATTGGCGCGCAAAACGCGTTTGTGTTGCGGCAAGGCTTGCGGCGAGAGCATGTGGGCACCGTGGTGCTGTTTTGCGCAGTGGCCGATGCCCTGCTCATCATCGCGGGTGTGTTTGGCATGGCGCAGGCCCTGGGCGAGCGACCTGGCCTGGCGCGTGCCATGGCGTTGGCGGGTGCTGCGTTCCTGGCCTTTTATGGCTGGCGGGCGCTGCAGCGGGCGCGGCAAACCAGCCAGTTGACGGCGGCTGAAGGGGGCGTGGGTCTCAGCCGGGGCGCGGCCATGGCGCAGGCGGCAGCGTTCACCTTGCTCAACCCTCATGTGTACCTGGACACCGTGTTGCTGGTGGGCAGCATTGGTGCGCAGCAACCCGATGCCTTGCGTGCCTGGTTTGCGGCAGGTGCCAGCACCGCCAGCCTGACGTGGTTTGCCGCGCTGGGTTTTGGCGCCCGCTGGCTGGCCCCCCTGTTTGCCCGACCCAAAGCCTGGCAGGTGCTGGACGGACTGATCGGCCTGACCATGTGGGTGCTGGCCGTTTTGCTGCTGCGCCACGCGCTGGCCGGTCTGTGACTGCCACCGTTTTGGCCGAAAAGTTGGCCGCCTTGGCCGCTCAGGACTGCGCTGCTGCTCGCACACAACGCGCGAACCTGACGGAATGGGAAGCTGCGTTGGCGCTGGTGCCCTATGTGCCTGTGCAGGCAGACGATGGATTTAGCATAAAAATACCTTCTATCGCTTTACAGGTAAGAACTGGCAGCTATTGATATTGACGAAAAGCGACAACTGACCACCATCGTTGATGGCAACTCAAGCGATCGCAATGCGGTCGGTAGGAACGTTGCTGAATACCGAAACGCAGTTTCGGCCAGCTGACTTGGAGAGGTAGAGTGCCTGGTCCGCGTTGGCCAGCAAGTTGTCGAGGTTCCCCACAGACGTATCGCAAGCAGCCAATCCAAAACTGGCTGTCACATGGAATACCTGGTTACCAAATTGAATTTGCATTGCGTCGATGGTGGACCGCAGGCGCTCTGCCACTCTGATGGCGTCTTCAAGCGACATGTTGGGTGATACCAGCAAAAATTCTTCGCCACCCCAGCGGCAAACGGTGTCTTCCTGCCGTGAAGCGTCTCGCAGGCAGAGGGCGACTTCTTGGAGGACCTTGTCGCCAGCAGCGTGGCCCGCCGCATCGTTGACAGACTTGAAGTGGTCGATGTCAATACTGATGACTGTGAGCAGATGGCCATGCCGCACGGCCGAACTCCATGCCTGCGTCAGTGCGTTCATTCCGGCGCGCCGGTTGGCCAGTTGTGTGAGCGGGTCGGTCAACGCCGCCAACTGCAGACGGCGATTGCTTTGCGCCAATTCGGCCAGCATCCCGGTAATACGTGCGTGGTCGGTTTCCCAGGTTTCCCGCAGCCGTACGTAACGCCAGGCCGCTTTAAGCCGAGCGCTCAGCGCTCGCAGGTTGACCGGCTTGGTCAGGTAGTCGTCCACCCCGGCCTCAAAAGCGGTCACCAGATCGTCTTCCTGGTCGGCCGATGTCAACATGAGGACATAGATTTTTTGTCCCCATTCACTTTTGCGAAGGACTTTGCACATGGCAATGCCGTCCATGACGGGCATGCGCCAATCCGTCAGCATCACATGGGGTTTGAAATCGAGTGCGCGAACCAATGCATCGCGTCCGTTGCCAGCGGTCATGACGGTGTGCCCCTCGTTTTCGAGAAGCCAAGCTTGCAACATGCCCAAGATGATGGGGTCGTCTTCAGCGATCAAGACCCTGAGTAAATGGGCATCTTCATCTCGCTCCGGTTTCGCTGCAGCACTGGCGATGGACGCAAAGTCGGGCGGTGTGGTCGTCGGTACGTTCAGGCGCTCACCCCACACCCGCCACTGCGCCGCAACCCGGTCGACACATTGGCCCAATGCGTCTGATTCCCAGCCCACCTTGCCTGCTGCAACGGCGAACTCTGTCAGCCTGGTCACCTGGTTTTTGGGGCTGGCCACGATGAAATCTGCCACTTGTAGGGCCAAATGCAGCGCGTGTACCAAACTCCAGCCTCGGGTGCCCACTGCATAAGAGGTGCTGCTCAAGTTCTCAAAAAACAGAACGGGCTCAGTCAGGGCATCCGGGAATCCCCACTGCTGCAGCATCAGGTAAGACAGGCGCTTATGGTCAAGTTGCAAGTCCTGCTGTTCCAAACGGGCCAATTCGGCACCCTGCGCTCCACTGGACAGCAATTTCCCGTAAACATCGGGATATGCGGTCGCCAGTCCCAGGGAGCCGATGCGGGCGAGTAGGCCGCAGGTGAACAGATCCTCCGGAGAGCCCAGACGTTGCTGTCCTCCAATGTCGCTCAATGCCAAACCCATGAGCAACGAGTGGCTCCAAAAAGCCGCATAGTCAAAATGTGTGCAGCGTCCGCGTCCATACTCGTCAAGAAGCGAAAACGTCAGCGTCAACCGCCTCACCGTCGCCAGCCCCAGCCGACGCACGGCCTCTCCAGCCGATGCCACGGACCGGCCACCCATGGCAGCCGCGTTCGCTTGTGCCAACAAGCGCCCGACCAGAGCCGGGTCCGCTTGCACCTTGGACACCACATCTTGCACAGACGCAGACTCTCGCTGGCACGCATCCATGATGGCCAGCGCCACATTGGAAGGGCTGGGAAGGCGCCGCTGCAGCTCAGGATTCAAGGGTTCAACCTGCATGTGTGGCCCCAGCAGACAGATTTGCGAGTAACTGGTCACACTGGCGATATGCCGATGCCATATCCAAGTCTTGCAGTGCACGCTCCAGCTCAGCCACATCTTGCTGGGGCAGTGCTGCCCAAGCTCCTGGATGGGCGGCAAACACCTTTGGCGCTCGCAGATCGGACGCAGCCAGCAAAGGGATCAGTTCTTCCAGAACTGCCCGCACATTTGACACCGCTGTGGGGGGGTGTGGGGGAGGGCTGGGGTCTTTGTTGCCATCAAGCCATGCCAAAACCACCTGGAGTGACTTTTGCGTCAACGCCACACACTGGGCAAGGGCTGCGGCTCCCTCTGACGTGGCGTTCAAGGCTGGATTGCCGCGACACAGTTTTTCCAGCTCTGCCGATTGCAACGACAGTTGAATGGCACCCAGGGTAGCCGCTGTGCCTTTGGTGGTGTGCATCAGTTCAGACGCCTGGGCCATATTGGAGGCGACGGCGTCGCGGTATTGTTCAGGCAGGGTCGTCAGCCCCTGGGCAAATTCAGCCAGTGCACGGCGGTACAGCGGCTTCAGGCCGCCCAGGCGTGCCAGCGCACCTGTTGTGTCGATGTAGGGTGCGTCAGGGGCTGCCGTGTGTGTGGTGGCCTGCACTGTTGATGGTGCTGGGGCCTTGCTACGTGTGGTGAGGCGCAACAGCACATCCACCAGATGGCCCAGTTCAAAGGGTTTTCCCACGTGTTCATTCATGCCAGCAGCCAGACAGGTTGCACGGTCCGAGGCCATGGCATTGGCTGTGATGGCCACTATGGGCAGATCACGAAGCCCCAGTCCCTCGCGGATCTCGCGGGTGGCCTCGTAGCCGTCCATCACGGGCATATGCAGGTCCATCAGTACCGCATCGAAGGGCTTTTTGGCTGCAGCCACCGCCTCGACGCCCAGTTTTCCATTGGCCGCCAGCACTACCTCGGCCCCCTCTTTGAGGAGCAACTGCTCTGCGACCTGTTGGTTGATCAGGTTGTCTTCCACCACCAGAAGGCGCATAGCCTCCAGGCGGCGCAAACTGCTGACTTGCCGGTCACCCTTGCGAATGCGATGTGCAGTACCTTTACCCAGTGCTGCCTCCTGCAGCATGGAGGCTGTCACAGGCTTGACGAGGTATGCACTGAGCATGTCCTGCTCGGCGTGGGTGCGCTGTTCCAGGTTGGAGCGGTCTTTGGCTGTCACCATGACGATGTCAGGCGCCTGGCCTGCGCAGGCTTGACTGATTTCGCGAATGCGCCTTGCCGTGGTCCAACCGTCCATCCCGGGCATGCTCCAGTCGAGGTACACCACATCGAACGGGAAGCCTTCCGGGCCGATACCCTGTTGGATGATCTCCAAGGCCTGCATACCGCTTTGGGCGACGGAGACTGGCCAACCCCAAGCCGAGACCATGCGCTCGTTCAACCTGGCCGCGATGGGGTTGTCGTCAACCACCAGAACCCTGCGGGGTGAGATGCTGGCGTCAGGCCACCGCGCGCGGACTTGATGCTGCAGATCGACTGGAATGTCTGCAGGTACCGGGAGTTCCAGTACAAAAGAGAACGTGCTGCCAACCCCCAACTCGCTGTGCAACTGCAGACTGCCGCCCATCATTTCCACCAAACGCTTGCTGATGGCCAGGCCCAGCCCAGTGCCACCAAATTGACGCGTGGTGGACGCTTCGGCTTGGGTAAAACTCTCAAAAACCAGCGCTTGGTGTTCCGGGGCAATACCAATGCCTGAGTCCTGAATAAAAAATTCCAGCCTGGTTGAAGCAGCCGATCGCCCGAGTTCGCGGATACCCACCACCAATTGTCCTTTTGGGGTGAACTTCACCGCATTCCCCGCCAGATTGAGCAACACCTGCTTGAGGCGAAGCGCATCTGCCAAAAGCACCGGGGGAATTCCCTGCGCCACGTCAAACAGCACCTCTGAACGCTTGTCCAAGCCGGTGCTGTTGGATAAAACCACCGCCAGATCACGCAGCAGGTCGTGTAGAGAGAAGGGGTGCGGGTTCAGGTCCAGTTTGTCGGCTTCGATCTTTGAGAAATCAAGAATGTCATTGAGCAAGCCCAACAGCGAAGTCGCAGCGCTTTTCGCTTTGTCGGCATAGTCTTGCTGATGGCTATCGAGCTGGGTGCTTCCCAGCAAGTTGAGCATGCCCAAAATGGCATTCATCGGCGTGCGGATTTCGTGGCTCATGTTGGCCAGGAAACCACTTTTGGCCACATTGGCTGATTCGGCCTGCAGAGTGCGCTCCTGCAACTGGACGTCCATTTGCTTGCGCTCACTGATATCGGTGATGAATCCATGCCAAACGATGCTGCCATCGGGCAGTTGTTGCGGGTTGGCTGTGCCCTGTCGCCAGCAGATGCCCTGTTGTGGCAGGTTGACGCGGTACTCGCACTGCCAGTGCGACAGCGTCCTTGCCGACTCATCTATGGATGCCGAGACCCGTTCAAGGTCGTCAGGATGCAGACGTTCAAACACCAGACGGGCATCCTGTGCTACCTGCTCGGGTGTTACCTCATATATGGCTTCAATGCCCGGGCTCGCGAAAGGAAAACACGAACTTCCGTCTGGGCGCAACTGGTACTGGTAAACCACGCCTGGCACTTGGCGGGCCAGGTCCGTGAGCCTGATCTGCTCCGCCTTCAAAGCAGTCAATGCGGCATTGAGCTCGGTGTTTGTCTTGCGCAACTCAAGCTGCATCACCACTTGCTGCGACATCACCTGGAGGAGCGCTTTGTCTGCGTCACTCATGGAGCGTGGCCTGCGGTCAATCACGCAAAGGGTGCCCAGGGCATGTCCCTCGGGCGTGATCAGGGGTGCTCCGGCGTAGAAACGAATATCCGGTGCTTGCGTGACCAGCGGATTGTTCGCAAACCGGCCATCGAGGGTGGCGTCTTCCACCACCATCACCTGTCTGGATTCGATGGCTAAACTGCAAAAAGCGATTTCGCGGGGCGTTTCCTGCGCATCCAGTCCTACGCGCGCCTTGAACCACTGCCTATGGTCGTCCACCAGCGAGACCAGAGCGATGGGCACGCCAAAGTGCTGGGCTGCCAGTTGGGTGATGTCGTCAAAAGCCTGCTCAGGGGCGGTGTCCAGCACTTGGTAACTTTCCAAGGCGTTGAGTCGTGCAGCTTCCGTCAAACGCATGTTCGGTCTAAGCCAGTTGTTCCAAAGCACTCAGCGGCAAGGCCTTGCTGAACAAAAAGCCCTGAAAGAAGTCGCAACCCGCCCGGTGCAAAAAGTCAAACTGCGCCAAGTCTTCCACGCCCTCGGCCACGATGCGCAGGTCCATTGTTTGTCCCAAGGCCAGAACGGTCTGGCAAATGGCACGATCCCCGGTATCAGACTCGAGGTCGCGCACAAATGAGCGGTCGATTTTGAGCACACTGATGGGCAGGCGGCGAAGGTAGGACAGTGACGAATAACCGGTGCCGAAATCGTCGATGGAGAATAGGATGCCCAATGTCCGCAATCGTTCCATCTTCGTGGTGGTAGCCGCCAAATCACTCTGAAGCAGTCCCTCTGTCAGCTCCAGCTTGAGGCGCGACGGGTTGCAGCCACTGGCGTGAATCATCGCTTGTACCGTTTCCACGAAATCGTCTTTCCGGATTTGGCGCTCGCTCACATTGACCGCCAAAGTCCAGTTCTGACGCACTGGATGCAAGGCCCAAAGGGCTAACACCTTGCATGCGCAATCCAGGACCCAAGTGCCAATCTGGATGATCAGATCACTCTGTTCTGCCATTGGAATGAACTCACCAGGAGACACCCAGCCCCGTCGCGGATGGTTCCAGCGCAACAGTGCTTCTGCGCCCGCTATCTGACGCGTCCGGTCGTAAATGGGCTGAAAGTGCAACTCCAACGTCTGTTGGGCCAAGGCCCCCTTCAGATCCGCCTCCAGAGCATTGCGCTCCACCAAATCCGCTTGGGTCTTTGGGTCATAAAAACGCCAGGTATTGCGTCCGGCTTCCTTGGCCTGGTACATCGCAAAGTCAGCTTGTTTCAGCAGGTCTTCTACAGACGGCTGTGGAACATCGCCCTTGAACAGGGTGATCCCCAAACTGGCACTGCTGTTGAATCGTTGCAGCGGAAATTCAAAGTCGTCACACAGGCTTGCCAGAATTTTGTTGGACACCCTCTGAGCCGCACCTGCAGCACCGCCTTGCTCGATTTCCAGGCCTTCAAGCAGGACCATGAATTCGTCCCCGCCTAAGCGTGCCACCGTGTCTTCCAGGCGCACTTGCGCTCGCAGGCGACTCGCCACCTGCCTCAGCAGATCATCTCCCGCAGGATGACCAGCGGTGTCGTTGATGGTCTTGAAATGATCCAGGTCCACCAGGATGACTGCGCCTTGTCGCCCGTAGCGGCGGCAGTTTCCAAGCGCTACGCTGAGGCGGTCCATCGCCATGCGGCGGTTGGGTAAATTGGTCAGGGTGTCGTAGTAAACCAACTTTTGGATTTCGGTCTGACTGCGCTTGCGCTCTTCAATATTGCGCAACACAGTGACCCAGTGACCTGTCTCACCCGATTGAGCGGGAATAGGGCTCAGGTTGACCTCGGTCCAGAAGGACTCCCCGTTTTTCTTATGGATTTGCAACTCTAGGGTGCTTGCTTCGAAGCGGCTCAGAGCGTGTTTCAGGAATTTCAAAGAGACTGGGTCGGTTTCGTCGCCGACCAAAAAGCGCGGGGAACGACCTACCACCTCAGCGCGATCAAAACCAGTCTGGGTGGTGAAGGCCTTGTTGACATAAATAATGCGTAGGCTGCCTTGTTCCTGAGGGTTGATGCCACTCACGATCACCATGTCGTTGAGGTGCTCCATGGATACACCCAGCAGGCGCAACTCGGCTTCTAACGCAAAGTTCTTGTGTTTGAGGTATGCAGTGGCTAGAGATTTGGCGACTTCGACGCATTGGGTGCGATCAAAATCAGACCAAGGCTCACTTTGGTCCTGCACCTGCTGGGTCCATTTTTCAAATGACTGGCGTGGCCCCAGCACAACCATGCCCGAGGGGAGTGTTTCGGTGTCGGTACTGGGGGCTCCGGCCCAATGAACCAGATGGGCAACAGCTTGGCGCAGCAAGAAAAGGCGGCAGTTGTCATGCCCTGGGAGCGCGACACAGGCCATCCCAGCCCACGGCGACCAGGCTTGCGCCTGCCCCGCCCCCATGAAAACATCGCTGAAATCCGCCTCTGCCGAGAGCTTGCCCCGTGCCCGGCGCTCAAGGTGCGCTTTCAGTCCATCTGGCACCTGCGGTGCAAAGCGCCATTGCCCGTCAATCATCAAGCCATAGGCCTGAAAGTTGAGGGTCTGTGCCAACTGGTTCAATGCCGTCGGCACAGCGATTTCAAAATCACGGCTGTTTTGGATGGCGGCGGCAAGCGCCCCCAATGTTTGCTGGACGGCACTCTTCTTGAGCATCATTTGCTCTTGCAACAACGCGTCTATGCGCACCATCGCCAGCTCCGCCACGAGTGCGCAAAGCATTTTGGTGACACGCCGCAGTTCAGCAGGCGGCGCTTTCGGGGCCGGGTGGTGGCATGAAACCATACCCCACAGTTCGCCATCCTTCATCAATGAAATGGTCATGCTGGCACGCACGCCCATGTTGCGCAGGTATCCCAAGTGCATGGGGGACGGGGAGCGAAGCACGGTATGGGTTTGATCCAGCATGACGTCTGGAGCCGCAGACTTCAGGGCCACTGGTTCGGCGTCCACATCGGCAATGATCCGCAACCGGTTGGCCCGGTAAAGTGCACGGGCTTGCGGGGGAATGTCGCTGGCTGGAAAACGCAGTCCCAAAAAGCGGGTCGGTACGCCTTCGTCGACCGACTCGCCAATCACTTCGCCGCTCCAGTCGGGCAAGAATCTGTAGATGATGACGCGCTGGTACTGCGCCAGTTTGCGGATTTCTGAGGCGCATGCGTTTAAAAACTCAGGCAGTTTTTTTTGCAAATGCAAAGCGCCAACACCACGAACTGCGTGTTCGAGCTGTATGTGGGTATCGACCTGCGTGACGCCTCGGGGAAACGGCATGGTCTCAAGCACCACCCAATGGCCCGTTCGGTGTGCCACAACTTCAAAGTTCCCGCTGGAAGCACTTTTGCTGCGAAACCGAAGTGGGCCGCTGACAAGGTCGCCTTCTGGTACCGATGCCAGAAAACGTAAAACTGCTTCAGGCGGGTCGAGCAGCAGGTCACTGAGCGGCTTTCCCAGCAGGGAGGACTCGGCGGTGGCAACAAATTGCCGCGCGTTGGCCGATTCAAAACCGATGACGCCGGTCTCGGCATCGCATGCCAGCACAAAACCATGGGGCTGAATCAACGCTGTCTGGTGCAAGGCCTCTTTGGCGCAGTTTTCCAGCGCCAGAGCTGTACTCGTGAATGGGGTTTTGGCGTTCAAGGTGTGGCCCGGTCACAGGTGTGCGGTTCAGTGAAGGCTGTCAACAAATGCGAAAACGCAGCACGTGCGGCAGCGCATGCACGGTCTTTGGCCGCGCGATCATTGAGCAGTGGGCCCAGTTGGTGGCACCACTGTGGCCAGGTGAGGGATTCGTTGGTGTCTGGTGAGAAGAAGGACGAACCATGGGCGGTGTTCAGGCCCAGGGTTGATTCAAGGTGGCGAGCGATGACTTGTCCGCCCAAAGAAGAGCCGCGGACCACGTAGCACAGTCCCAAGAGTGCTGCCTCACTGTCAAGCACGTCCGGCTTGAAGGTGGCATCCAGGTTTGTCGTGGTGTTCGCCAAACCATTCAGACCTAGGGCGTGCAGGTCCTGCTCCGCTTTGGCAGCTCGCCTGGCTGGAAGCAATTGGCGAAGGCTTTGGGACCAGGGGGATGTCCAAATGGCGGTTTCCAGCGGTATCCACGCACGGTGCCACACGGAAAGAATGTGTGCGTATCGTGCGCGGGTCAGTTGGGGCGAGAGCAGGTCCTGATCGATGGTTGTGTGCTCGAGTTCGATATGCAGATCACGGGTCTGTGCTCGCAACTGGCTGATAGATGGATTCATAAAAGAAACAGCGGTTTGCGACAAAACGAGCGCGCAGCTTATTCAGGCGGAGACAGCTTGTCTGTCGGGAATCCTTGACATGCGCGAAATTTTTAGGTAACTCAAGCAGGGTGATAATTTCGGCCATGTCCCTCGCATCTACTACAGAGTCCGCCTTGTTTTCGGCATTGCGTCTGCTGCCAGCTCCCATCATGTTGCTTCGCAACGAGACGGGTGTGATTGAGGTGGCAAGCGAAGCTGCACGGCAGTTGCTGGAGATCGGCGATGCACCTCTCATAGGTAAAACAACGGTTGAACTCGGTTTGTGGGCAGACCCACTCCAGCGATCCGATTTCATGCATGAGATGGTGCAAACAGGACGCTTGACCAAAAAATTGATCTCTGCACGCTCGGCCAAAGGCAGGGCATTGAGTTTGGAAATTTCTGTCGAAACGCTACAGATAGCGGAAGGTCATTTTTTCCTGGCGTTTTTTGATGATGTTTCCCAAGTGGAGAGCTTGCAGGTTCATTTGCGCTCGGTGCGCGACCAACTTGCCCTGCTTACCCACGGGACCGCTGGGGGGCTGTGGAGCTGTTTGCCGGACTCGGACGATATTTTTTTGTCACTGCGAGGCTGGGAGCTTTTGGGCTATGACAAAACAAATCCGAGGCCTCTCTCGCTGAAGTGCCATGTGTTGATGGATGAGTTGGGCTGCGAGGCTTTCGCACTTGCTGTAAAAGCATTGGAGCCACACAAACCGACGATGGACTTGGAACTGCAGTTGTATGGACCTCAGGGAGCGCCGCGTTGGTATCGCTTGCGTGGCAGCCTCAAGGAGATCAGGGCCAGATCAGCCTCAAAGGCTCGTATTGAGGGCACGATTGGGGATATTCATGACAGTAAATCACTGGAGCTTGAAAAAATCCGTGCGGCGCAGCGCGCCCAATTGGCATTGACAACCGCCAAATTGGGATATTGGGAGGTCTTTGACGATGCCACGGCAGTCTGGGATGCCCAAACGTACCGGATGTACGGCTACGATCCCGGCACGTCAAGGCTGCCGAAGGATATCTATGAAGAAGCCTTGTCTGAAAGTGAGCTCGATCGCACCCGTCGCTGGATGTCCAAGTGCCTGCGCTACGGCCTGTCTTTGTCAATTGAGTTTGAGTTGCGTTGGCCTGATGGCCAGGTCCGCGTGCTGATGGCTCAAGGACAACGTGTCGTGAATCCTGTCAATGGCAGAGCGTCCCTTATTGGTGTCGGTTGGGATGTGACCGAGCAGCGCAAAGCCAAAGAGGCCTTGCTCCGCTATCAGCGGGAGCTTTCGGCCTTGACACGGGAACTGATTGAACAGGAGCGCAACACCACACGCAAACTGGCACAAGTGTTGCACGACCAGTTGGGCCAAACCCTGACAGCGGCACGCTTGGCAATTGACTTTCAACAACAGGTCCAGCCCACCGAAGCAGGTGGACGTATGCAAAGGCTGATGAGCCAGGCCATTGATCAGGTTCGCGGGCTGTTGATTGATTTGCGGCCTACGCTCTTGGAGGAGCGAGGGCTTAGTGCCGCGCTGGACAATGAAGTGATGCGTGCCTTTCCCCCAAATATGGACTGCGACGTTGTTCTGCAGTGTGAGATCCCGGATACGCAAGCGCGCTGGCCTACAGAGGTGGAATTTGCTTTTTTCATGATCGCGCGCGAAGCCATTGCAAACGCTGTTGTACATGCCCAAGCTCATCTGGTGGTGGTGGACCTTTCGGTCCAGGGACGAGGCTTGCACATGGAGGTCTCAGATGACGGGAATGGCTTTTCCACAGTTGCCCTGCAATCGCGGCCTGGTCATTTGGGCCTGATCGGCATGCGCGAGCGCGCGTTGGCAGTGGATGCCCGCTTGTCCATTTCATCTACTCCGGGTGACGGAACCCGGGTTCAACTGATGTGGGAGCCAAAAACATGAGTCGCTTGCTACTGCTCGATGACCATCAAGTGGTTCGGGAAGGGCTGCGTAGTGTGCTGCAAGCTGCTGGACATGACGTTGTTGCTGATACTGAATGCGTGGAACAGGCGCTCGCGGTCTGTTCGTCTGGCGAGGTCGATGTGGTGGTGCTGGATATCCATTTGCAAGGCGTGACTGGGCTACAGGTTTTGCGACAGATGCGCGCCCTGGGTTTGACGGTGCCCACTGTGGTTCTGTCCATGTCGGCGCAACCCCATCACATCATCGAAGCGATGCGACTTGGCGCACTGGGTTATGTTCTCAAAGGATCGCCGTCCGGTACCCTTTTGCAGGCGGTGACTGCTGTGGCCAATGGAACTCGCTATATGGATAGGTCGATTCCGCCAGTTGCCGGTTACCCTGGGACCCAGGGCGGTGCCGCCGTCGACCCGGTAGGCGTGTTATCCACCCGCGAATTGCAGATACTCGGGCTGGTGGTCCGTGGAAACACCAGCGCTGCCATTGGGGTTCAGTTGGGGCTTTCACCCAAAACAGTGGAGACCTATCGAAGCCGTTTGATGCACAAGCTTGAGCTCAACGATCTCTCAGCTTTGGTGTTGTTTGCTGTGAGGTGGGGCCTGCTCGAGAGCCCATAACCAAATCCTTGGTTCCAACAGGCACGCGGTCAATGTTTGTATGGAGTCATCAAGCTTTCCCTACAGACTGATGGAATTCAGCTCGGTACCATATTCAGCAGCTCAGTTACCAACGTGAACGCTGGGCGCCTTAAAAAAAGGGACGGCGAAAATGGTTTTATTTGGCGTGACGGTAGTTGTCCGATCAGTGCACTGCCTGGAAAAAGCTCGCACACGGAATTGTGGCCCGGCCCATCCAATTGCCGCGTAAGTGTCACATCCCGGTAGATCATGGTAAAGCTGGATGCTGACATTGCCAACTGCACAGCCTTGGTTGTGGAAGGGAACCCGACATCCCGCAGCATCATTTCGTCACAGTTGCGTGATTTTGGCTTGCGTGAAGTTGCACAGGCAAGTCGCCCTACTGATGCAAGGCGGACACTGGAGTTTCGCGAATTCGACATCGTGATATGTGAGCAAGCATTCCACGGCACGAATTACACGGGGCAGGACCTGCTCGACGACCTGCGTCGGGCCCAATTGCTGCCCACTTCAACTGTGTTCATCATGCTGACGAGCGAAGCCAGCTATGCACAAGTGGCTGAAGCTGCCGAATCTGCCCTGGATACCTATTTACTCAAGCCCCATACCGCCCGGGCATTGGGTCAACGGCTGCGGAATGCGCGCCACCGAAAAAAAGTTCTGAATCCGATTTTTGAACGGATCGAGTCAGGTGAGTTTTCTGAAGCGGCCCAACTTTGCCTGGACCGCTTCAGCCGGCGTGAAGAGTTTTGGTTGTATGCGGCTCGAATCGGCGCTGAGTTGTTGCTGCGCCTTCAACGGGTAGCAGAAGCACAAAAGTTGTTCGCGGCAATACTTGAAGTCAAAGCGTTGCCATGGGCAAAGTTGGGTATTGCCCGGTCGGAAATGGAAAGTGGACATCCCGCTCAGGCCTTGATGACTTTGGAGGCTTTGGCCAGTGAGCAGCCTGGTTACGCAGATGCGTATGACGTGATGGGCCGCATCCATGTGGAGCAGGGTAACTTCGAACAAGCGTTGGCGGTATACCGGCAGGCCAGCATGGCGACCCCAAGCTCCATTGGGCGTTTGCAAAAGCAAGGAATGCTGGCCTTTTACATGGGGGAGAACGAAGAAGCCGCGAAGGCGCTGGACCGCGCAACCCTGCTGGGCCTGACTTCAAAGATGTATGACCACCAGTCACTCTTGTTGCTTGCTTTTGCCCGATACCAAATGCGCGACTCCAAAGGCATAAAGCGGTGCATTGAGCAGTTGCAAATATCTTTTGAGCGAAAGGACTATCACGTTCGTTTCCAACGTTTTCTGGATGTCGCCAAGACATTGCAGATGTTGCTCAACAAACAAATCGGGCTCGTGATTGAAGAAGTCAAGCGCCAGGCTGCAGATATAGAAAACCCATCAATGGATGTGGAGGCTGGCTGCAATCTGTTGTCACTGTTTTGTGAAGTGGCCTGTGCTGAATTGGAGCTGGATACTGCGCCACAATGGGTCAGTGCCATTTCGTTGCGTTTTTGCACTGGCAAAGGCATGGCCGAATTGCTGACTGGGGCGTCCAGGCGCCATCCGCCCTATGCAGAATTGGTCCGCGCAAGCCATCGCCGGTTGGGAGAGTTGGCCCAAAACGCCATGTCTCACGCTGTTGCAGGCGATCCGCGAGCGGCAATCAAAGCGCTGATCACCCACGGCGAGCAAACCCTCAACACCAAATTGATGGATACCGCTCGCCTGACTTTGCAGCGATACCGCGACAAGGTGCCGGAGGCCAATGAACTTGAAGAAATCGTGCAAGCGCAATTGAGGCGCTACTCACCGTCCAGTCTGCCACCACCACTGGGGCAACCTACCGGACGCGGCGAGGGCGGAATCTCTCTGCGTACCAAGGCCGAAAAATCCACTGAAGCCAAAGACCAAGCTGCTGGGACCAACAAGCCAGGCACCGCCTGACTTTTTATCATCGGTATATGCCTCCAGCGCTTTCCAGTAGGCATTCTTTGCTACGGAAAATTCGCCTCACGTCTCCCGCATCAACTCCAGCAGCGCCCGAGCCACGACCTTGGTCGCCCGGCGCAAATCGGCCAGTTCCAAATGCTCGTCTGCCCGCTTGGCGTTGGACTCGCGCACCGTTCTTGGCCCCGCACCGTAAATCACGCCCGGAATGCCGTGCTCGCCGTACAGGCGCACGTCGGTGTACAGCGGGGTGCCTACGGCGGGAATGGCTTCGCCAAACACCTGTTGGCCGTGCTGCTGAATGGCTGCCACCAGGGGGGCGTTGCCGGGCAGGGGTTTCATGGCGTTGGCCAGCAGCATGCGGCGCACTTCCACTTGCAGAGTTTTGCCCCCACGGGGTGGGCTGAAGCTGGCGGCAGCTTTTGCTATTGCGTTGCGCAGGCTGGCTTCTACTTCCGCGGGGTCTTCTTCGGGAATCATCCGGCGGTCTAGCTTCAGCACCACTTTGCCGGGAATCACGTTGGTGTTGGTGCCGCCGTTGATGAGGCCGATGTTCAGGTAGGGGTGCGTGATGCCTTCCACGCCAGACGTCACCAGCAGGTAGTCGCGGTTCAGCGCGTACAGCGCGTTCATGATGTGGGTGGCACCCTGCAGCGCGTCGGTGCCGCTGTCTGGGATGGCAGCGTGGGCCATGTCGCCTTGCACGGTCACTTCCAGTTGCAGGCAGCCGTTGTGGGCCACCACCACCTGGTAGCTGAAGCCGGCGGCAATCATCAAATCTGGCTTGGTGTGGCCGTGTGTCAGCAGCCAGCCGGGGCCCACTTCGCCGCCAAATTCCTCGTCATACGTGAAGTGCAGTTCCACATTTCCCTTCAATGGCGCACCCAGGCTTTCGAGCGCGCGCACGGCAAAGGTGAAGGTGGAAAAGTCGCACTTGCTGACGGCTGCCGCACGGCCGTAGATGCGGCCGGTTTGGTTGCCGCCCACCACTTCGCCACCGTAGGGTGGGTGCGTCCAGCCTTCGCCGGGGGGCACCACGTCACCGTGGGCGTTCAGGGCCACTGTTTTGCCGCCTGCGCCATAGTGGCGGCGCACGATCAGGTTGGTGATGGTTTCCAGCCCGGCGGCTTGCACTTCTGCGGTGGGCACGGCGAACTTTTCTGCCGTCATGCCGAAGGTTTGCAGCAGTTCGGCGGTGCGTTCGGCGTGGGGGGTGTTGTTGCCCGGCGGGGTGTCGGTGGGCACCTGGATGAGCTGCTGCAAAAAGCCCACCTGTTCGTCAAAGTGGGCGTCCACCCAAGCGTCCAGGCGGTCGAATTCGTTTTGGTTTGGGGAGGTCATTGGGCGTCCTGGGCAAGTTGGTTCAACAGGTGGGTGAAGGCGTCCACGGCCAGTTGCATGTCGTCTGCTGTGGTGCTTTCAAGCGGGTTGTGGCTGATGCCGCTGTTTTCGCCACGCACAAACAGCATGGCCTGGGGCATCACGTCGTGCAGGCCGCTGGGCATGTTGAACACCGGCAGGCCGGTGTCTTGTACAGCGGCGGTCCAGCGGGCTTGCAGGGCCGGGGCGCTGGGTGCGGCGCTGGCCCGCATGGTTTCGTCCAGCTGGTAGCTCAAGCCCCGTTGGGTGCAAATGTCAGTCAGTTTTTGTAGCACGTCGTGCTCTACAGAATTGCGCTGGACATCGTTTGGGCCACGAATATCGAGGCTGAAGCGGCAGGCGCCGGGCACCACGTTGATGCTGCCATTGGGTACCTGCAACTGGCCCATGGTGGCCACGACACCTTCTCCATTTCGGGCGTCCTGCCCGGCACGTTCTTCCAAATACAGGGCCAATTCGGCCACGGCGGCGGGTCATGGGTGTGGTGCCGGCGTGGCTGGCCTGGCCCACCACTTCGCCCACAAAGCGCACGCTGCCGTTGATGCTGGTGACCACACCCAGGGGCAGGTTCAGCTCGTTCAGCACCGGGCCTTGTTCGATGTGCACTTCCACAAAGCCCAGGTAGCGTGCCGGGTCGCGCTGCAGCGTGGTAATCGACTCCAGGGTGGCGGGCAAACCGGCGTGCTGCATGGCCTGGCGCATGCTGATGCCGTCGGCGTCCAGTTGGTCCAGCCATGCAGGGTCAAAACTGCCGGTGAGTGCGCCCGAACCCAAAAAGGTGGCCTTGTAGCGCTGGCCTTCTTCTTCGGCAAACGCCACCACTTCAATCGCAAACGGCAAGCGTTGCCCAAGGCGGTGCAGCTCGCGCACACAGGCCATGGGCACAAATATGCCCAACCGACCGTCGTATTTGCCGCCGTTGCGCACGGTGTCGTAGTGGCTGCCGGTGAGCAAAGTTTTGGCGGCAGGGTCGCTGCCTTTGTAGACGCCCACCACGTTGCCCACGGCGTCGATTTCCACGCTGTCAAACCCGCAGTCACGCATCCAACCTGCGATGTCTTGGGCGCAGGCACGGTGCGCGTCGGTCAGGTATGTCACGGTCAACTGGCCCAGCTCGGCGTAGCCGGGGTCGGTGTGGCGGGCGAGTTGTTCCTGCCAGTCCCACACGGCTTGGCCCAGGGTGGGCTCAAAGCCAAACTTGTCGTTCAGCCGGATTTCTGCAATGCGGTGGATGTTGCGGATGCACTCTTGCAGCTCAAAGTCAGGGTGGCCGTGCACGCGGCGCTGAAAGGTGGCAATGATTTGCTGCTTGGTCAGCCCCACGCCACGCGGGCCGCGCACAGCCAAAATGAACGGCCAGCCAAACTTGGCGTTGTAGTCAGCGTTCAGTTTCTGAATAAGAGCAAACTCTTCAGGGCTGCATTGCGTCAGGCCCGCTTTTTGTTGCTCATTCGTCGATTCGGCCGTCAGGGTGTTGCTGACCATGGCCTTGCCCGCCAGCTCGGGGTGGGCGCGGATGAGGTTTTTCTTGGCCTCGTCCCCCGCTTCGTCCAGCACCACGGTGAGCGTGTGCTTCAGGTGCGCCAGCGATTTGAACGGCCGCTGGGCCATGGCTTGCCCCACGATCCAGGGGGTGTGCTCGTACAGACCGTCGAGCATTTTGGCGGCCACGTCGGGCGGGGACGCGTTCAGGCGGTCAAGTGTGATGGGTGTGGACATGGTGGGGTTCAACCTGGGCTGATCGGTTTCAGTCGGTGTAGGGGTGGGTGGCTTTCCAGTGCCGGGCAATGTCGATGCGCCGCGCCACCCACACGTGGCTGTGGGCCTGAATGTGGTCCAGAAAACGCTGCAGCGCGGTGATGCGCCCGGGCTTGCCCAGCAAGCGGCAGTGCATGCCCACGCTCATCATCTTGGGGGCGTTGTCACCGGCGGGGTCGCCTTCGGCATACAGCACGTCGAAGGTGTCTTTCAGGTACTGGAAGAATGGGTCGGCGTGGCTGTAGCCTTGGGGCAGGGCAAAGCGCATGTCGTTGCAGTCCAGCGTGTAGGGCACGATGAGCTGTGGCACCACGCTTCCATCAGACTTTTGCACCTTCATCCAGAAGGGCAGGTCGTCGCCGTAGTAGTCGCTGTCGTACTCAAAGCCGCCGTGGTCTGCCACCAGGCGGTGGGTGTTGGGGCTGTCGCGGCCGGTGTACCAGCCCGCGCCGTGCAGTTGCTGGCCGTGGTCGCCGGTGACGCGCGCCATGATCTCCATGGCCAGGCGCATGTGCTCGCGCTCTTCGGCTTCCGGGGTGTTCTGGTAGTGAATCCACTTCCAGCCGTGGCAGGCAATCTCGTGGCCCAGCTTCAAAAAGGCGGCGGTGACGTCGGGTGAGCGCTCCAGCGCGCTGGACACGCCGAACACCGTCAGGGGCAGGCCGCGTTTTTCGAACTCGCGCAGCAGGCGCCACACCCCGGCGCGCGAGCCGTATTCGTAAATGCCTTCCATGCTCATGTGCCGTTCGGGGTAACTGGCAGGGTTGAACATTTCAGACAAAAACTGCTCTGAGCCCGCGTCGCCATGCAGCACGCAGTTCTCGCCGCCTTCTTCGTAGTTCAGCACAAACTGCACGGCCACACGGGCGCCGCCGGGCCACTGGGCATGTGGCGGCTTGGCGCCGTAACCGGCCAGGTCGCGAGGGTACGGGGCAGTGGTGTCGTAAAGGCCGTTGCCCCCACGTTCGCGTTGCTCACTGCCCCCCGAGGGGGCTGCTTCGCCTTGGGACGGCCCGGCGGCGAATGAAAGTGCCATGGAAATGTCGTTGCTGGGCAGCTTGCGGTCGAACTGAAGGCCTTGCTCCACGTGTTTCAGGTGGTCGTTCATCAGTTGCACGGCCAATGCTTCGTCTTTGGCGGCAATGGCTTTGATGATTTCAGCGTGCTCTTCGCTGGAGTGTTCGGCGGCGGAAGTGCTCTGGTACATCAGCGTGATGAGTGCGCAGCGCGAAATCAGGTCGCCCAGCAACTGGGCCAGCACGTCGTTGCCCATCAACTCGGCCATGCGCACGTGAAAGTCGCCCAGCAGCTCGGTGCGGCCGCTCACGTCCTGGCTGGCCACGGCCTGCTTTTCGGCGGCCACGTGGGCCTTCAGGCTCTTGATCTGGCCGGGCGTGATCTGCTGCACAAAGGCGCGGGTCATTTCGGCTTCCAGCATGCGGCGCACCGCAAACACCTGGCGCGCTTCGTCGGCCGAGGGCGTGGCCACAAACGCGCCGCGCGCGGGCTCCATGCGGATGAGGTGGTTGCGCGTCATTTGAAATAACGCCTGGCGCACCAGCGTGCGCGACACGCCAAAGTGGTCGGCCAGCTTTTGCTCGGCCAGCTTGGTGCCCGGGTGCAGGCGATGTTCAACAATGGCGCGGGTCAGCGACTCGACGATGCGCGCGGTGGACGACGCGGTGGCGTCATCGCCCGCCTGGGTGTTGGCATCGGTGTTGCTTGGGCTTCGGGTGTCTGGCAAGGCAGATGTGCTCATGGCTTCATCATACGCATAAAACCACTCTGTCGTCAAAAAGTGTATACACTTTGTGGCATCAACAACGCTGGGGCTTGGCCTCGGCAACCCCGCCAAGGAGCTATTCATGGGATTGAGCACTCACGTTTTGGACACCATGCACGGTTGCCCCGCAGCGGGCATGGGTGTGTCGTTTTATGACACCACGGGTGGCGAGGCCGTGCTGCTGCAGCGCTTCAACCTGAACCACGACGGCCGCAACCCCAACGGCCCCCTGCTGGACAACAACACCCTGAAAGTGGGCACCTACCGTCTGGTGTTCGACGTGAAGGGCTACTTTGCCGCTCGCAACGTGCCGTTGCCCGAGCCCAGCTTTCTGGATCAGGTGGCGCTGGACTTTGGCGTGGCCGACACCAGCCAGCACTACCATGTGCCGCTGCTGGCCAGCCCCTGGAGCTATTCCACCTACCGGGGGTCGTAACCCATCGCCGGTTCATGCGGGGCGGGGCTGCGACCGCTCATCGGTATATGAAAAACCGTATGCCGGTCATACGGTTTGGAAAATAAAATCGCACACTCTATTCCACGTTTGCCCACCCCACGCCCCACCATGGCCCAAGTCACCAACACCGTGCGCTTTGTGCTCGACGGCCGCATTGTCGAAGCCCAAGGCAAGCGCCGCACCACCACCGTTCTGGACTATTTGCGTGAAGAGCTGCATCGCACCGGCACCAAAGAAGGTTGCGCCGAGGGCGATTGCGGGGCCTGTGTGGTGCTGGTGGGCGAGTTGAACGCGGCGGGCACAGGGGTGGACTACCTGCCGGTGAATGCCTGCATTCAGCTGCTGCCCAGCCTGGACGGCAAATCTGTCAAAACCATTGAGAGCCTGAAAAAGTCCGACGGCACGTTGCACCCCGTGCAAGACGCCATGGTCAAGTGCCACGGCAGCCAATGCGGCTTTTGCACGCCCGGCATCGTCATGAGTCTGGCGCATGTGGTGCAGGTGGTGCCCGGCCGTGGCCAGGGTTTGAGCCGTGGCGAAATCAGCGACGCCCTCAGCGGCAACCTGTGCCGCTGCACGGGCTACCAGCCCATCATCCAAGCCACGCAGCATGCTTGCAGCACCGCGCTGGCGACCGACCCCGCCAGCCTGAAGATCGACAGCAGCGCCGATGTGCCGCTGCTGAAGGAAATCAAGCGCGCCACGCACCCCACCTACAGCCTGGACGGCGAGATCGTGGTGCAGCCCGTGGTGCGCACCAAAAAAGGCAGTGAGTTTGTCAGCCCCGCCACGCTGGCGGAGGTGGCGCAGTATCTGGTGCAAAACCCCGGCACCACGTTGCTGGCGGGCAGTTCTGAAATTGGCCTGCAGGTCAACAAACAGTTCGCCCGCCCTGGCCACATTTGCTACCTGGGCAACGTGGCCGAGCTGAAGGCCGTGACTGAGACGTCCAAAGCCTGGCGCATTGGGGCCATGGTGTCGCTGGAGCGCGTGCTGGACTTGGTGAAAGACACCTTGCCAGACTTTGCCGAGGTGCTGCGCCGCTTCGGCTCGCCGCCTATTCGCGCCACCGCCACGCTGGCGGGCAACATTGCCAATGGCTCACCCATTGGCGACAGCATGCCTTGCCTGATGGCGCTGGGCGCCACGCTGGTGCTGCGCAAAGGCGACAAGCAACGCACCGTGGCGCTGGACAAGTTCTATATCGGCCAAAAGCAGACCGTGCTGCAGGCTGGTGAGTTCATTGAGGCCATCGAATTGCCCAAGCTGGCCGCAGGCCAGACCTTCCGTGCCCACAAGGTGAGCAAGCGGTTTGAGCAAGACATTTCCGCCACCTGCTGCGCCATGTCGTTCAGCCTGGTGGGCGGGAAACTGAAAAATGTGAAACTGGCCTACAACGGCCTGGCCCCCTCGCCCTGTCGCGCCCCCAAGCTGGAAGCCGTGCTGGAAGGCAAAGCCCCCGCCGAGGCAATAGCTGCCAGCTTCACCGCCCGCGACGGCCTGCGCGCCACCTGGGCCTACCGATCGCTGGTTGCCCGCAACCTGGTGCTGGAATTTGTCGAAGACGCAGCCGAGTCTTCTGTCGCCGCCTGAACCCGCTGGAGAACACCATGAACGCACCCACCCCCCTCCATGTGTTGACGCAGGCCATGCAGCAAGGCCAGGACATCATTCACGAGTCGGCCACGCTGCACGTGACTGGCGAGGCCACCTACACCGACGACATTCCTGAGCTGCGCGGCACGCTTTACGCGGCCCTCATCACCTCACCCGTGGCCCACGGCGAACTGCTGGGCGACGGCATTGACCGCGAAGCCATCCTGCGCGAGCACGGCGTGGTGGCGGTCTACACCGCCAAAGACATTCCCGGCGAAAACAACTGTGGCCCCATCATCCATGACGACCCGTTCCTGGCCGTAGGCAAGGTCGAGTTCCTGGGCCAGGCCGTGGCTGTGGTGGTGGCGCGTGAAATGCTGTACGCCCGCGAAGCCGCCCACAAAGCCAAGGTGCTGGTGCGCGAGCTGCCCGCCATCCTGACCGTGGAAGCCGCCATGGCCGCCAACAGCTTCGTCATGCCGGCCAAGGGCATCGTCCGTGGCGATGCCGCTGCGGCCATTGCCGCTGCGCCCCACAAGGTGAAGGGCACCACCCGCACCGGACAGCAAGAGCAGTTTTACCTGGAAGGCCAGATCACCTACGCCGTGCCGCGTGAAGACGGGCAACTGACGCTGTACGTCTCCACCCAGCACCCCGATGGCAACCAGCGTGAAGCCGCTGCCGCATTGAACCTGACAACCAACGACGTGGAAGTGATCTGCCGCCGCATGGGTGGCGGCTTTGGCGGCAAAGAGGGCAACGCCAGCATCTTCAGCCAGAGCGCCGCGCTGGCCGCGTTCAAGCTGCAAAAGCCGGTGAAGCTGCGTGTGAACCGCGACGACGACATGATGATCACCGGCAAGCGGCACGACTTCCGCATCGACTACGAGGTGGGCTTTGACGACAACGGCCGCATCCTGGGCGCGGACATCACCCTGGCCTCGCGCTGCGGCTACAGCATCGATTACTCGGGCCCGGTGAACGACCGCGCCTGCTTGCACATCGACAACTGCTATCACATCCCCGCGTTGAAACTGGTCAGCCACCGCTGCAAGACCAACACGCAAAGCGCCACGGCCTTCCGGGGCTTCGGTGGCCCGCAGGGCATGTTTGGCATCGAGACGGTGATCGAGCAGATTGCCAACACCCTGGGCAAAGATCCGTTGGAAGTGCGCCGCCTCAACCTGTACAAAGACCCGGCTGTGTCTGGCGACGCAGCCACCATGACCACCCAATACAACCAGCTGATTGAAGACTGGGTGGGCGACAAGGTGATCGACCAGGTGGCCGCCAGCGCCCGCTATGACCAGCGCCGCGCCGAAGTGGCTGCCTTCAACGCCGCCAACAAGCGCCGCAAGCGCGGGCTTGCGCTGGTGCCGCTGAAGTTTGGCATCAGCTTCACCGCCACCATGCTGAACCAGGGCGGTGCGCTGCTCAACATCTACATGGATGGTTCGGTCAGCGTCAACCACGGTGGCACCGAAATGGGCCAGGGCCTGAACACCAAAATGGCCCAGGTGTGTGCCGATGGCCTGGGCATTCCGGTCAGCCGCGTGCGCGTGACTGGCACCGACACGCAAAAGGTGCCCAACGCCTCGGCCACTTCAGCCTCCAGCGGGGCCGACATCAACGGCGCGGCCATCATGAACGCCACCGCACAGATGCGCGAGCGCTTAGGCCCAGTGGCTGCGCGCATGCTGGGTTGTGACGCCAGCGATGTGGAATTTGTAGCTGACTTTGCTCAACAGACAAGCGCAAGGGGGCAATTGGATGCCAAAAAAGTGGCATGGCCCGATTTGGCCAAACAAGCCTGGCTGGACCGCGTGGGCCTGTCGGTCACCGGGTTCTACATGACGCCCGAAATCAAGTACGACTTCGCCACCCTCAATGGCAAGGCGTTTTACTACTACTGCTACGGTGCATCGGTCAGCGAGGTGGAAATCGACACCCGCACGGGCGAATACTGGGTCAAGGCGGTGGACATCGTTCAGGACGTGGGTCAGAGCATCAACCCCGCCATTGACAAAGGCCAGGTCGAAGGCGCCTACATCCAGGGCATGGGCTGGCTGACGATGGAAGAGTGCATCTGGGACAAAAAAGGCAAGCTGCTGACCCACGGTCCCAGCACCTACAAAATCCCGGTGGCGGGCGACGTGCCCGAGCACTTCAACGTGGCGCTGTTCGAGAACCAGAACAGCCGCCCCACGCCTTTCCGCAGCAAAGCCACGGGCGAGCCACCGCTGATGCTGGCGCTGTCCACCTACTTTGCACTGCGCGACGCCGTCAGCGCCACGGCCAACCACACACAGGTGGTGCACATGGACGCACCGGCAACGCCCGAGCGCATCTTGATGGCCTGCGAGGCGTTGAAGCAATCGGCCTGACCCACAGCGCGTGCTCGCGAAAAAAAGCCTCCTGGCCAGCCAAGGCGGGGGGCTTTTTGATGGCTGCGCGGTGGCGAGTTCAGCGCCTCAGCATTTGCCCGTGGCGTTCTTGCAGGTGGCCCTGGGTTTGGGCACGGCCGCCCGTTGGACGGGTTTGGTGGCTGGCCCTTTTCTGGTTGCTTGTGCTGAGCCGGGCTCGGGCACGTTGGCGTCCTGCCCCTCGGTCAACGTGTCCAGTTGAAACGTGCCGCTCTTGTGCCACAACCAGGTGTCTGTGTAAGTCACGTGGCCCAAGTTCACTGCCACCGGATAGGGCGCGGCGGCGCGCACGCTGCGTTCAATGTCGGCCATCACCTCGGGTGCATGGTGTGGCGCACGCATCCAGCTGGTTCTGGTGACCATGCCGCGTGGGTCCAGGTCGACCTCCAGCGTGCCCACGGCATACAGCAGTGGCGGCATGGGCCCTTTGAAGATGCGGTGGCCGTTTTTGCCATACAGGTGCGCGGCGGCATCGCGGCGGTATTCGCGTGGGGTCTTGGCGTACGACAGGGAGCCCACGGGTTCCGGCGGGGGTTGTGGCGCGGGCACCACCACCACGGGTGGTGGTGGCGGCGCAGGGGGCGGTGGTGGTGCTGGTGGCAGAGGGGTGGCGCAACCTGCCAGCAGTGCGGCAATGGTGGCCGCCGTGGTGAGCCAGCCAGCGCGAGCGCTGTCAATGGTCGTGGTGGCTGGCTGGTTCGGCGTGTGGGGGGAAGTGGGCTGTGGGGCAGGGCGCATGTGTTCCTCGGGGCCTACGTAACGGTCATACTGTGCCGCCTATTGTGGCGTGCCGGGCATCAACCTGGCCAGTGTGCGTGACAGTTGTTTACAGAAAGTCGCTTGTGTCGGATGTGTCGGAGTTGTTGTTGCGTTTGGAAACCGCTGAGGCGGTGTGGGTGCGCGTGGCTGAGGTGCAGGGTTCAGGCCCGCGCGAGGTGGGCGCCTGGATGGCCGTCTTTGCCGACGGCCAGGTGGGCACCATCGGTGGCGGGCACCTGGAGTGGCAGGTGCTGGCGCACTCGCGTGCAGTCTTGGAGGGAGCGCCTTTGCAGGCCCGCCAGCGGCATGCCCTGGGCCCCAGCCTGGGCCAGTGTTGCGGGGGTGTCGTCAGCCTTGACCTGGAGCGTGTGACGGTCGCAGACATCCCGCGGTTGCGCATGCAACTGGCGCAAGCCGGCCACCCCTTGGCCCTGTTCGGTGGTGGGCACGTGGGCAGGGCGCTGGTCCATGCCTTGAGCCCGCTGCCGTTTGCGCTGACCTGGGTGGACAGCCGTGACGGCATTTTTCCGTCCGATGTGCAGCCTGATGTGGTGTGCGAACACTCCGACCCCGTGCAGGCCGCCGTGCGCGACCTGGCCCCCGGCAGCGCCGTGCTGATCATGAGCTTCAGCCACGCCGAAGACCTGGACGTGTTGGCCGAGTGCCTGATGCGCCAGCGCAATCAGGGCGACTTGCGCTGGGTGGGGCTGATTGGCAGCAAAACCAAGTGGGCCAGGTTTAAGCACCGCCTGGCCGAGCGCGGCTTTTCCGAGGCCGAATGGGCGCAGGTGGCGTGCCCCATCGGGCTGCCCGGCATCACGGGCAAGCAACCAGCGGTGATCGCGGCGGCTGTGGCGGCACAGTTGTTGCAAGTCTTCGGTGTGTGACGGATGCGGGGAATCCCTGCACCGCTGAACGCAAAAACTGTATACACTGTGCTTCACATCGGGCGGGGGCCAGGCCCGCCGGTGTCGCGACCTGATGCCTGTTCACAGCGCCCGCAGTGGTGAACAGGCCGGAGAAACACCTTGGACGTTTACCTGCTTGACTGGGCCAACCTGCTGCTGCGTTGGCTGCACGTGATCACCGCCATCGCGTGGATTGGTTCCTCGTTTTACTTTGTCTTTTTGGACAACAACCTCATCAAGCCCACCTCGCCCGACTTGCTCGAAAAAGGGGTGGACGGTGCCATTTGGGCTGTGCACGGCGGCGGGTTCTACAACCCGCAAAAGTACATGGTGGCGCCCAAAAAAATCCACACGCACCTGCACTGGTTTTACTGGGAAAGCTATTCCACGTGGCTCAGCGGTTTTGCGCTGTTCACCGTGTTGTACCTGTGGAATGCGGGCACCTACCTGATCGACAAATCGGTGTTCGACTGGGCGCCGCCCACGGCCATTGGCGCGGCGCTGGCGTTTCTGGTGGCGTTCTGGCTGCTGTACGACGGCATTTGCCGTGTGTTCGGGTTCCGCAAAAACGGCGACGCCATCGTCGGCGCGCTGGTGTTTGTGGTCATTGCCTTTGGCTCATGGCTGGCCACCGAGCTGTTTGCCGGGCGCGCAGCGTTCCTGCTGGTGGGCGCGATGATTGCCACCGCCATGAGCGCCAACGTGTTTTTCTGGATCATTCCTGGCCAGCGCACGGTGGTGGCCGCCATGAGTTCGGCTGTGAAGGTGGACCCGGCGTCGCTGGCCATTCACGGCAAGCGAGGCAAGCAGCGCAGCGTGCACAACACGTATTTCACGCTGCCGGTGATTTTTTCTGTACACGAACGAGCACAACTGGCTCATCCTGGTGGTGATGATGCTGGCCGGTGCCCTCATTCGCCAGTATTTCGTGATGCGCCACGGCTACAAACTGGGCCGCAACAAAAACCCTGTGGCCTATGCCGCTGTGGGCACGGTGCTGCTGCTGGCCACCATCGTGGCGCTGGCCCCTGCTCCCAAGGCACCCGTGGCCCCGGGCGCTGCCGCACCGGCGGCGGTGGGTTACGCACAGGTCAAGGTTGTGCTGGAGCAGCGCTGCTACAGCTGCCATGGTGAACAGGTTCAACTGAAAAACGTGCGGCTGGACCAGCCCGACCTGCTGAAAACCCACACCCAGGCGGTGTATCAGCAAGTGGTGGTGACCAAACAAATGCCCATGAACAACGCCACCGGCATCACCGACGACGAGCGTGCCCTGGTGGCCCGCTGGTTCGAGGCGGGTGCACCGGCGCAATAAGAAAACTTAAAGTCTTTTTATGCTATTCCCATTTTTGCGTTTGGGTGTTTTGTTTGTCAGCCGTGGTGAGAGAAGTGTTGCGCTTGTAGGCGCTGCAGGGCGAGCAGCGCCAGGTCGAGGGCAAAGTTGTCAAGGTGCTGCTGAAGCGGTTCAACGGCGCTGTTGCCCACCACCCTGGCCAGTGCGGGGCGCAGGGAGTCAAACACCTGGGCTGCGCGGAGGTCGTCGGTGGCGAGCAGCTTGCCCAGGTTCTCCAGTTCCGCGGCCAGGGCCTGTGTGTCCACTGGAACGGCAGCAGGGTCGGCTTCGGGCTGGGCCTGCTGCTCTGCCAGAGCCTCGATGGCGGGGCAAGCTGCATCCAAAGCAGCCGTGAGTGCTGACAAGGTGGCCTGTGTGTCGGCCACATCTTGCAGGCGAATGGCCTTTTCTGCACGCACGGCTTCGCGCTGCACGGCACTCAACCCCAGCGTGCCCGCCAGGCCTTTGAGTGTGTGCGCCAGGCGCAGGGCCGTGTCGCGCTCGCCACAGTCCAGCAGGGTTTGCAGGGTGATGCCATCTTGCCCGTGGCTCTGGGCAAAGCGCTGCAACAGCGCTAGCAAGCGGTGTGCACGGCCCAGCACGTTGGGCAGCGCGCTGTGCACGGCAAGGCCAGGCACCTGTTCCAGCGCCGCCACCAGTTGCGCCTGTGCCGCCGGATCGGTGTTGGTGGGGGGGGCTGTGGGGAAAGCAGCTGCATCGCGCTGCGCCTGCGGACTGGCCTCGGGCAACCAGCGCACCAGCGTGGCGTACAGCAGGCCGGGGGCCACGGGTTTGGCGATGTGGTCGTTCATGCCTGCTGCCAGGCAGGCCTCGCGGTCTTCGTCGAACGCGTTGGCGGTCATGGCAATCACGGGCGTGGCCGCGTGGCCGGGCAGGGCGCGGATGCGACGGGTTGCCTCCATTCCGTCCATGCGGGGCATTTGCAGGTCCATCAGCACGAGGTCGTAGGCGTTTTCGGTGGCCCGTTCCACGGCTTGCACGCCGTCTACCGCGAGGTCAACCTTCAGCCCCACGTGCTGCAGCAGGTCCAACGCGACCTCCTGGTTCAGCACGTTGTCTTCGGCCAGCAGCACATGCAGGCCTGTGCGGGCAGCCAACTCTGCCTCGGCGTGTTGGTGCGCTGTGGCGGCGGTCGTCTGGCGTTCTTGTGTCGGGCGGGCCAGCGGCTGCAGGGGGAAGAGTGTGGTGCTCAGCGCTGCGTGCAGCGTGCCTGGCGTGACGGGCTTGGCCAGGAAGTCGGTGAATCCACCGTCGGTCAAAACGTTGCCAGGGCGCTCGCGCAGGGAGCTGACCAGCATGGTGATGGGGCGCAGTTTGAGGGGCAACTGCATCAACTGCCTGCCGGTTTCCACGCCGTCCAGTCCAGGCATGGCCCAGTCGATCAGCAACACCCGGTACGGGTCTCCCAGCGCGTCGGCGCTCTGTACCAGTGCCAATGCGGCTGTGCCCGATGAAGCTGTGTCCACACGTGCACCCATGCCCGACAGCACGTCGGCCATCGACTCACGGGCCTCTTCCAGGTCATCGACCACCAGCACCCGGGTGTCGCGGGTCAATTGGGGCGGGCCTGAATCGTCTGGCCTCTTCTGGCCTGCCCCAAAAGGCAGTTCCACCCAGAAGGTGCTGCCGCGCCCCGACTCGCTGGATACGCCCACTTCGCCGCCCATCATGTGTGCAAGGCGGCGCGAAATGGCCAGCCCCAGGCCCGTGCCCCCGAATTGGCGGGTGGTGGACACGTCGGCCTGCGTGAAAGCATGGAACAAGCGGCTTTGCTGTTCGGCGGTCATGCCAATGCCAGTGTCTTTGACCTCGAAACGCACCCACAGGCGGTCGGCGTCCTCCCGGGCCACCCTGCCTCGCAGCACCACGCTGCCGCGCTCGGTGAATTTGAGTGCGTTGCCCAAAAAGTTCAGCAGCACCTGCCCCAGGCGCATGCCATCACCGTGCAGCGTGGGTGGGAGCCCTGCGATGTCGGCCACCAGTTCCAGGCCTTTGGCCTCGGCGCGGTCGCTGACCATGCCGCACACGTGTGTGATGGTGTGGTCTACATCGAAGTCGGTGGGGTCCAGGGACATGCGACCGGCCTCGATTTTCGAGAAATCGAGGATGTCGTTGATGATGCCCAGCAGGTGCTGCGCCGCATCGTTGATTTTGTCGAGCTGCGCTTTCTGCCGGGGGGCAGTGGTGTCTCTCTTGATGAGGTGTGTCAGCCCGATGATGGCGTTCATGGGCGTGCGGATTTCGTGGCTCATGTTGGCCAGGAACGCACTCTTGGCCTGGTTGGCTGCCTCCGCCTGGTGCTGCGCCTGGCGGATGTCGGTGATGTCGACAATCACGCCCGTCAGCCCCGCCAGTTCACCCGCAGCGTTGTGGAAGGTGGACTTGTGGAACACCACATCGCGCAAGCCGTCGGCTGTCTGTACGCGAGATTCATAGACCTGGTGGCCGCCTTTGGCAAACAGCGCCTTGTCTGCGGCCTCATACACCGAAGCAAGTTCTGGTGGTGCCAGGTCGCTGGTGGTTTTGCCCACCAGATCGGCTTCGGACTGGCCCAGGAACTCTTCATACGCCGGGTTGCAGCCGAGGTAGCGCAAATCAATGCCCTTGTAAAACACCGGGTTTGGTATGGAGCGCAGCAGCGTGCGGTTGAAGTTCACCTGCTCACGCAACTGGGCTTCGGCCTGTTTGCGCTGGGTGATGTCCTGAAACGCCACCACAGCCCCCTTCAGCTCACCTTCTTGCCACAGCGGAGCGCTGTTGTAGAGCACGGGGAAGGACGTGCCGTCGCGCCGCCAGAACACCTCTGTGTCCACGCTGGTGTGCTGTCCGTCCAACACGGTGTGGTGAATGAGGCCGTCTTCGAGGGGGTACGCGTTGCCAATGGCATGGCTGTGCTGGAGCAGCACTTCGCTCACATCGTCGTAGCCCAGCAGGCGCGTGGCAGCCTGGTTGGCAAAAATGATGCGGCCGTGCGTATCCACGCCAAATATGCCTTCCGAAGTGGAGTCCATCAACGATCGCAGCTCGGCTTCTTTCATGGCCAGTGCGTCGGCTGTATTGCGCGCTTCGGCGGTGGCCATTTCGGCGCGCAGCCGGGCTGCCACCACTTCGGCGGTTCGTTCGGCAATCAGGCCTTCCAGCTCTTGCCGGTGGCGCTCCAGTTCGCGCTCGTTGGCTTTGAGCAGGGTGATGTCGCGCCAGATGCCCACCACCAAGAGGCGATTGGCCAGCACCACGCGGTTGGCGGTCACGGAGACATCGATCAGGGTGCCGTCTTTGCGGCGGTGCTGGTTCTCGAAAACGATCGCCTCGCCCGGCTTGATGGCCTGAACGGCTTGGCGCAGGTCCGCCAGGGGCATGTTGCCTTGTATGCCGGCCAGCCCGAGTTGCAGGTATTCGGCTTCGGTGTAACCCAGCAAAGCAGCCCCTGCGCGGTTGACTTGAACAAAGGCCAGGGTATCGGGATCGATGACATCAATGGCATCGACCGCTTGTGTGACGATGGCTGCCATGAGTGTCTGGCTGTCGAGGTAGGCTTCTTCAGCGGCCCGTTTGGCGGTGATGTCGCGCGCCACACCCAACACGCCCAGCATCGACCCGTCGGCGTTGTAAATGGGTGCCTTGATGGTTTCCACCAGCTCGCGGTGGCCGTCGTGGGCAAAGGTCAGCCACTCTTCGTTGACCGTGGGTTTGCCCGCCTGCATGGCGCGGCGGTCGTTTTCGCGGAAAAAGTCTGCCTGCTCGGGAAACAGATCTGCATCGGTGCGACCCAGCAAGCTGGCCTCGTCCATGCCCGCCAGTTGCTCAAACCGGGGGTTGCATTGCAGGTAGCTTCCATCGGGTGCTTTCAGCCACACCAGGTCGGGCAAGCCCTGAATCAAGGTCTTGAGGAAGTGGCGCTCATTTCGCAGCGCCTCCTGTGCTTTTTTGCGCGACCGCACAGACCGGTCGAATGCCAGCACCGCATGCGCCATGTCGCGCACCATGGCCACCGGTTCACGGGTCAGATGCTGCAGGGCGTTGCGCTGTGGTTCGTCCAGCAGCGTGCTGCCCGTGGCCTGCGGTGTACCGGTTTGTGTGTCAATGTCGTCAAGCTCGGTCTGGGCAGCGGGCGCGCCGGTGCGACCGGCCAGTTGCCCCATGGCCATTGCCACCCGGCCCATGCTGCCCGTGAGCCAATAGGTGGCCAGCAGCCACAGCGCACTCATGATCAGCAAGATGCTGATGCCGGTGATGAGGATGGCCCGCAGATGGTCTTGCCGCTGAATGGCCATCTGGTTGAGCCGTTCGGTGGTTTCTGCCGTGATGGAGACAGCGAGCGCCTGGGTGTGCTCCGCAAAAGCCATGTACTCGTCGAGTGACAGGCGTGAATACCGTTGTGCGAGTGAGGGTTGTATGGCAACGATGTCGGTGGCCATCAGCAAAAACGTGCTGTATTCGTTGAACACGTTCATGGCACGGACGAGGTCGCTTTGCGCAAGCCCCCCCATTTCAGTGCCCTGGTTTCTCAGCCATGCTTCGGTGGGGCCGTGTTGGGCGAGTCGCTCGACCACCTGTGTATGGAACTGGTAGGCCTTCTCTTCGCTCAGTTGCTTTTTGTCAGCCAGCGAGAGCATTTCGCGCAGTTGGCCGTGCGTCTGCAGCATGTCGGTGCCCAGCGCCGTGAGGCGGCTGATGGTCGTCAGTTGGCGCTCGATGGACTGCTGCGTGGCCGCCTGCCGATTTTCGAGTTGCCGGAACGAATAAAGGCTGTAGGCAGCCACGCCGCCTTCGAGCAACAGCGTGGGAACAAAAAACAGCAGCATCAGTGTGATGCGGCTTTTCAGGGCGTAAGCGGGCAAGGACATGGCATTGGAAAAAAGTGACCTGGACCGATGGCCGGTACCCAGCGCGTGGGGATGGGGTGGGCTGCGTCAGCGCAGCAGGCGGGCCCACATGTCGGGGTGGATGCTGGCGAGGTACGTGAAGCGGTTGTCGCCCTCTGGCCGCAGCACCACCACGGTGCCTTCGGGCTTGACGAAGTAACCGATCAGGTCGGCCATGTTGGGTGCGTGCGCCACCAGCACGCGGTTGCTGCCTTTGGCCACAGGGGCAGACAACAGTGCGCGGGTGTGGGCCAGGACAGGGGCTTTTTGCGCCGAGGTGAGGTGGGCGGTGTACATCAACAACGGGTTGGTTTTGACTTTGTCGCCAAATGCCAGCTCGGCGGTTTCCCGCGCCCGGCACAGTGGGCTGGCATGTACCTCACCCACGGGAATGCGTGCACGCCTTATGGCCTCGCCCACCTGTTTGGCCACTGCGCGTCCTTGTGCGTTCAGCGGTCGCTGGGTGCTGCAATCCGCCAGGTCCAACTGGGGTTGGTCGGGGATGTCGTTGTTGGTGTTGCCGTGTCGCATGTACAGCACGTAGCCGCCTTTGCGCAGTTGAGCCAGCAAGGGTGGGGTGGCCTTGATTTCGGCAAACTCAACGACTTGGGGTGTGGCAATGGCACCACCTGCGGCGGCGCTGCCGGAAGGCAATGTGCCGTCGTGCGCAGGCGCTGACTGGCCCATGGCTGCTGTGGCGGCCATACACCCCCACAATGCGCCCCAGGCAAAGCGCAGGCAGGCGGTCATTCGGCTTGAGGTTGGGAGGCGCATGCGTTGGCTTGACATGGTGGTGTGTCGCTGGTGGGTAACGCAGATGGCAGCAGGTGCCGTGCCGGGTCATCGGCAAAGCTGTGTGCAATCTGGATGAACTCACTGCGGATGGCAAAGTACGCGTCGACCACGTCGGGGTCGAAATGTGTGCCTCGCCCTTCGCGAATGATGCGTTCGGCCATGTCAAGCGGGAACGCATCCTTGTAGTGGCGGCGGCAGGTGAGTGCGTCAAACACGTCGGCCAGCGCCATGAGGCGGGCTGCCACGGGAATGGCATCTCCGGCCAGCCCCTGCGGGTAGCCGTCGCCGTCCCAGCGTTCGTGGTGGCTGCGGGCCACTTGCTGGGCCACCGCCAGAAAGGCCAGCGAAGGTTCATCGGTGGTCTGGTGGGTGCCCGGGTCACGGGCTTGCACCACTCGGGCCATGGCCTCATGCAAAGCATCCGCGCCAATTTGGGCGTGGGTTTTCATGATCTCGAACTCTTCTGGCGTGAGCTTGCCGGGCTTGAGCAGGATCTGGTCTGGTATGCCCACCTTGCCTATGTCGTGCAGTGGTGCAGCCTTGGCAATGAGGCTGCCCAGCGGCTCCTGCAGGGCATCTGCAAAACGCGGGTGGTGGGTCAGTTGGCGCACCAGCGCAGCCACGTATTCCTGTGTGCGCGTGAGGTGGTTGCCTGTTTCGTTGTCGCGTTTTTCGGCCAGCAGCGCAAGTGCGTTCACGCTCACGTCTTTGATGAGTTCGTTCTCGCGCATGCGGCGCGCCACCTCGCGCTCCAAGTGGCCGTTCTGGTCTTTCAGCCAGTCGCGTGCACGTTTGAGTTCCAGCTGGCTGTTCACCCTGGCCAGCAGGATGGCGGGGCGAATGGGTTTGGCCACGTAATCCACGGCTCCCAGTTGCAGGCCACGCGTTTCGTCGTCATCGGCGTCCATGGCGGTGACGAAAATCACCGGGATGTCGCGCAGTGCAGGGTCGGCCTGCAGGTGGTTCATCACGGCATAACCGTCCAGGCCGGGCATCATGATGTCTAGCAAGATGATGTCGGGTCGGGGTTCAGAGGCTGCGGCAGCCAGGGCGCGTGTGCCGGAATTGGCCACCCGAACGCGGTAATGGGGGCTGAGCAATTCCCCCAGCACGGTCAGGTTGGCTGGGGTGTCATCTACCACCAGGACAGTGGCCTGTGGCGGCGGGGGCGCAGTGGTGAACATGTCCCATTGTGGTCGGGCTGGCTGGCCTGCGCATGACATGTGTCAACGAAACAGGCTTTGGTGTTGCCAAGTGAATTTATAAAAAAGTGCTTCTTACGCAATAGGGTATTGCGCAAGAAGCTACAAATTTAGTATCAAGCCAGTGACTTGTAAACGCCACAGCCCAGGTACGCGTCGCCACAGGGCAGCACGTACGACATCTTGGGGGCCACCTCGCCGGTGGTGGGGTTGCGAAAATCGTATTCCACCCAACCGCCGCCTTGCTGAACAGCGGCCTGTATTTTGGATACCAGCGCAGTGCCGTCGATGCCGGGCACGTCTTGCATCCGCGTGCCCACTCTGGCCGGCTGGCCACCAAAGGCGATATAGGTACCGTTGTGGTCAATGCCAAAGATGTACAGGTCGCGGTCCAAGTAGCCACCGTCAGGTGCCTGGAATGCCTGCAGTGCTTGGGTGGGGGATTGTTTGTATTGGGTGGCGGCCCGCTCGGCCAAGTTGCGGGCTTCGTCTGCGGTGCCCTGGCGCAACTGGAAGCTGGCCACCGATTGCGTCAGCACGCTGGCGCGCTGGCTGAGCAGATCGGCGGCGCGGGCTGCTTCGTCCACCATGGTGGCGTTGTCCTGGGTGATGCGGTCCATCTCGGCCACGGCCTGTGCCACCTGTTGCAGGCCATGGTTTTGTTCGTCGGCGGCTTGAGACAGGCCATTCATGCTGGTGTGCACCTGGCTCATGCCCAGCGCCAGGTTTTCCATGGTTTCACTGACCTGCGTGATACCTTGCACGCCCTGGGCGACGCGCTCGCCAGAGCCCGCCATCAGCGTGCGGATGTCTTTGGCGGCCTGTGCGCTGCGGCCGGCCAGTTGGCGCACCTCGCCCGCCACCACGGAAAAACCGCGCCCCATTTCGCCCGCTCGGGCGGCTTCGATGGACGCATTGATGGACAGCAGGTTGGTCTGGAAAGCCAGCGCGTCCATGACGCCCACGATGTCTTCCATGCGTTTGGCAGATTGGGCTATGCCTTTCATGGTGTTCACGCTGTCTTGCATCAACGCTTGGCTTCGGGTTGCCGCGCTTTGTACGTTGGCGGCTACGCCCAGCGATTCACGTGCGGTGTCTGCATTGGTGGCCACCGTGGTGGCCATGTCTTGCAGGCTGGCAGAGGTTTGTTCCAGGCTGGCAGCCTGGCGCTCGGTGCGTTTGGCCAGTTCATGGCTGTCGTATTGGAGCAAACGGCCCGACTCGGCCACCAGCGCGGCATTGCTGCGCACCTGGGCCACCATGGCCGAGAGCTGGCGAGCCATGTTGTCAAGTGCTTCCCTCAAGGGGAGCCACTGCGTGGGCGTTTGAACTTGCCAACCGGTGCGCAGCTGTCCCTGTGCCAAGGCCTGGGTGTGCCGGGCCATGTCGGAGATGTGGCGGGCGGTTTGCTGACGCAGATAAAAGCCCCAAGCCACCAAAGCTGCCAGCTGTAAGCCCCACAGCAGCCAAATGGCGGTACTGCCCTGACCCAGCGCCCAGGCCAGCAAGGGAAAGGTCAGCAACAAAACGGCACCCGCAAGCAGCGGGCTTTGCCAGGGAGCGGACGTTGTTGTCATGGGCGCAACGACTGGTGAGAAGTGGAAGCGGCTAACGGGCCACTCAGCCTGGGGGCAACGCAGAGGGCCCTGCTTGCAATTGGCGGAGTTTATCTTTCTTGCTGGGGCGCTTGCCTTTGATGCCACCGTTGGGATCCAGCCCCGCGGGGCCTGGGCGTGCGGGTGCCGACGGCATGCTGTTCGAATGGTTCATTGTGTCTGCACGGGCGATTGGCTCGGGCTCAAAGCCGCGCACCACCTCGCGCTTCAAGGCCAGCCCATGGCGCTTTTCAATCAGGCGCAGGTGGTCTTCGGTGTCGGGGCTCACAAAGCTCACGGCCAAACCGCTGGCCCCGGCGCGCCCCGTGCGGCCCATGCGGTGGGTGTGGTCGTCGGCGCTGCGGGGCAGGTCGTAGTTCACCACCACGGGCAGGTCGGTGATGTCCAGGCCGCGCGCGGCCAGGTCGGTGGCCACCACCGCGCGCACCCGGCTGAGCTTGAAATCGGCCAGCACCTGCGTGCGTTTGCCCTGGCTCAAGCCCCCGTGAAACGGCTCGGCACTGATGCGCGCCTTGCGCAGCTTTTCAGACACGATGTCGGCCGCGTGTTGCGTGGCCACAAACACCAGCACCCGTTTCCAGTGCTCGGTGTCGATCAGGTGGCGCAGCAACTGTGTGCGGTGGCGCGTGTCCACGCTGATGGCCAGTTGCTCTATGTCGGGCGCGGCTTCTGCCACGGGGGCCAAGTCGATGCGCACGGGCTCGCGCAGCAGCCCGTCAGCCAGGGCCTGCACTGCCGGGGCGAAGGTGGCAGAAAACAGCAGGTTTTGCCGCCGCGCGGGCAGCAGTTGCGCGATGCGTGCCCATTCGTCGGCAAAGCCGGTGTCCAGCAAGCGGTCGGCTTCGTCCAGCACCAGGGTGTGCACGCTGTCCAGCCGCAGGGCGTTAGGCGGCCGGGGGTGGCCACCACCACGTCGGTGCCGCCGCGCAGGCCCAGCATTTGAGGATTGATGGACACGCCGCCAAACACCACCGTCACCCGCAGGCCCACCGGCAGGCGGTTGGCCACGTCGCGCAAAGTGGTGCCCACTTGCACGGCCAGCTCTCGTGTGGGCACCAGCACCAGGGCGCGTGCGCCTTTGGGTGTGGGGCTGGGGGTTTCCAGCAGGCGCTGCAGCAAGG
>JAIFMP010000046.1 GCA_020048405.1 Hydrogenophaga sp.
GTGTCCTTTTTCTTTCCAGAGGCAATTCCCATGACCGCACGCACACAAGTCCACGGCCTGCAAGTGGCCACCGAGCTGTTTGACTTCATCCAGACCCAGGTGCTTCCCGGCACCGGCGTCACCAGCGATGCGTTCTGGAAAGGCTTTGACACCATCGTGGCCGACCTGGCCCCGAAAAACGCCGCCCTGCTGGCCGAACGCGACCGCCTGCAAACCGAGCTGGACACCTGGCACAAGGCCAACCCCGGCCCCATCAGCAACATGGTGGGCTACCGCAAGTTTTTGGAAACCATTGGCTATCTGGTGCCCCAGCCAGCCAATGTGAAAGCCACCACCGCCAACGTGGACGCCGAACTGGCCCTGCAGGCAGGCCCCCAACTGGTGGTGCCCATCCTGAACGCCCGCTACGCGCTGAACGCCGCCAACGCCCGCTGGGGCAGCCTGTACGACGCGCTGTATGGCACCGATGCCATCTCTGAAGCCGACGGCTGCGGCAAAGGCCCCGGCTACAACGAAAAGCGCGGTGCCAAGGTCATTGCCTTTGCCCGTCGCGTGCTCGACCAGTCCACCCCGCTGGCCAACGGTTCTCACGCCGATGCCACCGGCTACGCCATTGCGAACGGCCAACTGGCCGTGACCCTGGCCAACGGCACCACCACAGGCCTGGCCAACCCCGCCCAACTGGTGGGCTACCAGGGTGATGCAGCAGCCCCCCGCTCGGTGCTGTTGAAGCACAACGGCAACCACCTGGACATCATCATCAACCGCGCCACCGCCATCGGCCAGACCGACGCCGCCGGTGTGAGCGACCTGGTGCTGGAAGCCGCGCTGTCCACCATCCTGGACCTGGAAGACTCCGTGGCCGCCGTGGAGCAACTGGCTGGGCATCCTGAAGGGCACGCTGACCGAAGAGTTGGTGAAAGGTGGCAAAACCATCACCCGCGGCCTGAACCCCGACCGCGTATACACCGCGCCCAATGGCGGCGAAGTGCGCCTGCACGGCCGCAGCCTGATGTTCCTGCGCAACGTGGGCCACCTGATGACCAACCCCGCCATCCTGTGGGGCAGTGAGGACAAAGAAATTCCCGAGGGCATCATGGACGCGATGGTCACCACCACCATCGCCCTGCACGACCTGAAGGGCAATGGCGCCAACGGCATTCGCAACAGCCGCACCGGCAGCGTGTACATCGTCAAACCCAAAATGCACGGCCCTGCCGAAGTGGCGTTTGCCTGCGAACTGTTTGGTGCTGGGCCTGCCTGACAGCACCGTCAAGCTGGGCATCATGGACGAAGAGCGCCGCACCAGCGTCAACCTGAAGGCCTGCATTGCCGCGGCCGCCAGCCGCGTGGCCTTCATCAACACCGGCTTCCTGGACCGCACCGGCGACGAAATGCACACCGCCATGCTGGCCGGCCCCATGCTGCGCAAGGGCGACATGAAGACCAGCGCCTGGATTCAGAGCTACGAGCGCAACAACGTGCTGGTGGGCCTCTCCTGCGGCCTGCGCGGCAAGGCGCAAATTGGCAAGGGCATGTGGGCCATGCCCGACCTGATGGCCGCCATGCTGGAGCAAAAAGTAGCCCACCCCAAGGCCGGTGCCAACACCGCCTGGGTGCCCAGCCCCACCGGCGCCACCCTGCACGCCCTGCACTACCAGCAGGTCAGCGTGGCTGACATCCAGGCCGAGATGGAAAAGATCGACGCCAACGCCGAGCGTGACAACCTGGTGACCGGCCTGCTGACCATTCCCGTCACAGCCACGCCCAACTGGAGCGCTGCCGAAAAGCAGGCCGAGCTGGACAACAACGCCCAAGGCATTTTGGGCTACGTGGTGCGCTGGGTGGACCAGGGCGTGGGTTGCTCCAAGGTGCCCGACATCAATGACGTGGGCCTGATGGAAGACCGTGCCACGCTGCGCATCAGCAGCCAGCACATGGCCAACTGGCTGCACCACGGCATCGTGACCGAGCAACAAGTGACAGACACCTTCGAGCGCATGGCCGCCAAGGTGGATGGCCAGAACGCCGCCGACCCGCTGTACAAGCCCCTGATCGCCAACAAACAAGGCGCCGCCTACCAGGCCGCGCTCGACCTGGTGTTCAAAGGCAAGGCCCAACCCAGCGGCTACACAGAGCCCCTGCTGCACGCCTGGCGCTTGAACGTGAAGGCAGCAGCTTGATGAAGCTGAAGGCCACGCCATTCTGAATTGATAGCTGCTTGTGCTTATGAATAAAGCGCAAGAGGCATATTTTTCATACAAACGGCACCCTTGGGTGCCGTTTGTATGTCCGCCAGAGGTTCAGACGGCAGGGTCATCTACCTTGCCGCCGGTCACTCCTTCCTGACCAAAAAGGTCCCACTGCAGTCACCCCCTGGACTACGCCAAGTACCTTGCATGGTGGTCCCGCTGATGGTCCCGGAGAACGTCAGCACCGTCCCCCAAAACTCCTTGTAGGTGCCCGACACCACATTGCCGCTGATCGCACCGATCACATCCCCACCGAGCGTGGCACCAGAAACCGTCACAGACATCTCCTCACTGTGACAGAAAGCGTCTTTCGCTTTATAGGTGTTCAAGGCCCAGCCTGCATAGGAGCCGTCAAAGTTCAGCGCTTGACCGGGCAGCGTGGTTGACAAGCTCCCGCCGTTGTCGCTTCGGGTGACGGTCACGGTGCCGCTTTGTCCCAACACTGTCACGGACCAAGCCAACACACCGTCTGCGGAAAGTGTTCTGTTGGCGTTAACCACCGAGGCATTCGCAACAGCCATCACCACACTGGTCGGCGCTTTGATGCCCTGAATGTTTGCGCTGACCGAGTAGGTGATGGAGGTATCGTCCGATGACACTTTGGTGGCAGCCAGCGTGATGCCGTTGCCCATAACGGGCACATCCGTCGAATCAGGCAACATCTGCTGAACAATCGCCAGTTGCGCATCGATGGGCAAGGTGTCCAAAGCATCCAGGACAACTTTCGGCATGTCGGTGGGACTCACCGTGGTCGGCTTTCCTGCCGCATCGATGTAGTTGCCAGGAAAAGTCGTCGGGTACTGCAGCGCCTTCACTCGTGCAAGGTAGTTGGCCTTGAAGTCGTCGTCAAACTGGGTCAACTTGAGGCTTTCCGCGCCAAACGATACCTTGTTCTCCTGGAAAACCTCATTCAACTTTCCGCCCACCCAGACCAGCTTGTTGGTGACATCCAGCCCATTGCCTGACGGGTTGAACAGCCCGAACACGCTCACCACTTCATTGACGTTGGCGATGGTGCTGACAAATGTCGACTTTTCAAAGGCTGAATCCAACGCACCATCACGTCCGATGGCCAGCTCTGCCCCGGCTTTGGTGACCTTGATGACCGCGTCAGCCGTGCCAATGACGGCACTGCCCACTTCAAAACCCGTCAACGTGGTGCCGGCCAAGGCCGCTGTGCCCATTGTGGCGACAGTTCCCCCGACCACCACCACAAGGGCAGATGCGTTCTTGACCAGTTCCAAACGCGTGATGACCTGCGTGGCCACAAACGCCTCTTCCAGGTAGGCCTCGCTGGTGAGACCCGCCATGGCGTTGTTCAAAATCAGCTGAGCCTTCTTGGCGCCGACCTGATATTGCTGCATCAACGTCTTGATGGGCCATTTGGACTTGGAGCTGTTGAGCACAGCCAACACTTCCTCGGGCGAAGCAGCTGTTTTGAAGACAGATATTGCGCTTTGCGGTTGCAGTGCCAGCAAACCCGTCTCGCTGCTGGGCAATGCGTCGGCATGGTTCTCGGTATTCCCTGAATACAAATTCAACACACTCAAAGCTCGCTGGGCCTCGACATGGCGTTGCACGTAGGTCGGGTAATCCGTGACCTTGGGGTCGGTGAACACAAAACTGTTCACCGCAAAAATGGCCTGCAGCAGGGCACCTGATGTGGTGCCCAACGAGGCCGTGACCTGCTGCAAACGTGAATCAGTGGCCAGCAGATCACCTTGCTTGTAGGCAAGTGTGACAACAGCTGGCACAACGATCGGGACTACCACCGGGCTGTCATCGCTGCCTCCGCAGCCGGAGGCGAGGGAGCCTACGGCCATGGCGACGGCAGTGAGCAGCAGGACAAGTGGGCGTGTGTGTGTTTTCATGACTGTTCCATTTGATTGAGAGCTTCCCGCAGCACGGCACACCAACGCCGGGTGACCCGCTGACTGACTTCAATCTAGGGAATGGCCAATTCAATGTCTGTTCGCTGACACACGCACGAGCCCAGACCATTCGCGTCGTTGCGCAAACGGCGCGCTTATCCAGCACAAAAGCCAGCTCGCGCAAGTGCATCCAAATAACAGGCGCTTTGCCGAGCTGGACCTTGATGTTCAAAGGCAATACCGGCAAGCGGTAGATGCCTGTTTTTCATAAAAACGGCACCCTCCTGGTGCCATTTTTGTGGGGTGCGTTCAGTCAAGCACGCATGGAGGCTTCAAACGTAAAACGCCTCCACCGTGCCCTTGAGCTTCAACAACAACGGCTGGCCCTTGCGGTCCACGGTTTTGCCTGCGGGCACCTTCACCCAGCCTTCGCTGATGCAGTACTCGGCCACGTCGGTGCGCTCTTTGCCGTTGAATCGGATGCCAATGTCGTGCTCAAAAATCTCGCGCACAAAGTGGGGGCTGCGGGGTTCTTGAGACAGGTGGTCGGGCAGGGCTGGGCGACTGGTGGGTTCGGTCATGGGTGCACACATCAAACATTGAAAAGCCCGCATTGTCCCGGATAGGCGCGACTGGCTGGTCAAAGGGGCGTGTTCCAATCAGGGTTAACACGCACCCACGCGCATCCGCGCCCGCGCAAAACAAGCTCTCTTTCGTGATCACTCTCAAAAACATCGTCTTGCGCCGTGGCGTCAAGGTGCTGCTGGACAGCACATCCGTCACCCTCAACCCCGGCGAAAAGGTGGGCGGGCAAATCGTCGCTGTTTGCGCTGCTGAACGGCAACCTGCACGAAGACGCGGGCGAGTTCTATATACCCACTCAGTGGCGCATGGGCCAGGTGGCCCAGGACATGCCCGAAACCGAGCAAAGCGCCACCGAGTTTGTGGTGCAAGGCGACACCGTGCTGCTGGCCGCCCAACAGGAAGTGGACGAAGCCGAAGCGCTGGACGACCACGACCGCATGGCCCACGCCTACATGGCCCTGCACGATGCCGGGGCCTACGATGCCGCCGCCCGCGCGCAAGCGCTGATACTGGGCCTGGGCTTCAAAACCACCGAGCTGGACAACCCGGTCAACAGCTTTTCGGGCGGCTGGCGCATGCGCCTGCAATTGGCCCGCGCCCTGATGTGCCCCAGCGACCTGCTGCTGCTGGACGAACCCACCAACCACTTGGACTTGGACGCGCTGGTGTGGCTGGAGGCCTGGCTGAAGAAGTACGAAGGCACCATGGTGGTCATCAGCCACGACCGCGAGTTTCTGGACGCCGTGACCAACGTCACCCTGCACATCGACGCGGCCAAGCTGGTGCGCTACGGCGGCAACTACAGCAAGTTTGAAGACATGCGCGCCGAACAGATGGCGCTGCAGGCCACCGCGTTCTCCAAGCAGCAAGACAAAATTGCCCACCTGCAAAAGTTCATTGCCCGCTTCAAGGCCAAGGCCAGCAAAGCCAAGCAGGCCCAAAGCCGCGTGAAGGCGCTGGACCGCATGGAAAAAGTGGCCCCGCTGATGGCGGATGCCGAGTTCACCTTCGAATTCAAAGAACCCGCCAACCTGCCCAACCCCATGCTGGCCATGCAGGGCGTGAGCTTTGGCTACCCCGCACCCGAGAGCTCACCGCAAGGCACGCCCCCCACCGTCATCGTGCGCAACGTGAGCAAGTCGGTGCTGGCCGGGCAGCGCATCGGCATTTTGGGTGCCAACGGCCAAGGCAAATCAACCGTCGTCAAAACCGTGGCGCGCGACCTCGCTCCTATTGGCGGTGAAGTGACCGAGGGCCGGGGCCTGAACATCGGCTACTTTGCCCAGCAGGAGCTGGACGTGCTGCGCCCCGCCGACAACCCGCTGGAGCACATGATCAAGCTGGCCAAAGACCTGGGCGCGGCCAGCAAGCTGGCGGGCCAGGCCACGCGCGAGCAAGACCTGCGCAGCTTCCTGGGCACGTTCAACTTTGGCGGAGACATGGTGAAGCAGGCCGTGGGCAGCATGAGCGGCGGCGAAAAAGCCCGCCTGGTGCTGTGCATGATCGTGTGGCAACGCCCCAACCTGCTGCTGCTGGACGAGCCCACCAACCACCTCGATTTGGCCACCCGCGAGGCGCTGGCCATGGCGCTGAACGAGTTCGAGGGCACCGTGATGCTGGTCAGCCACGACCGCGCCCTGCTGCGCAGCGTGTGCGATGAATTCTGGATGGTGTCACGCGGTGGCGTGGAACCCTTCGACGGTGACCTGGACGACTACCAGCGCTACCTGCTGGATGAAGCCAAACGCCAGCGCGAGGCGGTGAAAGAGGCCAGTGGGGCGGCGGCCAAGGCAGCCAAAAAGGCAGCGAAGGTTGGAGCCAAGGGCTGATTTTTATGTGGCTTTCAAGTCAATACCATCAAGCGATGGATGGATTTTTTGCCATAAAAATGTCTGTGCTTATCGGGAAGAGCGGCAAGATGGCCTGGCAGCCATGAGCCGCCTTTGTTCAGCCGGTGAAGCAGTCGTTCAACGTCTGAGTCAACCCGCTTGGGGCCACTTGATTTGCAACTTGCGATGGCTGGCAAGACAGTCGCGCAGATACAGGTTGATGAGGCTTTGGTACGGAATGCCAGCCTCTTCAGCCATGCCTTTGAAATACTCAACAACGTCCTCGGAGAGCCGCATGGTGACGGGCTTCTTCAGCTTTGATGCGTATGGGTTTTTGCGGGCCTTCAGTTTAGTGAGGTCGTATTCAGCTTTCATGTCTAGCCACCTTGGTAGAACGCGCTTTCGCGCTTGGTTGCCTTGCGAGCGGAGATGATGCGGATGATCTGGCCATGTTCGCGCTCGCAATGACAGACGAGGAGCAACTTCGCGCCAGAGCTCATGCCCAACATCAGAAAGCGCTCTTCGTCCGATGAGTGCTCTTCATCGAAGAACTGGACAGCGAACTCGTCATAGAAGACGGACTTCGCCTCATCGAAGGAAACCTGGTGCTTTTTGAGATTGGCCGCTGCTTTGGGCGGATCCCATTCGAACTTGATCATACGTACATTGTATGTATGGTATTTGGAGGGTCAAGCTGCCGGAACAGCCACACACCGGGCTCACAACGATGCTGGTCAGCCACGACCGCGCCTCGCTGCGCAGCGTGTGCGATGAGTTCTGGACGGTGGATAGGAACACCATAGATTGGGCACCAAAGAGTGTGCTGGTGTTCACTCAAAATCAAACCCGTGCGCAAAAAAACACGAAATTTCGGACTCAAACTCCGACTTTTCGCACTACTATGCGCCATGATCCGACGTGAACACCACCTGAAAAGCATTGTCAACGGACTGACTCAGTTCCCGGTGGTGGCTTTGCTCGGCCCCAGGCAAGTGGGCAAAACCACATTGGCCAGGCGACTGGCTGCCGAATGGCCTGGGCCGCATCACCACTTTGACCTGGAAGACCCGGACGATCTGGCGCGCCTGAGCGACCCGTCTTTTGCGTTGCGCCCCCTCACCGGCTTGGTGGTGCTGGACGAAATCCAGACACAGCCCCAGCTGTTTCCCTTGCTGCGGGTGCTGGCAGACCGGCCCGATACACCTGCGCGTTTTCTGCTGCTGGGCAGCGCGGCCCCAGCCCTGCTGCGCAACACCTCGGAGAGCCTGGCCGGGCGCGTGGTGTTTCACGAACTGGGGGGGTTGAACCTGGAAGAGGTCGCCACAACAGGTGCTTTGGACGAACTGTGGCTGCGCGGTGGCTTTCCCCGTGCCTTTCTGGCCCCCGACATGGCCGCCAGCCGGGCTTGGCGCGAGGCCTTCATCCGCACCTATCTGGAGCGTGACTTGCCGCAGTTGGGCATCAACCTGCCTGCGCAGACCTTGCGCCGCTTCTGGACCATGCTGGGCCACTACCACGCGCAAACCTGGAACGGCAGCGAGTTGTCGCGGGCACTGGGTGTGAGTGACAAAACCGTGTCGCGCTACCTCGACATTCTGGAAGGCACCTTCATGGCTTGGCGGCTGCGCCCCTGGCATGCCAACCTGGGCAAACGCGGAGTCAAGGCCCCCAAGGTGTACCTGAGCGACACCGGCCTGCTGCACAGCTTGCTGGGCATCACCGACCAAAACAACCTGCTGTCGCACCCCAAATGCGGTGCATCTTGGGAAGGGTTTGCGCTGGGCGAAGTCATTCGGCACACGCGGGCGCAGCGAGACGAGTGCTACTTTTGGGCGCTGCACTCGGGCGCAGAGCTTGACTTTTTGCTGGTGCGCGGCGACCAGCGCCTGGGGTTTGAGGTGAAGCTGACGCGCTCGCCCAAGGTCACAGCCTCCATGCGCACGGCGCAGCAGGCGCTGGCACTGAACCACCTGTATGTGCTGTGCCATGCACCCGACCAAGCGGCACCGTGGCCACTGTCGGAGGGCATCACAGCCGTGCCTTTGCACACGCTTGCCGGTGCCCTGCCTGGAGAAAACCGGCGCAGCTTCTTGGGCGTCTTCAAGTTCGGCAGCTGAGCAACCATTCAGGCCGCACTGCGCACCGCTTGCATGAATTCGCTGAGCTTGTGTTCGCTCAGTTTGCCGTCTTGTCTGACACTTGAACACAAGTCCAAGCCAAAGGGTTCGACCGCCCGTATGGCCTCCGCGACGTTGGATGCGCGCAAGCCACCAGCCAGAAAGACCGGACGGCCCACCTGCTCCCGAATGCGGCGGCTGAGCCCCCAGTCGTGAACTCGCCCTGTTCCCCCGAGCTCTTTCACATGAAGCGTCGGGTTACCCGAGTCAAGCAACAGTGCGTCGACAAAACCCTCAACCCGCCTGGCCTCGTCAATCGACTGCTCGTTCATGACATGAATGACTTGAACCAGCTTCACCTGCGGCAACAGGCGCCTCAGCTTTGCAAGCTCAACGGGCTCGACGAAATCCACCAGCTGAAGAACTGAACTTCCGCAGCAGGCATGTTGTTGCGCAATGCCCTCGGCGTCGCACAGCGATGTCAACAAAAAGGTGGCCACCGGTGGAGGAACCGTCGCAATGATCTCGGCGATCAGCTCATCCGGGATGACCCCCGGACCACTGGGCATCTGTGAAACGAGCCCCACAGCGGATGCGCCATACCTGACCGCCAGACGTGCTTCATCGACGCTTGAAATGCAGCAGATCTTGATGCGCGGCAAGACCTTGGGTGTTGCGCTGTTGCTCATACCCGAACCCTTGCCGCCAGCTCCCGCAAGCGCTCCATGCCCGGCTCTTTGCGCGGCCAGGTCAGCTCCACGCCATCACCCTCATAACGCGGCAACACGTGCAGGTGCGCGTGTGGCACGGTTTGCCAGCCTGCGGGGCGGTTGGCTTGCAGCACCGTGATGCCCTGGGGTTTGAACTCCACCTCCACCGCGCGGGCAATTTTCCAGGCTGCGCGCATCAAGGCCGCTGCAGTGACTTCGTCCATGTCCATCAGCGTCTCGAACGGCAGCTTGCTGGCCACAATCACGTGGCCGTCGTTCACCTGGCCCGCGTCCATGAAAGCGAACACGTGCTCGTCTTCGTACACTTTGGCGCAAGGCCATTCGCCGCTCAGCAGCTTTTCAAACACCGTGGACATGGATCACCTCCCAAAATAAACAATAGCTGATCACGCAATACCAGCAAGTAAAATTGCCACTTTTTATATAAAATTACCCCATGCCCAACGTGACCGGCATTGACCACATCTACATCACCGTCAGTGACATGGCGCGCGCCGAGACGTTTTACACCAGCGTGCTGGGGCAGGTGCTGGGGTTTCGGCACAACCGCTTCACGCTGGGCGGTGACCCGCATGTGCAGTTTTACAACCGCCATTTTGGCTACGTGCTGCGCCCTGCCCGCGTGGCCAGCGCGCACGAGCCCTACTCACCAGGCCTGCACCACTTCTGCTTCAGGGTAGACACCGTGGCCGACGTGACCGAGGCCGCGCAGGCGCTGCAGGCAGCGGGCATTGCCGCCACCGATGCCAAGCTGTACCCCGACTACGCGCCAGACTACTGGGCCACTTTCTTCACCGACCCCGATGGCATCCGCCTGGAAATCACCAACTACCGGCTGGAGCGCCGCCAGCGGCATGACGAATGGGAAAGCCTGCCCCCATGAACCCTGTGACCCTTCGTCTGGCTGAATACCCGGCCGACACCGAACCGCTGCTGTCGCTGATCCGCGAATACATGGACTGGCTTGATGTGGGCTCCTGTGCCCGCAAGCTGGACGTCGAGTTGGCCCAGTTTGAAGCCCTGTTCACCCCGCCCTCTGGCCTGTTTGTGCTGGCGCATGCGGGCGATCAACTGGCGGGATGCACTGGCCTGCTGGTGCACCAAGGCACCACAGCCGAGGTCAAGCGCGTGTACGTGCGTCCCGCCCACCGGGGCTTGAACCTGGGTGAGACCCTGGTGCGGCGGCTGATGGAACTGGCCCCCACGCTGGGCGTGAACCACCTGATACTCGACGCCGTGGCCCCCACCACCCACGCGCAGGGGCTGTACCGGCGCATGGGTTTTACCGAACAACCCCGAACCTGGCACGCGGTTCTTCGATTACCACCTGCCTTGACAACCAGAAACACCCCACCATGTTCGTTGTGATTTTTCGCGCCACGGCCCGCCAGCTGGACGCCGACTACAGCGCCACCGCAGCCCGCCTGCGCGAGCTGGCGCTGACGCAGTTTGGCTGCCTAGAGTTTGTGGCCGTGACCGAGGGCAACCAGGAAGTCGCCCTGTCGTATTGGCCCGACGAAGCCAGCATCCGCGCGTGGAAACAACACACCGACCACCTGATGGCCCAGCAACTGGGCCGCGAGCGTTGGTACAGCGCCTATCAAGTGGAAGTGGCGGAAATCAAGCGGCAATACACCGTACCCGCCGCCTCATGAGCGCACCCAACGGAGTACCTGCGCCCGCACACAACCCGCTGCGGGCCGCGCTGTGGATGACCGGCGCCATCACCTCGTTCAGCGCCATGGCCATTGCCGTGCGAGAGCTGAAAGGGGCGCACGACACCTTCGAAATCATGGCGGTGCGCTCGGCGGTGGGTCTGCTCATCGTGCTGGCCGCCGCCTTTGCCACCGGGCGGCTGCGCGAAGTGAGTGCCCAGCGGCTGGGCGGCCATGTGTTGCGCAACGCCATTCACTTCACCGGGCAAAACCTGTGGATTCTGGCGGTCACGCTCATCCCGCTGGCGCAGGTGTTTGCGCTGGAATTCACCACGCCCATTTGGGTACTGCTGCTGTCACCGTTTTTCCTGGGTGAGCGCATCACCCCGTTGCGCATGTTGGCAGCGGTGCTGGGTTTTGTGGGCATTCTGGTGGTGGCGCGCCCTGACGTGGGTGGGGTGAACCTGGGCATGGTGGCAGCGGCGGCCAGTGCGGTGTGTTTTGCCCTGACCAGCATCACCACCAAGGTGCTGACGCGGCGCGAGAGCATCGTGTCCATCATGTTCTGGCTGACGCTGCTGCAACTGGTGTTTGGCGCAGGCATCGCACTCTGGGACGGCGTGGTGCGTTGGCCCACGGCGGCCAGTTGGCCCTGGCTGGTGGTGATTGGCGTCACCGGGGTGGTGGCCCACTTTTGCCTGACCAGTGCGCTGCGGCTGGCCCCGGCTTCGTTCGTCATGCCCATCGACTTTGCCCGCCTGCCGCTGATTGCGGTGGCGGGTGCGGTGCTGTACGGTGAAGCCATCGACGCGGCGGTGCTGGTGGGCGCCGCCATCATTTTTGTCGGCAACTACATCAACGTGTGGTCAGAAACCCGGCGCCAGCCCGGTCAGAAATCATCCCAGTCCTGAAACCGGGCCAGCCGGGCCTGCTCGCGCGCCATCTGCTGGCTGAGTTTGCGTTGCTGCGTCAGCCAGCGCTTGAACCCCGCAGGCTGCTGCACCAGCACAAGGTCCTCCTGCATGTGCTGGACGGCTTCGGCCAGCTCTTCTTCGTCTTCCATGAGGGCCTGTTCCAGCGACTTGGCGGTGATGCTCACCACGTCAAACTCCTGGCACAGCGCATCCTGAGTGCGGGCGCGTTGGCGCTCAAGTTCGGCCACCTGGGCCTTGACGAGCAGGGTCAGGCTCTTGAGTTTGTCGTCGGGCAGGCTGGCCACGGCTTGCGGGGTGGCCAGCGCCACGCGCTGCTGAATGTCCATCAGCGTGACGATGTCCTTGCGGGCGTAGGCGGCGTTGGCCTCGCTCATGAGGGCGGTCTTGCGCAAGCGCTCTTGCTCGTCGGGCTCACGGTCGGGGTGCAAGGCCCCAGCCAGCTGGCGGTACAGAGTTCGCAGGCTGGTGTCGGCGTCGCCTTGCAGGGCTTGCTGCAGGGCCTGGGCCGCGTTGGGCGCTTTGGCACCCGCTTTGGCCTCTTTTTTGGCCTTGCGCTTGGCAGCAGAGGCTTCTCTCGCGGCCTCTTCCTGGGCGGCGACCTCTTGAACGCGGGCTCTGGCGGCTTGCATCACATCAGCCAAGGTGGCATGGGGGTCGTCGGGCATGAAGGCCTCGCCCATCATGGCCTCCAACTCGGCTTTGATGTGCTGGGCGTGGGTGCGCTCCATGTCGGCCAGGCTGGTGCGGCTGTGGCGGTCATGCACGGCGGCCATGTCGGGGTGCCCGGCCAACACCAGTTGCGCGGCCAGGCTGCTGACGATCTGCACCGCCGATTCGCGCTGGACCGGGGTCAGCTTCAGCGCTTGCGGCGGCTGCGCCAATTGCCCGTCCAGCCACAGGGCCATGTCCTTCATCAGGCTTTGGTGGCGCAGGGTCAGGGGGTGCACGCGCTGCGCCAGCGCTTGCCGGTGGGTCATCGACAAGGCTTCCATCTCGGCGAGTTGGCTTTTGAGCTTGTCGATGCGGGCCAGCTGCAGGTTGTAAGCACGCGCTGCGGCGGACAACGTGGCCCCCGCCTGTGGCACCACCTGCAAGCGGCGCAGCGGGTCCACATCGTCGGGCACGGGGGCATCGTCAAACAGGGGCAGGGTGGACATGACAGCGACTTTTTCCGGGCAAAGGGGTTCGGCCGCGGACTATATAGTGCCCGCCATGGCCAAAGACAAAACCCTCTACACCTGCACCGAGTGCGGCGGCACCAGCCCCAAGTGGCTGGGCAAATGCCCCAGCTGCGGGGCGTGGAACACCCTCATCGACACCCGCCAGCAAGAACCGCTTTGCCTCGTTGGCCGCAGCACAACCCGTGACCACGCTGGCCGACATCGACGCGGCAGACTTTGAACGCTTGCCCACCGGCCTCGACGAGCTGGACCGCGTGCTGGGCGGTGGCATGGTGGAAGGCGGCGTGGTGCTGATCGGGGGCGACCCTGGCATTGGCAAAAGCACGCTGCTCTTGCAGGCGCTGCACCAGCTCAGCTTGACCGTACCAACCCTCTACGTCACGGGCGAAGAATCGGGAGCGCAAGTGGCGCTGCGCTCGCGCCGCCTGGGGCTGGACGGCAGCCAGGTGCGGGTGCTGGCCGAAATTTCGGTGGAAAAAATTCTGGCCACGCTGGACGCCGAGCGCCCCACGGTGTGCGTGATCGACTCCATTCAAACCGTGTACAGCGAGCAGCTCACCTCGGCCCCCGGCTCGGTGGCGCAGGTGCGCGAGTGCG
>JAIFMP010000129.1 GCA_020048405.1 Hydrogenophaga sp.
CTCACAACACCGGGCGGGCAACCAACGGCCACCGGATGGAGGCGGAGTGTAGTTCAACTAATTCCATATGGAACCTATTCAAGCTTGGTGTTTTCCCTGGTTTACCTAGGAAAGACGGCGATGCGCGCAGAATGGCATGGCTATGATTCGCGCTCACAACTTGCCACCCAACACCCCAAACATGAGCGCCTGCAAGCCAATGAGCGACATCCTCCATGAGGTTGCCATCCCCTATGCCTACAAGCTGGGGTACATGATCAACAGCTATCGCGAGCCCTCTTTCCGTGCTATTGAGGCCGCCCATGGTCTGACGCGCCCGGAGATCCTCTCGCTGATTTTTCTGTACTACCGGGACGGGATCTCGGCTTCAGACATCTGCGATTTTTCGGGTCACTTGAAGAACAACATCAGCCGGGCCGTGACCGCGCTGGAAAAAAAGAATTTCATTCGGCGCGAGACCGACAAAGATGACCAGCGCCGACAGATCATCTTCATTACCGCTGCTGGGCGGCGCCAGCACGACAGCTTCATGTCGGGGTTGATCGAGCGAGAGCAAGCGATGATGGCTTGCCTCTCGGAAGGCGAACGTAAGCAGCTTGACAAGTTGCTGAGCAAGCTGTGTGCTCACACCCCAGAATGGAACACAGTAGCTCACATATGAGAGCAGCGCCATCCACGCAAGCTTCGAATGCCGGATCCAAAGTCCGCTTGGCGACCGGCAAGGTGAATTCGCCTACTTATGACGATCGGCTGCAATCGCTGCGTATGGAGAACTCTCCATAAGCCCTGATGTGAAGACGTTGGGACACTACTGATGAGGATGGATTAATAATGCAACTGAATTGCGGTAGTATTGCATCCAAGTTGCGTTATTGGGGTGATGGCACCTGCCAATAACGCAGCACTTGAAGCGGTCAATGGTGCGGGGCGACTGTTTACATCTCGTTCTGTTCGCAATGAGCCTCAGGAAGCGTTTTGCCAAGTCTTCAACACCCAAGGAGTCCCACCATGAGCCTTAACGACAAGCACAACCACGACACCCATGACCACGTAGAGCACCTCCGCCACGAGCAGGAGCATCTGAAGTGGCAAGCAGATCACATGCTCGCACTGGCCGTTTTGCGTCGGGTCGAAGCGCATCTGTACCAGCATGAGGCAGAAATCGCCCGTCACCGTGCCGAGATTGCTCAGCACGAAGAGACGCTTGCTCACGGTACGTCACATGCCCCGGCACCATCTATGGCGGCGCATCAGCAAGCGAGCGGGGACCATCAAAAATCATCGACCAGCCACGACAAGCTGATGGCAGCAGTAATGGCGCTGGATGCATTGCTTTGAATGTCCTCACGCCGGCGACTTCTGCAGGGGCTGAAGGAATGAGTGCCTCTGCAGACGGGCAAGTCACTTGCTCTGAAGGCCAAAATTGCAAATGTCAAGGTCGTTTGAGTTTGCTGGGAACGGGAACGTCGAAACAGACGCATGCTTACAGGAGCGGAGGGTTGGCGAAATGCCCGCCTTGCCAGTGATGGTCGCGGTAGTCCACCAGCACGGCATCGCCATCTTCAAAGCGAAACGTCAGCCGCCCATCCAGTTGCGCCAGTTGCCGCCGGAGTTTTGGCGCATGGGTGGGGGTGATGCCAGCCTTGGAGGCCGTCGTCAACCTGCTGGTTTGCCGCATTGGCTTGTGCCTTGCTGTGGGTGTGATGGAAGGCGAAGTGCTGCTGATGTTGTATATAAAAAGTGCCTCTGACGCTTTATAGAAAAGCGCTGGAGGCTACTTATTTTGATGGTATTGCATCAGCGGGCGCTTGTGTCGCCACCGCGCACGTTCTCAGCCGTGCCCACCTGATCCTGCGAGATAACCACACAGTCGAACGAAATTGCCGCCCGCGTTTTTGGCTTCATACATAGCGCGGTCCCCCAATCGCAAAAGCGCTTCCTCGGACTGGGCGTGGTCGGGAAAAATGGCGATGCCAATGCTCGCTGAGGCCAACAGCGTCACACCGGCTTGGGTGACGAAGGGCTGCTCAAGCGCCAGGCGGATTTTCTCGGCAACGGTCAGTGCGTCGTCGCTGCTTTTCAGGTCAGGCAAGAGCGCCAAAAACTCGTCGCCACCCACACGAGCAGCGGTATCGGAGGCGCGCAATGCCCCCTCTATACGTCTTGCAACGGTTTGAAGCACCCAGTCACCGGTTTCGTGCCCGTAGGTGTCGTTGATGGGCTTGAACTTGTCCAAATCAATGAACATCAAGGCCAAGGAGGTTTGGGCCCGCTTGGCCCGCGTCAGTGATTGACTCAATCGGTCATTGAACAGCCGACGATTGGGCAATTGGGTCAGCGTGTCAAAAAACGCCAATTGGGTGACTTCTTTTTCCAATTGCTTGCGAACCGTGATGTCACGCAGCACGGCCACGTAATGGGTGATCTGCTCCGTGCTGTCTTTGACTGCGGTGATGGTGATTTGCTCTGGATACACATCACCGTTTTTGCGCTTGTTCCAAATTTCACCATGCCACACGCCTGATGTTCGAATCGTTGCCCAAATGGCTGAATAAAAGGCGGCATCGTGGCGCCCCGATTGCAGTATGCGTGGGGTCATGCCAATCACATCTTCTGCCTCATAGCCGGTGATCTGGGTAAAGGCGCTGTTCACTCGCAGAATGGTGCTGTGGGCATCGGTCACGATCATGCCGTCTTGCGATTGAAAGGCGATGGCGGCAATGTGCAAGTCCAACTCGATGCGCTTGCGCTCCGATATGTCCCGTGTCACACCGAGAAAACTGACAAATTCACCCTCGCCATTCACCATGCCGGAGAAGCTCACTTCGGTCCAAACGGTGCCGCCCTGCTTGCAGGGTTGCTCCAGTTCAGCCCGAAACACCGGGACATTCTTCTTTTCTTGAATTGCCGCCAGTGCCCGATCCAAGCCGGCTTGCGCGATCTGAACGCTGGCCGGTGTGAGCGCTTCATGCAGGCTTTGCTGCATCGCTTCAGACACGGTGTACCCCCGCATACGCTCGACAGAAGGGCTGATGTAGGTGTTGCGCCCTGTGATGTCCATGGTCCAAATGACATCGGTTGCGTTGTCGGCCAGAAATCGGTGGCGCTCTTCAGACAGTTGCAAGGCGGTGTGAGCTTCATGGCTGGCCGCCAGCGCTGCCTGAAGTTGGCGGTTTTTTCGGGAAATGTAGATGGCAATCAGGATGGCCAGTGTCAACAAGGACAGCAACACGTAGATGCGTGTCCAGTCAATGCCTCGCTGAACGTTGATGGCCACATGCCTGTTGGAAATGGCTTCCCGCTCTTGCGGCGTGATGGTCTTGACGCCTTTGTCCAAAATGGCCCGCAGCACCCGTTCGTCTTTCAGCACACCCATGCGCAATTGGTTGGTGTAGTCGGGGATCTGGCCAGAGATCTTCAGATTGAACAGGCCCTCTTTTTTGATGGCATGGGCCGCAACGATCAGCGAACGAATGGTCAGGTCGGCTTGCCGCGTTGAGACCAGCGTCATGGCCTCCGATTCATCGGCAGTCAGGATGATTTTCAAATTCGGAAAATCACGGCGCACGCGTTCTTCAACACTGGTGCCTCGCGGCAGGGCAACGCTTTCGTCTTTCAGTCCTTTGAGGTCACCAACGAAACCATGCTCCTCTCGGGTGACGATGACGTTGGGGTCGAAAAAAATCGGATCGGTAAAACTCAGCCAGGCATCACGGGCGGGCGTTTGATTGAGAAAGCTCATGACTTGGCAGCGCTTTGTCATGGAGGCGGCCAGACTTTCTTCCCAATTTTTGACCGGCAGCAACTCGATGGTCAGACCCACGCGCTGGGCGACTAGCTGAACCAAATCTGCAGCAATACCCTCGTGTTGGCACTGAGGATTGATGCGCTCAAATGGAACCCAGTCTGGGTCAACGCACATCTTGATGGTGTTGGCCTGTGCGATGTACGCCTGTTCAGCCGGTGTCAATTCAATGAGCGAGCCGGCTGTGTTCGCGCTGGCAATTGAACTGATGGCAACCGCGAGGAAGGCGGCCACTTTCTTGAGTGAATGAGCGAAGGGGCTGCTGTGACGCATGTAGATTTGAAGTCAGTGATGAAAAGGTCGCAGCGAGCACCACATATATGCAGCCGGAGCGGATCTTAACCATCGTTTCCAGACGTGGCTCTGGCCCCTTGAAGTCTTGGACAGCTGCGCATGTGACCCAGGGGTTCCGAACGAAGCTCATCACTCGCTCGGGTGCGGTGCAGCACAGACTGCGGCGGAGCGGAGCAATAGCCTGTGTGTGGGTGCAGGTGTGCCGGGCCAATCGGCCCGGCCGCTGTTGCGCCGCGTGACCCACTCCACAGGATATCCCATGACCACCAGAGAAGCCTATATCGAAAAAATGAAAACCCAGCTGGACGAACTCAACGTCCGCATGGACCGCTTGGGCGACAAGGCCGCCGAGGCTCAAGCCAACGTGCGCGCCTCGTACCAGAAAGACATGGCCCTGCTGCGCGAGCAGTCAGTGCACGCCAAAGCCAAGATGGAAGAACTGAAAACCGCCGGTGAAGACCGGTGGGAGGAAAAAGTGCGCGATGCCTTTGTGCACTCGTTCAGCTACTTCAAGTCGCAGGTGTGACGAGCCGGGCCGAGGCAACCTCGGCCAGTGAGCGGTAGAGCGCCTGCTCTTCCGCTGACGGGCTGGCCGGCACATCGATGCGGGCCAGCGCGTAGAGGTCGCCTCGGGCACCGGGCCCATGCGCCAGCCCACGCCCGCGCAGGCGCAGCTTGCGTCCGGCGCGGCTGCCGGGTGGCACGGTCAGCAGTACGGGGCCATCCAGCGTGGGCACTTCCACGTCCGCACCCAACACAGCTTGCCAGGGCGCCAGCGTCAGGTCCATGAACAGGTCGTGCCCGTGCACGCTGAACACAGGGTCGGGCTGAAGGGCCATGTGCAGGTAGATGTCGCCGGCGGGGCCGCCGTTGTGCCCCGGTTCGCCCTGCCCGCGCAGGCGCAGCGTCTGGCCGTCCGCCGTGCCAGGTGGAATGGTCACATCCAGGCTGCGGCTGCCGGGTGCACCTGTGGGGTCGGGCACATTCACGCGCAGCGTGGTGCCAGCGTGGGCTTGGCGCAACGACAGTGGCACCGTGTGCTCATGGCTGCGGCCCGGCTGCGGAGTGGCATGGCCACCGGTGTTACCCGTGCGCGTGCCACGCGTGAAGGCGGCCAGCAGGTCGGCCAGGTCGCTGTCGTCCACGGTGGCGTGGCGCTGGCGGTGCTGGGCACGGGCAGGTTCCGGCTCTGGCGGGTGGTCGTAGGCAGCCCGTTTTTCAGGGTTTTTGAGCACAGCATAGGCCTCGGCCACGGCTTTGAAGCGGGCGCTGGCGTGCTTGTCCTTGTTCAAGTCCGGGTGGCTTTTGCGCGCCAGCTTGCGAAACGCCTTGGTGATGGTGGCGGTGTCGGCAGTGCGCGACACCCCCAGCGTGGCGTAGTGGTCTGGGGGGGCCATGCGTCAGCGCGCCATCATGAGGCCCCGGCCATCGGACAGCACGATTTCCACCCGCCGGTTCAGCTCGCGGCCATCAGCGGTGTCGTTGCTGGCCACCGGGGTGTTTTCTCCATGGCCACGGGTGGCGACTCGGGTGGCAGCAATGCCTTCGGCCAGCAGCGCCGTGCGCACCGCCTCGGCCCGCAGGGACGACAGTGACATGTTGTGGGCCTGGGAGCCTGTGCTGTCGGTGAAGCCCTCCACCAGCACGTTGCGCTGCGGGTATTCGTTGAGCAAAACGGCCAGTTGTTGCACCAGGCGCAAGCCGCCAAGTTTGAGTTGCGCCTGGTCGGTGTCAAACAGCACGTCGCCCATGGTCAGCACGATGCTGAGGTCTCGCAGGCGCTCTTCCAGCGCTCGGTTCTGTGCCTGGGCTGCCTCGGTCTGGCGCTGGGCATCGGCGGTGTCGGCCCGAGCGATGGCGGTGTTGCGTTGGGCGTTCTGCGCGTCGCGCTGGGCTTGCTCGGCCTGGCGTTGGGCGGTTGCGGCCTCCACGGTGCGCGCTTCCAGGCGTATGTCGCTGCGTGTGGCGCTGGCGTTGCCAGCGGTTTGCTCCGCATTGCGCAGTGCCATGGTTTGACGCGCAATGGCCACGCGCTGGCGCGCCAGGTACGACAGGTGGTTGATGTCGTCGGGCGTGTCTTGCCTTTCCCACGCGGCATGGGCGTCGTTCAGGGCGGCCTGGGCTTGTTTCATTTCCGCAGCGGCCGTGCGCTGGGCGCGAGGGTCGCCTTCGGCGGCGCGGAAGTCGGCGCGTGCCTGGTTGAGTTGCGCGTTGGGGGTGGGCACGGTGCTGCAGGCTCCCAGCGCCAGGGCAATGAAGGCCAAGGCAACAGGGGTGCGGAAAGAGGGGAGGGTGTGGTGTGTCATGGAGCGTCCTGTGTGTGTGGGGTGGGGTGTGGACTTCACTGCGCAGAGCGCTGCAGCTCTTCGCGCAGCACGCGGTTGCCTTCGCCCAGTTCGCCGGCGGTTTTGCGGGCTTTTGTGCTGCGTGCAGTCACTTCGGCCAGGTTGGCATCGGCCTGCGATTCGCGGGCCAAACGGGTGGCGAGTTCGTGCTGTTCGGCAGTCACGGCCACCTGGGCGCGGGTGAGCTTGTCGCGGGCGGTGCGCAGCTCGCTGGGGGCCAGGTCGGCTGCTCCGGCGCTGGTGGCGCTGGTCACGGCGGCCTGGGCAGCGGCCATTTGTTCGGTGGGCGCCGGCACGGCGCTGGCACAGGCGGTGATCAAGGCAGCACACGCGATCAGGGCAACCAGCAGACCTGCTGGGGGGGGGCTGGGCCGATGGGCGTTGGCGGTGTGGGGCGTTGGCGTGTGCATGGTGGGTTCCTTGGGGCGTGGTGTGTGGGCCTGCGGCCGCCAGTTGCGGCGGTCCGGGTTCACCCATTCAGCTTGGGCTGGTGGGGCAGGGGTTGTCGGTGCTGTGGCGAACACAGGGGGCTGGGTCAAACGCCCCACACCACATCGCGCTGCCCGGCGGCACTGGCTTGCAGCAGTCGCATGAACGGCATCACCCTCTGGTGCAGCCGTGCGGGGTCCGGGTGTTCGTCGTCCAGCGGCGCTGGCAAATCGTTGGCCTGCATGTCGCTGGCTCGCAGGGCCAGCGTGAGTGACAGCATGGCGTCGGGCAGTTGGTCCACGGTGATCACACCGGTGGGCTGGGGGGCTTTCCCGATGAGGGACAGCATTTCCTCCCCGGTGTCTTTGAGCATGACCACCTCGGCGGCGGCCTGCGACTTGAACCTGTACAGCATGGGTTTCTCCTGAATGTGCGGTGCCGCATGGTGATGACGCAGGCTGGCCAGGGTCTGTGCGAGAGCGCACAGACCCGTGCGTGGCCCCTGCCTACATTGCATTTAGGGCGCAGCGCTGCCAACCCGGCAGACCACCCGCCTTCAGGAGAAATCACATGACCCACACCCAACCCATCCCTCCCGTGACTGCCTCAGGCACCGCCAACCGTTGGGCTGTGCGCGGCCCGGTATGTGCCGTGGTGGCAGCAGGCATGGTGCTGCTGGCATCAGGCTGCGCGGTTCAGCGCGGTCAGGAAACCATGGGCGCGTACATCGACGACACCGGCATCACCACCAGCGTGAAAAGCCGCTTTTTTGACAACCGCTTTGTGGACGGCACCGCCATCAGCGTGGAAACGCTCAACGGTACGGTGATGCTGTCGGGTTTTGCCAAAAGCGCCACGGAGCGCAACACGGCTGAAAAACTGGCCCGCGAGGTGAAGGGCGTGAAAGCAGTGAAAAACGAGATAGCCGTGCGCCCCTGATCACCCCGCAGCCACAACCTGAAAAAGGCCCCGGCACTGTGTGTGCCGGGGCCTTTTTGTTTGATGGCGCGCGGGGCTTATTTGGGTTTGTCCACCTCGTGGCCAATGACGCCGCCCACGGCTGCGCCGCCCAGCGTGCCCGCTGTGCTGCCACCGGTGAGGATGGCACCGCCAAGCGCTCCCACCCCTGCGCCGACAGCGGTGGATTTCTCCTGGTGCGACATGCCTGAGCAGGCCCCCAGCAGCAGGGTGGTTGACAAAGCCAGCACCACGGTGGCGGCTGTACTGAGGGTGTGGGCAGGTGTTGCAGGCAATGGTGTGTTTTTCATGTCGGGCCTTTCGGTGGGTGAGCTGCCCCGGCAGGTGTTGTCCGGGGTGGGATCACGTTAGGCGTCAGGGGCTGCACGGTCTGTGCGCAGGCAAACAGACACCCGCCGCTGCGCAGCCCACACTGCGCTTGCACTTTGTTTTTTTCAACTGTCTGAAGGGACATCACCATGACCACCTCCCACAACCCTGTGTCGGCTCCGCTGGCAGCCCATGCCCCCGTGGCGCAGGCCTTGAATTCGGTCGAGCAAACCGTCAGCCATGCCACCACGGCGGCGGCAGACCATGTCAACCAGTCGCTGCACACCCTGGTGCACGAAGTCAGCCCTGCGTTGTCGCGCATGGCGGAGCAGGTGGCGAACCTGTCGCGTCAGGGCGTACACGCCGTCCAAAACAGCGGCCACCAGCTGAGCGACAAAATGCACCACGCCTCTGACAGCACGGTGGGCTACATCCGCAGTGAGCCCGTGAAATCCGTGCTCATGGCCGCTGTTCTGGGTGCAACGCTGGTCACGGTGTTCAACCTGCTCAGCCGTCCCCACCACCCTCACCATTGACCCTCGTACCCGCCATGGCACACCCGTTGTTGCATGTGGTTGCCACACAGCCCGAGTTGTTGTTAACGCACGCCCAAGGTTATGCCGCGCTGGCGGCAGACGAGTGGCGTGCCTGGGCGGCTCTTTGGCGGCGGCGTGCATGGCTGACCGCCGCCACGGTGGTGTTGGCGGCCGTGACCGCTGTGCTCTGCGGGGTGGCCGTGCTGCTGTGGGTGGTCACGCCACAAATACCCGCCGGGCTGATGTGGGTGCTGTGGGCTGTGCCAGCGGTGACTTTGGTGCCGACCGTGTGGTGTGCAGTCTTGCTGCTCACCACGGCCGATGCACAGCCTTGGCAGGCCGTGCAGGCGCAGCTGGCGCTGGATGTCGCGGCCTGGCGCACGCCCGGCTCTGTTTGATCTCCATGGCCGCTGCCAAGCCCATGACTCCACCTGACTCTTTGCTATTGACACCTGCAGCCCGGCTGGCGGCTTCGCGCGAGCGGTTGCGGCTGGCCTTGCATCCGGCCACCCCGCCCACCTGGGCGGCACAGGCACACAAACTCTGGCGGCCCTCGCTGCAAAGCCACCCCGTGCTCTGGGTGTTGGCGGCGCTGGTGGCTGGGGGTGTGGGTGCACTGCTGTGGCGGCGCATACCCACTGCGTGGTGGGCTTCCCTGAAAACCGCGCTGTCAACCACGCTGGGCACCGTGGGGCAAGACGCGTTGCTGGCCTGGTGGCTGAGCACGCTCACTGCCCGGCAGCCGTCTGAGGCTGCACCGCAGCCATCGACCGAGGCGCCTGAATCGCCTCCTGCATCAAGCGCTGGGGTTTGAGGCAAACGCCACCTGGCTGTGCGTCCGCTTGGCGCTGTACATGGCTGCGTCGGCTGACGCCAGCAAACCGTCGGGGGTGGTGCCGTCTTGTGGGCAGCGGGCCAGGCCAATGCTCGGGGCCACCTGCAGCGTCACTCGCCGTCCCCGGGGCAGCGGCAGCGTGACCGGTGCCGCCATCTTCACAAAGAGTTTTTGGGCCAGTCGCTTGAGCTGGGAGCCGGACAGCGGCCCTTCCAGCAAACAGGCAAATTCATCGCCCCCCATGCGTGCCACCACATCGCCCGTGCGAACGGTGGTGCTCAGCCGGGTGGCCATGGCTTGCAGCAAGGCGTCACCCGCCGGGTGACCGTGCGTGTCGTTGACATGTTTGAAGCCGTCCAAGTCGAGAAACACCACGCTGGGCGCGGTGATGTCGGCTCCGGCAGGTGGGGTGGGCGACCAGCCCGCCAACACCTGCGTCAGCCGTGCCATGAAAAAACGCTGGTTGGGCAGCCCCGTGAGCCCGTCGTGCATGGCCAGGTGGTGCGCCCTGCGCTCGTCTGCGCGGGTACCGTCCAGTTCCTGGCGCAAAGTGGCCAGGGCGGCTTGCGTGTTCAGCACTTCGGTTTGCAAGGCTTCGCAGCGTTGCTGGCTGTGGCGCAGTTGCTCAGCCAACTCGGGCGTTGACGGTGGGTTTGCATGGGCCAGCCTCAGGCGGCCACTTTCGTGTGACGGGTCTTGCGACAAGGTTGGGCTCGCACGCCGGGACATGGGGTGTTCCTCAGAGCCGGCCGGTCAGCATCAGGATGACCAATATCAACAGCAACACACCCACGCCGCCGCTGGGCCAGTAGCCCCATTGGCTGCTGTGGGCCCAGGTGGGGATGACACCCACCAGCATCAGGATGAGGACGACCAACAAAATGTTGCCAAGGCTCATGAAAACTCCTTTGCGCAGTGCGCGTGGTGGATGAAAAACAGCACAAACCCCACAGATCAAACCCGGCTGGGCTCGGGGCGTTTGGGCATGAGTTGTTGGTAAGTGGTGCAGTCGGCGCGGTAGCAACTGCAGGCCGCCCGCTCCAGGGCCGGGCGGTTGACGACGGTCAACTCACCGCAGTGGTAGGCAATCAGCCCCTGGCGTTGAAAGGCACCTGCGGCGGCAGTCACCCCGACGCGGCGCACGCCCAGCATCAGGGCCAAAAACACGTGTGTAACGGGGAATACGTCGGCCTGGGCGCGGTCGTGGCTCATCAGCAGCCAGCGGGCCAACCTGGGGCCAATGGTGTGAAAGCGTTCGCAGGCAGCGGCACGCGAGAGTTGTTGCAGCCGCACCATCAGGTAGCGCTGGCACACAGAACGCAATGCAACAGACTGCGTGGCCAGCGCCCGAAAGTGCTCGGCCTCCACCCGCAAACACTGGCCTGCGCCCTGCGTGACCACCCGCCAGGGCATGGGCTGGATGCCCAGCAGCAGCTCGCTGCCCAGCATGCCTTCGTGGCCGATCATGCCCACCTCCAGGCTGGGGTGCTCGTCAATTTGCACCACCAGCGACACGAAACCACTCACCGGAAAATACGCGTGGCTCAGCGGAACATGGCCTTCACACAACACCTGCGACAGGGCCAGCGACACCGATTCGGAGCCCGCCAGCAATTGTTGGCGGTCAACGGGTGGCAGCTGGCGGATGAGGACGTTGTGGGTGGGGGCCATGCGGGACTTAGGGGGCTGGCGTCGGTTCGGCGAACCGGGTGCAGCGCTGAATCCCAGTGTGGCCCCCTGTACGCTGCCTGACTGTTGGGCAGCGCACGCAAATGGTCATCAGGTGGCTATTTGCACCGGCAGCAGCCGGTCGTACTCTTTTTTCACCACTTTATAACACTCGCACGAGCGCTTCTCCAGGCCTGGGCGGTCCAGCACTTTGATGTGCCCGCGCGCATAGCTGATCAGCCCAGCCTTTTGCAGCTTCAGCGCGCTTTCGGTCACACCCTCGCGGCGCACGCCCAGCATGTTGGCGATCAGCTCCTGGGTCATGATCAGCTCGTTGCCCGTCAGGCGGTCGAGGCTCAGCAGCAGCCAGCGCTGTGGTGGCGGTTGCACACGGCGGTCTGGGCCATTTGGGTGATGAGGGCCTGGGTGTAGCGCAGCATCAGGTGCATGACGGGGCTGGAGCGGTTGAATTCGTCTTTGATGGCGGCCGACCGCAGGCGAAAGCCCCAGCCCGCGCTTTGCACCACTGCCCGGCTGGGGGTGGAGCCCCCACCCATGAAAATGGAAACACCCACCACCCCTTCGTGCCCCACCACGCCAATCTCGGCAGACGCACCGTTTTCCATCACGTACAGCAACGAGACGATGGCGTTGGTGGGGAAGTACACATGGTGCATGGTGGTGCCCGACTCGTACAGAACCTGGCCTAGCTTCAGCTCCACCTTCTCCAGCTGTGGCTCCCAGCGTGCCCATTCTTCAGCTGGCAGCGAAGCCAACAGGTCATTGGTTCGGGGTGCGTTGGCAAGTTTCATGTGAATCCCTTCAAATGATGTGCATGCGCCGGGCCTCAGCATGGGTGGTTGGCAAGTGGGCCCAATGTACGGGGGCAATGCCCCTCTTGACTGTACGGTATCGAACATGAGAACCACATGTGTTTTTTTATAAAAATATGCCTATTACGCTTACCTGTATTGTTGTCGTAGCTATCTAATTTGAATTTCGTGTGTGTGAAACAAGCGTGCTGCAGTGTTCGCTGTCGCACAGCGGCTCTGGCGGGGCGTGCCTACAGTGGGTGCATGACCAAAAACATTCGCTTTCGCCGCCTGGTGTCGCTTGCCCTGCTGGCAGGGGTGGTGGTGCCGGTGTTGCTGGGGGGCTGCGTCGGCCTGCTGCCCACGGCGCGGCAAGAGGTGGTGTCCCCCTGGACCAGTTACCAGGACGCGGTGCAGTCCATGTCCACCTTTGCCCCCTACCAGTCCACCCGGCAAGACGTGCACCAGCAGGGGCTGAATCCCCACCTCACGCCCATGGTCACGGTGCTGCACTTTGCCGACGTGCTGCAGCGGTTTCCACCAACCTTGGTGCTGAGGGCCAGCGAGGTGGACCGTGGCATCACCCATTGCATTGGTGCTGGCAAGCGCTGCACGGCCTATGCCATTGCGGTGCGCAAAGTCACCCGCCAGCGGGTGGGCAATTTCTGGCTCGACTCGCTGAACTTCCGGCGCAACACCGTCACATCGGGTTGGAGCGTGGACGCCTTGCTGGTGTTTGTGGACGACGCCCTGGTGTACGAGTTGGTGGGCGGTCAGCCCACCATCACCGAGCTCGAAGAAACCCGCAACCCGCTGGGGCCCCTGCAAAGCTGGGGCAACCGGCTGGCCGACTGAGGCCACAGATTCATTTCACAGCGGCAATGGCACCACAAAGCGCGTGGGTCCGGCCAATCCGCGCCAGGCCAGGGGTTCGCCGGGTTGCAGCAGGCGTGCGGCCTGGGCGTCCAGCTCGTGCTGCACGTCATGGGGAGTGGCCCGCAGCAGCGTGAACACCAGGTGCACCGGGCCGCGCACCAGCGTCAGTTGCGCGCGGGGCCAATGGCTGGGCAAACAGGGCAACAGGCACAGGGTGTCGGCCTGCCATTGCAGCCCCAGGATGGACTCCACCGCCGCCCGGTGCAGCCAACCGGCCGCACCGGTGTACCAGCTCCAGCCGCCCCGGCCTTCGTAAGGTGGCTGGCTGTAAACGTCACCGGCCACGGCGTAAGGCTCCAGCCCATAGGCAGGGCCCCACACAGGGTGGGCGGCGCGGTGCGCGGGGCTGAGGTAGGTGAACAGACGGTAGGGGGTGTCGGCATCGGCCCCCTGCTCGCGTGCCAGTTGGGCCGTGGCCATCAGCGCCCACACGCCGCCGTTTTCGCGCACCCCTGGCGGGTAGGCCTGTATGTAGCCCGCACTGGGCTCAGCGTGGGCCAGGGGTGGGCTGAGCAGTTGAACCAGACCCGCCTGCGGGTTGACGAGCAGCGCCTCGGCGCTGGCCATGGCCTGTGCCTGTCGTTCGGGGCTGGCCGCACCCGACAGCACGGCCCATGCCTGGGCAATCAGGTCGATGCGGCATTCGGCCTGTGTGTGTGAGCCCAGTGGGCTGCCATCGTCAAAAAAGGCGCGCCGTCCCATGCGCCATTGCCTTCTGAGGTGTTGAGCGCGGCCTGCCAGCCGGTCAGGGCGTGTGCCCAGCGTTCGGCCCGGGCGGTGTCGCCCCGGCGGTGGGCCAGTGCCACCCAGTCGGGGGTGATGGCGCACAAAAACCAGGCCAGCCACACCGATTCACCGCGCCCGCCGTGGCCCACGCGGTTCATTCCGTCGTTCCAGTCGCCAGTGCCCATCAGCGGCAGGCCGTGGCTGCCTGTGCGCAGGCTGTGGTCCAGTGCGCGGGCGGCGTGTTCGTACACGCTGGCGGGTGTGTCGCCTGGCTGTGGGGTGGTGTAGCTGTCTTCGGCCCCATCGGGTATGGGCGCGCCTGTCAGAAAGGGCACGCTTTCGTCCAGCAAGCCCGTGTCGCCCGTGGCCTGTTGGTAGTGGCTGATGGCACAGGGCAGCCACAGCAGGTCGTCTGAAAAGTGGGTGCGCACGCCCGCACCACCTGGGCTGTGCCACCAGTGCTGCACGTCGCCCGCCTCAAACTGGCGCGAGGCTGCCTGCACGATGTGCTCGCGCAGCAGCGCGGGCCGGGCCCAGGCCAGGGCCATGGCGTCTTGCAACTGGTCGCGAAAGCCCGTGGCACCGCCCGCCTGGTAGTAGCCCGCCTTGGCCCACAGGCGGGACGACACGGTTTGGTACAGCAGCCAGTGGTTGGTCAACGCGTCAAACAGCGGGTCGGGGGTGTGCACCTGGCAGCTGCCCAGCAAAGCATGCCAGCCGTCTGCCACCGCCTGTTCGCGGTCGCCAACGGGCGTGGCCAAGGCCTGTGTGGCCAGCGCCGTGGCCAAAGCTGGGCTTGCAGCGTGGCCCAGCACAAACACTTGCGTGGCGTGCGCTCCGGCGGGCAGTGACATGCGTCGCACCAGCGCAGCGCAGGGGTCCAGCCCCCAGCCGCTGTGTTGGCCCAGGCGCTGTGGCAGCACCAGTTGGCCCTGGGGGTCGAAAAACTCGCGGCGGTCCCGTCGGGCTCGCTGTTGTGAGGCTGGGCCGGTGCAGCCATGGCCCAGAACGCGGTGTGCTGCTCAAACCCGGCGGCAGCTTCCACCTGCGTGCACAGCAGCACGGCGGCGGTGTCTGTGGCCGTGCGTGTGGCCAGGGCCGTGTGTGTGGCCAGGGCCGTGTGTGTGGTGGCACGGTTGTGGAGGTGTTTGCCCATTTGCCACTCCACCAGGCCCAGCAGCCGCAGGTGCTGGCGGGTGGTTCCGTGGTTGGTCAACTCGACACGCACGTGTTTGACGGCGGTGAGCGGGTCCACACACCACACCACCGCCACGCTCAGCTCGCCCCGGCGGTGTGCGATGCGGGTGGTGCCCAGGCTGTGGGTCACGTCATACACCACGCCGGCATCACCCCAGGCGCTGGGGCACAGGGCCCACACCGCTTCGCTGCGGCGGTCTTGCAGCAGCAACCATTCGCC
>JAIFMP010000091.1 GCA_020048405.1 Hydrogenophaga sp.
GCGACTGCACCCACTGCTGTATGGCCTGCACCCGCGTGTAGCCGTGGGGCAGCGCACCGAACTGGGCCATGGCCAGGTTGCCCAGCCGGTCTGACTGGCAGTAGCGGCTGGGGTACAGGTAGGGCAGCACCTCTGGGGGCAGGTGGGCCACGGGCACTTCGGGCACGTCTGCAGGCAGCGCCACGTGGTGGGTAATGTCCACTGTGGCCTCATACCGCACCGACAGGGGGCCGGGCGCTGCGCTCAGCCTCAGGCTGCGCGCCTGCGTGGCCGGGTCGGTGTGCGCCAGGGTGGTCACGGGCTGACTGATGGTCAACTGCTCGGACTGGATGGTTTGCTGCCGTGTGCGGGCAGCCTGGATGTTGAAGATGAAGTCAGCACCGGGAAAACCGACCTCGTACTGGAGGGCGATGGAAAACTGCAGGCGAACCATGGGGCCACAGCAAGCAATTACGGTGCCAGTAGCTGTGGTGTGACGGGTGTGTGGTTGAGTGTGCGCTGGTTTGCAGCGCTCGTCGGTGCGCTCAGGGTGTGTTGCGGGTGGCTGGCAGGCCATCCGTCAGTGTGGCAGTCAGTGTCTGGGCGGCTGCCACCACGGGGGTGATGTGCCGCGGGTCGTGGCGGTGGGCTGGCAAGGTCAATGTGATGGCCCCGGCAATGCGCCCGTCTGCGCCGAACACGGGGGCTGACACCCCTGCCACGTCGGGCAGGCGTTGACCCACGCCGCTGAAGTAACCGTCGGCACGTATGTGCACCGACACAGGGTCTGTTTTGAAGCAAATTGTGCCGCTGTCGCTTGATGGCATTGGTGTGTACGCCATCAATACCAGAGCGCCAGCGCCTCGGTCAGCCGGCAACACGTCGCCAGCGCGTATGTGGTCGCGCACAGGGTGGGGAGAGTCCACCCGGTAAAGGCACAGGCGGCTGGTGTGGGGCGGCTGACCTTGCAGCACATGGTAGGCCGCACTTTCGCCCGTGGCGGCCACCAGTTGGCGCAGCACGGGCAGCACCACATCGCCCAGCGAAAATTGGCGTTGGTACACGCCGTGTAGCCGCGCCACTTCCACCCCCAGGGTGTAGCGCCCGTCGTCCTGCCGCTGCAGCAGGCGGGCGTGCACCAGCGACGCCAGCAACCGCAGGGCCGTGCTTTTGTAGAGCTGGGTGCGCGTCGCCAACTCCGCCAGCGCCAACGGTCCGTCGCCGCATCGAAAAGCAGCCAGCAGCGACAGCGCACGGTCCACGGCAGCGGCCCCGCCAGGGGCGGCGTGGTTGTCGGCCACAGAGGGCGTGGTGGGTTTTCGCGGCATAATTCCAGTTGTTCTTAAAGAAAGAACAATGTTCCATAAGACAGAACGATGAAGTTTACCCCGCTTTCACCCAGGACCCCTTCTCCCGACGTGCTCATCAGCGAAGTGGGCCCGCGCGACGGCCTGCAGTCCGTCAAAGCCACCATGCCCACTGCGCACAAACTGCGCTGGATCGACGCACTCGTTGCCAGCGGTCTGCGCGAGATCGAGGTGTGCTCGTTTGTGCCACCCCACCTCATGCCCCAGATGGCCGATGCTGCCCAAGTGGTGCAACACGCGCTCACCCACCCCGGCTTGGCCGTGATGGCACTGGTGCCCAACCTGAAGGGGGCCGAAGCGGCGCTGGCAGCCGGGGTGCACAAGCTCACGCTGCCGGTGTCGGTCAGTCACGCGCACTCGCTGGCCAATGTGCGAAAAACGCCCGACGACATGGTGGCCGTGCTGCGCCGGGTGGCGGAGTTGCGCAATGAGCGCTTTCCCGGTGTGAGCATCGAGGCAGGGCTGTCCACCGCTTTTGGCTGCACCCTGCAAGGCGCTGTGCCCGAAGACGAGGTGATTCGCCTGGCCGTGGCCTGCGCCGAGGCCGGGGCCACCGAGGTGGGCCTTAGCGACACCACCGGCATGGCCAACCCAGCGCAAACCCGCCGTTTGTTCACCCGCCTGCGTGCCGAACTGGGCGACAAAGCCGGCTCGGCCCACATGCACAACACACGCGGCCTGGGCCTGGCCAACTGCCTGGCCGCCTACGACGTGGGCGTGCGCGTGTTCGACGGCTCTCAAGGCGGGTTGGGCGGCTGCCCGCACGCGCCCGGTGCCAGCGGGAACGTGGTGACCGAAGACCTGGTGTTCATGTTCGAGGCCATGGGCGTGCACACCGGGGTTGATTTGGACAAGCTGCTGGCCGCTCGCGCTGCGCTGCAAGCCGGGTTGCCCGGTGAACCCCTGTACGGCATGGTGCCCGAGGCTGGGCTGCCGCTGGGCTGGGCACAGACAGGACACACGCATGAACACTGAACAAAACCCCGAAAAGCCTTTGCCGACTGAGTTGCCCTATGCGGGCATCCGCGTGGTGGAGTTCACCCACATGGTCATGGGTCCCACCTGCGGCATGGTGCTGGCCGACCTGGGGGCCGAGGTCATCAAGGTCGAGCCCGTCGGCCACGGCCGCAACGGCGACGCCACCCGACACTTGCTGGGCTCGGGCGCGGGGTTCTTTCCCATGTTCAACCGCAACAAAAAAAGCCTGGCGCTCGATCTGCTCACGCCTGAGGGCAAAGAGGCCGCCTTGCGCCTGATTGCCACTGCCGACATCCTCTGTGAAAACTTCAAACCCGGCACCATGGCCAAGCTCGGGCTGGACTACGCCAGCCTGAAAGCACTGAACCCGCGCCTGATTTACGTCAGCCACAAAGGTTTTCTGCCCGGCCCTTACGACCACCGCACCGCGCTGGATGAGGTGGTGCAAATGATGGGTGGCCTGGCCTACATGACCGGCCGCCCCGGCGACCCGCTGCGGGCCGGGGCCAGCGTGAACGACATCATGGGCGGCATGTTCGGTGCCATGGGCGCCATGGCCGCACTGGCCCAGCGCGAAAAAACCGGCCTGGGCCAGGAAGTGCAGAGCGCCCTGTTTGAAAACAACGTGTTCCTGATGGCGCAGCACATGATGCAGTTCGCCGTCACCGGCCAGCCTGCAGCACCCATGCCCGCGCGCATTTCGGCCTGGGCCATCTACGACGTGTTCCAGGTGAAAGACGGTGAGCAGATTTTCCTGGCCGTGGTCAGCGATGGCGCCTGGAAAACGTTTTGCACCGCTTTCGGCTTTGCTGACCTGGCTGCCGATGCACGCCTGGCCACCAACAACGACCGGGTTCGCGCCCGAGATTGGTTGCTGCCCGATCTGCGGCAGCGATTGGCCGAGCACAGCGCCGCCGAGCTGGCCCGCGTGTTCGAGGCGCACGCCCTGCCGTTTGCGCCCATCACCCGCCCGCAAGACCTGCTGGACGACCCCCACCTGAACGCCACCGGCGGTCTGGCTCCCATCACCCTGCCAGACGGTCGCAGTGCCAAGGCTGTGCTGCTGCCCCTGACGCTGGACGGCCACCGCCCCGGCGTGCGCCTGTCGCCGCCCAAACTGGGCGAACACACCGCCGAGTTGTTGACAGAGCTGGGTTACGGCACCGCCGAAATAGAAGCCATGAACCCAACGCGCACAAGCGGCTGATGCGACGTCCATCCCAATTTCCAGCGCCATTCAACCTGCCGCAACACCACCAGAACCATGGCGCGCGACAAAATTTAATCAGCCAATGCTTCAAGGTGGCGTTTCGAAAACGGCACTTGGCAAACGCGGAGCGTGCAGGGGGCAAAAGCCCCTTTTCTTTCAAGGTGAATTAAATCAAACGTTTGATTTAATTAAGATGCCGGGCGTGACCACCCCTTCAAACCCCATTTCTCCCAATCCCCTGCGCAGCGACGGCGAGGCTTCGCGACAGCGGTTGCTGTTGGCCGCCTTGCGGCTGTTTGCCGAACAGGGCTTTGCCAAAACCGCCATCCGCGAAATAGCCGCGGCCGCGCACACCAACGTGGCAGCCATTGCCTATTACTTTGGCGACAAGCAGGGCCTGTACCGCGCCGCGTTCACCGAGCCCATGGGCAGCTGCAAAAACGACATTGCCCTGTTTGACAACCCCGCGCTGACGCTGCGCGAGGCCTTGGCCGGTGTGTACAGCGGTTTTTTGCAGCCACTGAAGCAAGGCGAAGACGTGCAGTTGTGCACCCGCCTGCACATGCGCGAAATGGTCGAACCCACCGGCGCGTGGGCAGAAGAAATCGACAACGGCATCAGGCCCTATCACCAGGCCCTCGTTGTCGTGCTGTGCCGCCACCTGGGGCTGTCTCAGCTCGATGACGCGTTGCACCGGCTGGTGTTTTCCATCATCAGCCAGGGCGTGTTCATGTTTGTGGGGCGCGATGTGGTTCAAGCCATCAGCCCCCAGTTGGTAGAGAGCCACGCTGCCATCGACACCTGGGCCAACCACTTGGTCGAGGCCGCACTCGCCATGGTGGCCCACGAGCACACACGCCGTCAGGCTGTGGCCGCCGCGCTGCAATCGTCAAAGGAAACCCTGCAATGAGATCCTGCATGAACCGATTGGACATCCGACGCTTCGCCTTGGCCCTGCTGCCGTTGGCACTGTCTGCCTGCGCCGTGACATCGCCCCCTGCCAGCGTGCAGGTGGCTGCCCCCGACAGCTGGCTGCCCCCGACAGCTGGCAGGCCGCCGCCAATCAACCGAAGCCCCCAGGCACAGACCTGGCTGCGCCTCATGGCGGCAGCGCGGCACAACTCAAGGCCTGGTGGCAGCAGTGGAACGACCCGCTGCTGATCGAATTGCTGGACCGAGCCCAGCAAGCCAGCCCCAGCGTGGCAGCGGCGGCCACCCGCGTGGCGCAGGCCCGCCAGGCCGTGGTGGTGGCCGGTGCAGCGGGCAGCCCCAGCCTGAACGCCAGCGCCGGGATCAGCCGAGGGGTGAGCATGCTCAACACGCCACCCGCCACCAGCGCCAGCGTCGGCTTGCAGGCCGCGTGGGAGCTGGACCTGTTTGGCGGGCAACGCGCCGCGTCGACCGCCGCCGACCAGCGGTTGCAGGCAGCCGGTGCCCAATGGCACGAAGCCCGCGTGGCCGTGGCCGCCGAGCTGGCCCGCCAGTACACCGGCTGGCGCGCGTGTCAATTGGCCTTGCGCATCACGCAGGACGACGCTCAGGCCCGCACGACCATCGCCAAGCTCACCGACGACCGCGCCCGAGCCGGATTTGATGCGCCCGCCAACGCCTCGCTCATGCAGGCCAGCGCCGCCCAGGGCCGCATGAACACCGTGCAACAGCAGGCCCGCTGCGACGCCGCCCTGAAAGGCCTGGTGGCCCTGACGGGGGTCGACGAAGCCACGTTGCGAGTGCAGTTGATGGGTAAGGCAGATGTAGCAAACAAATCAACAAATACAAGCGTAAATGGCACTTTTGGTCATGAGAATAAGGCGCTCCCTGTGCTGCATCCCAACGCACTGCCGGTGGCCTTGCCCGCCCAGTTGCTGGCGCAGCGGCCCGACGTGTTTGCCGCCCAACGCGCCGTGGCCGCCGCCAGCGCCGATGTCGGGACAGCAGAGGCCGACCGCTACCCCCGCCTGGGGCTGAGCGGCAACATCATGGCCATCGGTACTCGCGGTGTGGGTGGCGATGGCAACACCTGGAGCGTGGGGCCGTTGCAACTCAGTCTGCCGCTGTTTGACGCAGGCCGCCGCGCTGGTCAGGTGAAAGTGCAGCAGGCCGCCTATGACGAAGCCGTGGTGGCCTACCGCGCCAGCGTGCGCACCGCAGTGCGCGAGGTGGAGCAGGCGCTGGTGGAGCTGAACAGCACCGCCGCCCGCCAGGCCGACGCCGCCGTGGCCACGCAAGGTTTTGTGCGCGCCCTGCAAGCTGCCACCGACCGCCACCGCGCCGGGTTGGGCAGCCTGCTGGAGCTGGAAGACACCCGCCGCAGCGCACTGGCCGCCGAGTTGGCGCTGGCCGAGCTGAGCCGCGACCGCCTGCTGGCCTGGGTGGACTTGTACCGAGCCCTCGGCGGTGGCTGGTCTGCCGCCGACGCCCAGTTCAGTGGTGGCGGGTCCACCGCCGATGCCGCCCCAAGCAGCACCCCCACCACCGCCGCAGCGTTGCCACGCTGATCGCCCCTTTTTTCCTCCGCCCATTCACCGAAGGACACCCTGTTGCTCGCCGCCTCAGCGGTGGCCATGGCCGTGGCTTTGCTGCTGGCCCCGCTGGGCACACTGGCACAAGCCCCTGCATCTGCCGACAAAGCCAATGCCCCCAAGCCCGCACTGACAGTCACGGTGGATGCACCCAGCCGCGCCACCTGGAGCCAGACGCTCAGCGCCAACGGCAACGTGGCCGCCTGGCAAGAGGCCAGCGTGGGCGCGGAGGCCAACGGCCTTCGCCTGGCCGAGGTGCGCGCCCAGGTGGGCGACCGCGTGAAGGCAGGCCAGGTGCTGGCCGTGTTTGACGCCGAGGGCGTGCGTGCCGAGGTGGCCCAAAGCCGGGCCGCGTTGGCCGAAGCCCGCGCCAACGCCGCCGAGGCCCAGGCCAACGCCGACCGCGCCCGCAGCCTGCAAACCACCGGTGCCATGAGCGAGCAGCAGATTGCCCAGTTCACCACCGCAGCGGTCACGGCAGCGGCCCGGGTGGAATCGGCCCAAGCCATGCTGGCGGTGCAGGAGCTGCGCCTGAAACACGCGCAGGTGCTGGCACCTGACAGCGGCATCGTCGCGGCGCGCAGCGCCACCGTGGGCGCGGTGGTGCCCGCAGGCACCGAGCTGTTCAGGCTGATCCGCCAGGGCCGCCTGGAGTGGCGTGCCGAGGTGCCCGCGGCCGACCTGGCCCGCGTCAAGCCCGGCCAGGCCGTGAGCCTGAAGGCAGCCAACGGTGTGATGGCACAGGGGCGCGTGCGCATGGTGGGCCCCACGGTGGACACCCAAACCCGCGCCGCGCTGGTGTATGTGGACCTGCTGCCCGGAACTCCCGAGGCCATCAAGGCCGGCATGTTTGCAGCCGGCGAGATGGTGTTGGGTGACAGCGCCGCCACCACTGTGCCGCAACAGGCAGTGGTGAACCGAGACGGGTTCACCTACCTGTTTGTGCTGGCCGAGCCCAAGGGCAGCGACGCAGCGGGCACCGCCCGCGTGCAACGCCTGAAGGTGCAGGCCGGTCGGCGCGTGGGCGACCGAGTGGAAATTGCAAGTGGCCTGCCCACTGGTGCAGCGCCCCGAGTGGTGGTGCAGGGCGCTGGCTTTCTGAACGACGGCGATGTGGTGAAGGTGGTAGCGGGCCCAACGACCGAGGGGGCCAAAAAATGAATCAAAAGTGCCATTACCGCTCGTCTGTATTCAACAGTTTGCTATTGACTGAGGGCCTAGCGCCATGAACGTTTCCGCCTGGTCCCGGCGCTGATGCTGTTTGTCATGCTCAGCTTTGCTGGGCTGCTGAGCTTCAAGGCCATGAAAGTGCAGAACTTTCCTGACCTTGACCTGCCCACCATCACCGTCACCGCCAGCCTGCCCGGCGCTGCGCCCGCCCAGCTCGAAACCGAGGTGGCCCGCAAGCTTGAAAACGCCGTGGCCACGCTGCAAGGGCTGAAAAACATCACCACCAAGGTGCAGGACGGTGCGGTCACGCTCACCGCCGAGTTCCGCCTGGAAAAACCCGTGCAGGAGGCCGTGGACGACGTGCGCAGCGCCGTGCAAGGCGTGCGCAGCGATTTGCCCGGCGACCTGCGCGACCCCATCGTCAAAAAAATCGACCTGGCGGGCTCCCCAGTGCTGGCCTACACGGTGCGCGTGCCCAGCCTGGACGACGAAGCGCTGAGCTGGTT
>JAIFMP010000007.1 GCA_020048405.1 Hydrogenophaga sp.
GGGCATACGGGCCACCCCCATTGCCGAGGCCATGTTGGCCCTGGTGGTGATGGAGCACGCCCTGCAGCACCGCGCCCAGTGTGGCGATGTGGTGCAGCCGTTGGCACCCATTCCCGGCCAGCGCGGCTGATGGCCCTGTCTCCCGTTGTGTCGGCGCTGGAGTGGGCGGTGCGCCAAGACCTGGCAGCCGCTTACCGGCTGGCTGCCCTGAATGGTTGGGACGACACCATCTACACCCACATCTCGGCTGCGGTGCCTGGCGCGCCGGGTGCATACCTCATCAACCCCTACGGGTTGTTGTTTGACGAGGTGTGTGCGTCCAACCTCGTGAAGGTGGATGTGAGTGGGCGCAAACTGTGCGACTCGCCGCACTCGGTCAACCCGACTGGGTTTGCCATCCACGGTGCCATCCATGCCGCGCGGCCCGATGCCGCCTGTGTGCTGCACCTGCACACCCCTTGGGGCATGGCCTTGTCGATGGTGCCCGGCGGGTTGTTGCCCACCACCCAACATGCCATGCGCCTGTGGGGCCGGCTGGGCCGCCACCCCTACGAAGGCCTGGCGCTCACCGCCGACGAAGGCGAGCGCTTGGTGCGCAACTTGGGTGCAAATGACGGGCTCATTCTTGAAAACCACGGCACCCTGACCGTGGGTGCCACCGTGGCCGAGGCCTACATGCTCATGCACCACCTGGAGCGGGCAGCCCGGGCGCAGTTGCGCGCCATGGCCGCGTGTGCGGGCCGCGCCGAGGTGCTGCAGGCCAGTCCTGCCACGGCTGACCGCACACTGGCCCAGTGGCTGGGCGACGGCAGCGAGCGCGATGGCGACAGTGAGTGGCCCGCCCTGCGCCGACGGCTTGATAAGATGGATTGCAGCTACCAGCGCTGACTCACAGCGGGTGGCCCACCCCGCAGCATTTACAAACAAAAATAGCCTCTACCGCTTGTTGGTATTGGTTTTCAAGCTATTGGTTTTTATGCCTACCATCCATGTTGAGCTGTTCGAAGGCCGCACGCCTGAGCAGAAAAAAGCCCTGGTCAAAGCCCTGACGGAGGCCGCCGTGAACACCTTGGGCAGCAAGCCCGAGGGTGTGGACGTGATCCTGGTCGAGGTCAAAAAATCAGACTGGGCCACCGGCGGCGTCTTGTGGAGCGAGCGCGACTGACGCGCCCCCATGCCCACACCCGCCAGCGGCCCCGGCTTGGGCTCTGCATCGCTGGTGCCGTTTTCGGCGCTGTCGGCCAGTTACTTTGCGCACATCGGGTTTTTCAACCCCTACTTGCCGTTGTGGTTACAGGAGGCGGGTTTCGGCATTTTCGCCATCAGCGTGTTGACCTCGGTGCAGTCGGCCACGCGGCTGTTTGCGCCGTACGGCTGGGGCTGGCTGAGCGACCGCACGGGTGAACGCGTCAAGCTGCTGCGGTACGGGGCCACGGCCGCGCTGGTGTGTTCGCTGGGGCTGTGGGCCAACCTGGGGTTTGCCGGGTTGCTGGTGGTGCTGTTGCTGATGTTTGTGCACACCAGTTCCATGATGCCCATGAGCGAAGCTGCCATGGCGCACCTCGTCAGCCAGGGCGGCAGCTTTGACGCCAAACGCTATGGGCGGGTGCGCCTGTGGGGCTCGTTGGGGTTTCTGGTGACAGTGATGGTGGCCGGCGCGTGGTTCGAGCGGCGTGGCATGGCCGACTTTCCCGCGTGGACCGTGGCCACCTTGCTGGCCCTGACCGCCAGCGTGTGGTGGCTGCCCGACGTGAAAGAGCCCGCGCCCCACGCCCACGAGCCACCCAGCCAGCCGGTGTTGGCCTTGCTGCGCCAACCCGCAGTGGCATGGCTGTTTGCGGCCGTGTTTTGCCATGTGTTGTCGCACATGGCCATTTATGTGTTTTTTTCGCTGTACCTGGACAGCTTGGGTTACAGCAAAACCACCATCGGGGCGCTGTGGGCCGTGTCGGTGGTGCTGGAGGTGGCGTGGTTTTTCACCCAGGGCCGCTGGCTGCCGCTGATGAGCCTGACTGGCTGGCTGGTGCTGGCCGCAGTGTTGGCCACCGCCAGGCTGGCGCTGACCGCCGCTTGGCCGCTGGTATTGCCCCTGCTGGTGCTGGCACAAATGCTGCACGCCATCACGTTTGCAGCGCACCACACGGCGTGTATTGCCCTCATTTCCCACCACTTCCCGGGCCGCCTGCGCGGACGGGGGCAGGCGCTGTACACGGTGCTGGGTTACGGCGTGTCGGGTGTGCTGGGCGGTTTGGGTGGCGGAGCAATCAGTGCGCAATGGGGCCTGTCGGCCGTGTTCTGGGCGGGCACCCTGGCCGCTGCCTGCGCCGTGGGAGCCGCGTGGCGTCTGCGGCATTGGGAACGGGCTGCTGCGGCTTGAATGGGAGGCGAACGGTGTTGGATGTGAACGGTTTGGACTTTGCCTGGCCCCAAGGCCCTGCCTGGCGCGGTTGGAGCGCCCGGCTTCCACCCGGCGTGACGGCCTTGCTGGGTGGCGACGGTGCAGGCAAAACCACATGGCTGCGCCTGCTGGCTGCCGAGTTGCGCCCCACCGCAGGGACGCTGACATTGAACGGCAGCCCGGCCTGGGGCACAGACTGCCTGCCGAACCCCGATTACACCGCCCAGGTGTTCTGGTGCGACCCAGCCAGCAACGCGCTCGACGCGCTCACCGGCCGCGCCTACCTGGCCCAGCAGCAGGCAAGGCACGCCAGTTGGCAGGCCGACGAGCTGGCCGAACATCTGGACGGGTTTGCTTTGTTGCCCCACCTTGACAAACCGCTTTACGCCCTGTCCATGGGCATGCGGCGCAAGCTGCGCTGGGCAGCGGGGTTTGCATCAGGTGCCGCACTCACCCTGCTGGACGACCCATTTGCTGCGCTGGACCGCGCCTCCATCGGCCATGTGCTCGACATGCTGGACGAACTGGCAGACCACCCCCACCGTGTGGTGGTGGTGGCGGGCTACGAACCCCCGCACGGTGTGACGCTGGCGGGCACCCTCGACCTGGGCTGAAGGGGCTGGCTCAGCGGCGCGGGGCTTACTTGCGCTTGACCGCCGCGTGCGCAGCGGCCAGGGCGGTCATGTTCAGCACACGGCGCACGGTGGCCGACGGGGCCAGGATGTGCACCGGCGCTGCCGCGCCCATCAGCACCGGGCCGATGGTGACGCCGTGGCTGTTGGTGGTTTTCAGCACGTTGTACAGGATGTTGGCCGAGTCCAGGTTGGGGCAAATCAACACATTGGCCGAGCCGCTCAGGGTGGTCTCGGGCAGGTAGGTTTTGCGCACGTCTTCGCTCAGGGCAGCGTCGCCGTGCAGCTCACCGTCGCATTCCACATCGGGGTGAGCGGCCACGAACAGGTCGCGGGCTTCGCGCATTTTGCGGGCCGAGGGACGCATGCTGGAGCCGTAGCTGGAGTGCGACAAAAACGCCACCTTGGGTGGCAGGCCAAAGCGTTGCACCTGTTCCACCGCCATGGCGGCAATCTCGGCCAGTTGCTGGGCGCTGGGGTCGTCGTTGACGTAGGTGTCGGCAATGAACAGGGTGCGCTGCTCGGTCATCAGCACGTTCAGCGCGGCAAAGTTGCTGGCACCGGGGGCCACACCCAGCACACTGCGGATGCGCTCCAGGTGGGTTTCGTAGGTGCCCACCAGCCCGCACAGCATGGCATCGGCATCGCCCAGCGACACCATCAGCGCAGCAATGAGCGTGTTGGAACGGCGCACGGCGGCTTTGGCCATGTCGGGCGTCACGCCGTTGCGGCCCATCAGCTTCTGGTAGTGCTCCCAGTAGCGGCGGAAACGTGGGTCGTCTTCGGGGTTGACGTTCTGAAAGTCCACCCCCAGCCGGATGCGCAGGCCCGCTTTCTCCAGCCTTGCGTTGATGACGGCGGGCCGTCCAATCAGGATGGGCGTGGCCAGGTTTTCGTCAATGACCATTTGCGCGGCGCGCAGTGTGCGTTCGTCTTCGCCATCGGCGTAGGCCACCCGCTTGGCGTTTTTGGGCAGGGCTTTAGCGGCGTTGAACACGGGCTGCATCAGGATGCCGGTTTGATACACAAACCGGGTCAGCTCCTGGCGGTAGGCCTCCATGTCTGCAATGGGGCGTGCGGCCACACCCGACTCGGCGGCGGCTTTGGCCACGGCGGGGGCAATGCGCAGGATCAGGCGCGCATCGAAGGGCTTGGGGATGAGGTAGTCGGGCCCAAAGCTCAGCTCCTGGCCCGCGTAGGCGGCGGCCACTTCGTCGCTGGTTTCGGCTTTGGCCAGCTCGGCAATTTCCCGCACGCAGGCCAGCTTCATGGCCTCGGTGATGCGGGTGGCACCGCAGTCCAGTGCCCCCCGGAAGATGTACGGGAAACACAGCACGTTGTTGACCTGGTTCGGGTAGTCCGAACGGCCGGTGGCAATGATGCAGTCGGGCCGCACGGCCTTTGCCAGTTCGGGGCGAATTTCGGGTTCAGGGTTCGCCAGCGCCAGGATGATGGGGCTGGGGCCCATGGTTTTCACCATCTCGGCGGTCAACACGCCGGGGGCGCTGCAGCCAAGGAACACGTCAGCCCCGTTGACCGCGTCGGCCAGGGTGCGGGCGGTGGTGTCTTGGGCGAAGCGGGCTTTGGACTCGTCGTAGCCACCGGGGCGGCCCTGGTAAATCACGCCTTTGGAGTCGCACACCAGGATGTTGGCAGGGCGGGCACCCAGGCCCACCATCACGTCCAGGCAGGCGAGGGCGGCGGCACCGGCGCCTGACACGGCAATTTTCACGTCACCAATGGCTTTACCCACCAGCTCCAGGCCGTTGAGCAGCGCGGCGCTGCTGATGATAGCTGTGCCGTGCTGGTCGTCGTGGAACACGGGAATGCCCATGCGCTCACTCAGCTTCTTCTCAATGTAGAAGCACTCGGGCGCCTTGATGTCTTCCAGGTTGATGCCGCCCAGCGTGGGTTCCAGGCTGGCAATGATGTCGATGAGTTTGTCGGGGTCGCGCTCGGCCAGTTCGATGTCGAACACGTCGATGCCTGCAAACTTTTTGAACAGGCAGCCCTTGCCCTCCATCACCGGCTTGCCAGCCAGGGGGCCGATGTCGCCCAGGCCCAGCACGGCGGTGCCATTGGTGACCACGCCCACCAGGTTGCCCCGGCTGGTGTATTCGGCGGCTTTGGTGGGGTCGGCGGCAATTTCAAGGCAGGGGTAGGCGACGCCGGGGGAGTAGGCCAGCGACAGGTCGCGCTGGTTGGTCAGGGCCTTGGTGGGGGTGACGGCAATCTTGCCGCGCACAGGGTAGCGGTGGTAGTCGCAAGCGGCGTCGTGCAGGGCCTGCTCGGCGGGCGACAGGGTGGCATTGGGTGTGGGTTTCATGGGGTTGTGTCTCCGGGTGGTGGCTCCAGTCGCCATCAGGGTCACAAGCCTACCTCAACCACCGGCTGGCCGACAGTTGGGCACTTTTCTTGAACTGGGTGCTCTCTGTCGCACTTAATGGCGGCTTATGTGCGATAGCGCACGGTGAAAAGCTGGGGCGGGGCTACCGTGCCGCTTTGACTTTTCTTGCCGAATGGAATTCAAATGCTTTACACGTTGGCAGTTGTGCTGATTGTTCTCTGGCTGTTGGGACTGGTGACCTCGACCTTTATGGGCGGCTTCATCCACGTGCTGCTGGTGATTGCCATCGTGGTGGTGTTGCTGCGCAACATCAGTGGGCGGCGGCCGCTTTGAACCATTTCGCGCATTTTGTCGAAGGACCAGGTGCTGAAGGCAGAGGTGTTGCAAAACGCCATCCTGACCAGCGCCAGTTTTTCCATCATTGCCACCGACGAAAAAGGCATCATCCAGCTCTTCAACGTGGGTGCCGAACAGATGCTGGGCTACCGCGCCGCCGAGGTGATTGACCGTACCCGCCCCAGCGACATGCACGACCCCGCCGAGGTGCGCGCCCGTGCCCTGGCCCTGAGTGCCGAGCTGGACACCCACATTGCGCCTGGCTTCGAGGCATTGGCGTTCAAGGCGTCCAGGGGCATAGAGGACATTCACGAGCTGACCTACATCCGCAAAGACGGCAGCTCGTTCCCGGCCCTGGTGTCCATCACTGCGCTGCGCAACCATGCGGGGGACATCATTGGTTACCTGCTGATCAGCACCGACAACTCGGCGCGCCACCTCGTGCAGCAGCAACTGGGCGAGGCACTGGTGGCCGCAGAAAAAGCCAACCGCGCCAAAACCGACTTCATTTCCAGCATGAGCCACGAGCTGCGCACGCCGCTCAACGCCATATTGGGCTTTGCCCAGCTGGTCGATTCGGGCACCCCGCCGCCCACGCCGCTGCAAAAACGCAGCGTGGATCAGATTTTGAAAGCCGGCTGGTATCTGCTGGAACTCATCAATGAAATTCTGGACCTGGCACTGATCGAATCGGGCACCGTGAGTTTGTCGCACGAGCCGGTGCTGCTGTCCGAGTTGCTGGCCGAATGCCGCGCCATGATGGAGCCACAGGCGCAGAAACGCGGCATTGCCATGGTGTTTGTGCCGCTGGAGGTACCGTGTTACGTCATGGCCGACCACACGCGGCTCAAGCAGGTGATGATCAATGTGCTGTTCAACGCCATCAAATACAACCAGGTGGGCGGGCATGTCACCGTTCAGTGCACGCTGGCCCAACCCGACGCGGTGCGCATCTGCGTGCGTGACACCGGACGCGGGATGGCACCTGACAAATTGGCCCAGTTGTTTCAACCCTTCAACCGGCTGGGGCAAGAGCAGGGCACCGAAGAAGGCACCGGCATTGGCCTGGTGGTGGCCCAGCGTCTGGTGCAGTTGATGGGTGGTGACATCGGTGCCGACAGCGCGCTGGGTGTGGGCAGTGAATTTTGGGTGAGCATGCCCCTGACCACGGCACCCACGCTGGACATCTCACCTTTCGATGCGGTGTTGGCCCCCACATCAGAACCAGCCGACACGCCAAACGTGTTGCGCACCGTGTTGTACGTGGAAGACAACCCGGCCAACCTGGAGCTGGTGGAGAAGGTGATTGCCCGCCGCACCGACTGGCGCCTGCTTGGTGCGCCCGATGCCAGCCTGGGCATTGAATATGCCCGTGTGTACCAGCCCGACGTGGTGCTGATGGACATCAATCTGCCCGGCCTGAACGGCATTGATGCGATGCGCATCCTGCGGTCTGACCCCAGCACGGCCCACATTCCCGTCGTGGCTCTGAGTGCCAATGCCGTGCCACGTGACATTCAGAAGGGCATGGACGCCGGCTTTTTTGACTATGTGACCAAACCCTTCAAGGTCCAGCGGTTGCTGGCAGCCCTTGATGCGGCACTGGCGCATGCCAGTGCGCCAAATCGCTTTAACAACAACAACGAGACCACGCCATGATCCTCACAACCCAGCACATTCTGGATGCCCGCATCCTCATCGTGGACGACCAGCCCGCCAACGTGAGCCTGTTGGAAGACATGCTGGAAACAGCGGGCTACACCCAGGTCAGCAGCACCACCGACCCCACCGAGGTGTACGCGCTTGACCAGCAAGCCCCGTTCGACCTGATCCTGCTGGACCTGCTCATGCCGGTGATGGATGGCTTTGAGGTGATGGAACAGCTGAAAGCCTCCCATACTGACGACTACCTACCTGTGCTGGTCATCACCGCCCAGCCGGGCCACAAGGTGCGCGCCCTGCAAGCCGGGGCCAAAGACTTTGTCAGCAAACCGTTTGACCTGCTGGAGGTGAAAACCCGCATCCACAACCTGCTGCAGGTGCGCCTGCTGTACCAGCAACTTGACGACTACAACCACGAACTTGAGCGGCAGGTGCTGGCTCGCACGGCAGAGCTGCGCGACAGCGAGGCGCGTTACAAGGCCCTTACCGAACTGTCCACCGACTGGCACTGGGAGCAAAACCAGGTGGGTGAATTCACCCGCGTGTCGGGCCCGGTGCTGGAAATTCTGGGGCTGACAGCCGACGCCAAAGTGCTGGAGGCGGCCGTGGAAGCCACCCACCCGGACAGCGACGCATGCCCCACCGACCAGCATGGCTGGAACATTGCCGAGCGGGCCGACCTGCAGGCCCGGATTTCGTCACGCAACCCGTTTCTGGACGTGCTGCTGACCCGCACCATGCCCAACGGACGGGTGCAGCAATACCGCGTCAGCGGCACACCCATGCTGGATGCCCTGTGCAATTTTCTGGGTTACAGGGGGTTTGGTGCGGAGGTTCAAGTCGGGTTGGGAAACTCAGGCCCCGCGCAAACATCAGTTACGGTGGTCTCACCTTGCGCCAGCGAGTGGGCCACCGCCTCCACGTGCTGACGTACGTTGGCCGGCAGATCGCTGGCCATGTTCAGGCTGACCGCCAATGGGTTCGAGATGCCGATTTTCTGCACTGTGCCTGCCGGAAATTTGCCATTGCAGGCGTCGCTCACGGCCTGGAACATGGTCATGCTGACATCCGCCATGGCAGACCTCACAAACACTGTTGGGTCGCGTTGCACCCAGTCGATCACGTTGCCGATCTGGCGTGTGCCTTTTTCCCGGCATGCCTCAGTGACACCGGTTCGGCCAGCGTTCAGCATCGTGAACACCACATCGGCTCCGGCAGCCATCTGCGCCAGCGCAATGCGTTTGGACAGTGCGTTGTCATCCTGATTGCCCGAAAAGTTGGTGAGCACCTTCACGCCAGGGTTGGTGGCCTTCACGCCCGCCACATAGGCAGCGCGTCCCTTCAGTCCGGGCGCACACGGATACCTGACATGTGGCCGCCCACGCCCGTTCGTGTGCTCAGGGCGGCCAGCACACCGCCCAGGTAGGCAGATTCTTCCTGCAGCACTTCGCAGCTGCACAGGTTGGCACCGGTCACCGCGCCTTGTGTCCCCACGAGCTTCACTTGTGGAAACTGGGCAGCTACCTCGGCACAGGCCTCGTTGTTTTGCCCGCCATGGGCCACCACCAGGCTGACGCCCGACCTTGCCAGATCCGCCAAAGCGGCTGCCAGCAACTCTTTGCGGGGCTGCACCCCGGCGGTGTGCCGTGTTTGGGCACCCAGCTCCAGCCGTGCACGCTCCAGGCCTCGCCAGCCTGCTTCCATGAATCCCTGGTCGTCAATTCGTCCGGCGAACAGTCCGCCCACCTGAAGGGGGGGCATTGAGCACCGTACTTGCGCAGGCGTTCAGCAGTGGCGGCCTCATCAGGCTGGCGCTGGCCAGGTTGAATCGGCGGCGTGACAGGGCGGCAGGGGCAAACTGATTCATGAGGTTTCTTTTCCGAACGCAGTGCGCAATAAGCATGCAAAAGTACATCGACTGTGTGCGGCGGAGTGCGTAGTCATCGGGGAGTAGCAGCGTTCGGAGGTCGCTCCGCCGCTCAGTGTGCGTCGGCCTGTTTGGCTGCGTTCACCGCGTCGCTGTCATTGGCCGCTGCGCCGTTGAAGAACAGGTTGAGCGCCACGGCGGCAATGCTGGCCAGCAAAATGCCCGACTCGATCAGCGGGTGGATGCTGTGCGGCATCCACTGTTTGAAGTTGGGCGCAATCAGCGGCACCATGCCTATGCCGATGGACACCGCCACAATGAACAGGTTGTTGCGGTTGGTCTTGTAGTCCACCGCCGCCAAAATGCGGATGCCAGTGGCCGCCACCATGCCGAACATCACCAGACCGGCCCCGCCCAATACAAAGGTGGGCAGCGATTCGACCAGCGCCGCCATTTTGGGCAGCAGGCCCAGCACCATCAAGATCACGCCACCGGCCACACACACAAAGCGGCTCTTCACGCCGGTCACGCCCACCAGGCCCACGTTTTGCGAGAAGCTGGTGTACGGAAAGGTGTTGAAAATGCCGCCAATCAGCGTGCCCAGGCCGTCGGTGCGCAGGCCCGCAGTCAGGGCTTTCTGGTCAATTTTGCGGTCGGTCATGTCGCCCAGGGCGAGGAACATGCCGGTGCTTTCAATCATCACCACCACCATCACCAGGCTCATGGTCAGGATCAGGATGGGGTCAAAAATCCACGTCAAACCAGCCAGCTTTGGCCACTTTGTCAAAGTTCATCAGGCCCATGCCGGTGGCAATGACACCGCCGATGACAATGCCCAGCAGCACCGAGATGTTGGCGACGAAGCCCTTGGCGTATTTGGCAATCAGCAGAATGGACACCAGCACCAGGCCGGCGATGGCGATGTGAGGCAACTGTGCGTACAGCGGGTTGGGCACGGTGCCCACCAGTGCCAGGCCTTTCGGAACGGCGGGGGCGGTGCCCGATCCGGCCAGCGCCGTCACGTCGGCCAGCCACTTGGCGTGCTCAGGGTTGACCACGCTGGGGGCCGTGGGGCCAAAGGGGTTGCCAAAAATCCAGTTGATGCCCACGCGCATCAGGCTGATGCCAATGACGGCAATGATGGTGCCTGTGACCACCGGCGGGAAAAGCAATCAGGATGGACACCACCCCCGCGCCGATGATGGAGCCAAAAATCAATCCGGCACCGGCCACGCCCGGGTTGCTGTTGGCCATGGCCACCATGGGTGCCACGGACGCAAACGTCACGCCCATCATCACCGGCAGCTTGATGCCGAACCACTGTGTGGCCCCCAGCGACTGGATCAGCGTGACCAGCCCGCAGCAGAACAGGTCGGCCGAAATCAGCATGGCCACTTGCTCTGGGCTGAGCTTGAGCGCTCGCCCCACGATCAGCGGCACTGCAACGGCCCCTGCGTACATCACCAGCACATGCTGTAGGCCCAAAGCCGCCAGCTTGGGCGCTGGCAAATGCTCATCAACGGGGTGGGTGGAAACGGTCATGCACAACTCCTGTTTGAAACGTGTGTGCAAAACTGTATACAAAATATCTGGTTAATCGTATACATAATTACCCGAACAGGGTTGTGTCCTTTTATCGGCTGCAGTTGGATTCGCCATGGCGGTGTGCTTCAGTCACAGAGGAGCTGGCCAGTTCCTCGCGCGCCTGCTGCATCACTTGCCAGCCACCCTGCAGGGCCAATGTCGCCATCAGGCCCGCCACGGCGAGGTCAGGCTAGGCGGTGCCAGTTCCAAAAACACCCAGGGCGGCCCCGTTTACCGACAAACCCGAGCATCCCAAAACTGCCGAGGGCAAGCCGTTTGGCTGGAAGCGCCAGAAGCTGTTTGCGGCGGGCGATAGCAAGTTGTTCGAGTTCATCTACAAAGAGCTGTTGCTCCACTTGCACAGCCTGGCCGCCAGCACCGCCAAGGACACGCCATAGTTCAGTGCGTCACCGGCAAAGTCCACGGCATCAGCCAGCAACGACAGGGAACCGGCGCTGATGCCTGCTGCCACCTCAATCACAAACATGATGGCGTTGACGAGCAGCGCCGCCCACAGGATGCGGCGGTAGCGGGGCAGATCCACCAGGTTTGGCGGGGCGGGAGTGTCGTGTTCGCAGCAATGCTTTGGCATGTTGGGTTCCGTGGTCGCCACTGTGCTCAGCCCGGCCTGCGGCACCCTGTCCGAGTTGGTGGCCGCTGCACACGGTGAAGCCGTTGCGCACGAGAACCAGGGTCACAAGAACGGCGTCAGAACTCGGGCTTAATATCTCGGGTGGGCACACGCTGTTCCTTGCACATCTTCCACCCAAAACAATGAGGACTTTCATGGCTGACCAATCCAAAATCATCTACACACTGACCGACGAAGCACCCTTCCTCGCCACGTGTGCGTTCCTCCCCATCGTGCGCGCATTTGCCGCACCGGCCGGTATCGATGTCGTGTCGTCCGACATCTCTGTGGCCGCCCGTGTGCTGGCTGAATTCCCTGAATACCTGAGCGCTGAACAGAAGGTGCCCGACAACCTGGCCGAGCTGGGTCGTCTGACTTTCAAGCCCAGCACCAACATCATCAAGCTGCCCAACATCAGCGCATCGGTGGGGCAATTGGTGGCTTGTATTCGCGAGTTGCAAAGCAAGGGCTACGCCATTCCCGACTACCCTGAACAGCCCTCGACTGACGAAGAAAAAGCCCTTCGCGCCCGCTACGCCAAGTGCATTGGCAGCGCCGTGAACCCGGTGCTGCGCGAGGGCAACTCCGACCGCCGCGCCCCCAAGGCCGTGAAGGAATTTGCCCGCAAAAACCCCCACTCCATGGCCGAGTGGAGCCAGGCATCGCGCTCGCACGTGTCACACATGCACCACGGCGACTTCTATCACGGCGAAAAGTCCATGACGCTGGACCGCCCACGTGATGTGAAGATGGAACTCATCACCAACAGCGGCAAAACCATTGTGTTGAAGCCCAAGGTCTCGCTGCTCGACCGTGAAGTGATCGACAGCATGTTCATGAGCAAAAAGGCGCTGCTGGAGTTCTACGAACGCGAAATTGAAGATGCGCGCAAAACGGGCGTGATGTTCTCGCTGCACGTCAAGGCCACCATGATGAAGGTCTCGCACCCCATCGTCTTCGGCCACTGCGTGAAGATTTTCTACAAAGAAGCATTTGAAAAACACGCTGCCACGTTCAAAGAACTGGGTGTCAACGTCAACAACGGCATGGCCGACCTGTACGGCAAGATCGCCACGCTGCCACAGAGCAAACAGGACGAAATCAAGCGCGACCTGCACGCCTGCCACGAGCACCGCCCCGAACTGGCGATGGTGGACTCTGCCAAAGGCATCACCAACTTCCACTCGCCCAACGATGTGATCGTCGATGCCTCCATGCCCGCCATGATCCGCAACGGCGGCAAGATGTGGGACGCCAACGGCCGCCTGAAGGACGTGAAGGCCGTGATGCCCGAATCGACCTTCGCCCGCATCTACCAGGAGATGATCAACTTCTGCAAGTGGCACGGCGCGTTCGACCCCAAGACCATGGGTACCGTGCCCAACGTGGGCTTGATGGCGCAGCAGGCTGAAGAGTACGGTTCACACGACAAGACCTTCGAAATCACCGAAGACGGTGTGGCCAACATCACCGATATCAACACCGGTGAAGTGCTGCTGAGCCAAAACGTGGAAACCGGCGACATCTGGCGCATGTGCCAAGTGAAAGACGCCGCCATCCGCGACTGGGTGAAGCTGGCCGTCACGCGTGCCCGCAATTCCGGCATGCCCGTGGTGTTCTGGCTCGACCAGTACCGTCCGCACGAAGCGCAGCTCATCACCAAGGTCAAGATGTACCTGCACGAGCACAACACGGCGGGCCTTGAAATCCAGATCATGAGCCAGGTGCGCGCCATGCGTTACACGCTGGAACGCGTCATTCGTGGCCTGGACACCATCAGTGCCACCGGCAACATCCTGCGCGACTACCTGACCGACCTGTTCCCCATCATGGAGCTGGGCACCAGCGCCAAGATGCTGTCCATCGTTCCTTTGATGGCCGGTGGTGGCATGTACGAAACCGGCGCGGGCGGTTCTGCCCCCAAACACGTACAGCAGCTCGTGGAAGAAAACCATCTGCGCTGGGACAGCCTGGGTGAATTCCTGGCGCTGGCCGTCAGCTTTGAAGACATGGGCCTGAAAACCAGCAATAAGAAAGCCGTGTTGCTGGCCAAGGCGCTGGATGCAGCGACCGGCAAATTGCTGGACAACAACAAGAACCCCAGCCCAAAGACAGGTCAGCTCGACAACCGCGGCAGCCAGTTCTACCTGGCCATGTACTGGGCGCAGGAACTGGCAGCGCAGAAAGACGACGCTGAACTGGCGGCCCGCTTCGCCACTTTGGCGCAGCAGCTGGCCGACAACGAGCAAACCATCGTGGAAGAACTGCGCGCGGTGCAAGGCCAGCCGGTGGACATTGGTGGTTACTACTTGCCCGATACGGCCAAGGTGACCGCCGTCATGCGCCCCAGCGCTACTTTGAACAAGCTGGTGGACGCAGCCCTTCAGGGCTGACGCAGGGTTGCACCTTCACGCCGGCATGTTTTGAAACGCCAGCGTGAAGCGGGTGGTTCCGTTCGCAGATTCGGCGCTCACGCCACCGCCGTGCGCCAACATGATGGCGCGGGTGATGGCCAGACCCAGACCCGCGCCGTCTGATGCGGGGTGGCGGCGCGCAGCGTCTGCGCGGTAGAAGCGGTCAAACAAGCGGGGCAACACATCGGCATCGATGTCGGGCCCTTCATTGGCCACCGATGCCGTGGTGCCTTCCCAGCTGCTGCTCAAGTGGATGGTCACACAAGAGCCGGGTGGCGAATGTCGTATGGCATTGGACAGCAGGTTGCTCAATGCCCGGCGCAGCATCAGCCGGTCTCCTTGGACCTGCGCTGTGCCGCTCACTGACCAGCTAAGGTGTTTGTCGGCGGCAAGAGCGTCATAAAAGTCGGTCAGTGCGGCCACTTCTGCGTGCAGGGCAATTTGCTCGGGGTTGGGCAGTGCCAGGCCGTTTTCGGTTTTGGCCAGAAACAGCATGTCCGACACCATGCGGGCCAGCCGTTGCAATTCTTCAGAGTTGGAGGCCAAGGCGTTGTGGTACTCGTCCACAGTGCGCTTGTGTGACAGCGTGACCTGCGTTTCGGTCAGTGCGCAGTTCGTGTGCCAGGTCTGACGAAAACGCCGACAGCCGGTCGAAGTCGGCCTGCAGGCGCACCAGCATCTCGTTCAGGCTTTGGGCCAAGTCGGCCAGTTCCACGGGCACGGCGTCCACGGGCATGCGCTCGTCCAGCCTGTGGGCACTCACGACTTGCGCGCGGGCTTTCATGGTGCGCAGGGGCGACAGGCCGTTGCGTGCCGCCCACCAGCCCAGCAGACCGCTGGCCAGGGTGGCCAGCGCCATGTAGGCCCACAGTACCCGCAGAAACTGCGCCACGAAGTGGGTGTGATGAACCGGGTTAAACGCTGCGTGCGCTACCAGCGTGCCGTTCGCGCTGGCGGGGGCGGCCAACGTGTCTTGCACCGCCTGCCAGTGACCGGGTGGAGGGAACGCGGCATTGGGTGTGGCGTACAGCAGGCGGTCGCCGTCGGTCACGCGCACCAGCAGGCCCTCGTGGCCTTGCAGCACATCGGGCAGGCGCGCGCTCAATTCCTGCAGGGAGGCCGTGTTTGCAGCCAGTCCGCGCAAAACAGCCATTTTTTCGTGCAGGGTGATTTGGTCCAGTTCGTCAAAATGGGTGTTGACCGCTTGGGCCGTGAGGGCCCCCAGGCCCAACAGCACAGCAGCGGACACGGCGGTGTAGAGCACGGTCAGCCGCGCGGTCAGCGTCAGGCGTTGCAGCATGGGGCGGCTGTTCACTGGTCCTCCGGCATTTCCAACACGTAGCCCATGCCGCGCACGGTGTGCAGCAACCGGGGCTCGAATCCGTCATCCACCTTGGCGCGCAGACGGCGCATGGCCACCTCGATCACGTTGGTGTCGCTGTCAAAGTTCATGTCCCACACCTGCGAGGCAATCAGGCTGCGCGGCAGCACCTCACCGCTGCGGCGCATCAGCAGCTCCAGCAGCGCAAACTCTTTGGCGGTCAGGTCAATGCGTTTGCCTGCCCGCGTCACACGGCGGCGCAGCAGGTCCAGCTCCAGGTCGGCCGCGGCCAGGGTGGTGGGCTCGTTGCCCGGACGCCCACGGCGCAGGATGGTGCGCACCCGGGCCAACAGCTCGGCAAACGAAAACGGCTTGACCAGGTAGTCATCCGCCCCCAGCTCCAGGCCCTTCACACGGTCTGCCACTTCGTCGCGGGCGGTCAGATACAGCACGGGCATGTGCCGCCCCTTTGCGCGCAGGGTTTTGAGCACGGTCCAGCCGTCCATGCCGGGCAACATCACGTCCAGAATGGCCAGATCGTGGTCCCCCTCCAGGCCCAGGTGCAGGCCGTCCAGGCCGTGGGTGGCCAGGTCCACGGTGTAGCCCGCTTCACGCAGGCCCTGACGCAGGTAGTCGCCCGTTTTGGGCTCGTCTTCAACGATGAGAATTTTCACGCGGGCTCTCCTGCCGCGAAGTGTGCCCGCAGCCACCAGGCTTGTGGCCCAACTGACAAATTTGTAATCCGCCCGACAGGTGCTTGACGTGTTGCGCTGCCCAGAATGGCTTCATGTTCAAACCCCTTGAGATCAGCTTGTGA
>JAIFMP010000064.1 GCA_020048405.1 Hydrogenophaga sp.
CACGCCAGTGGCGAGGTCACCCTGCCTGGCTCCAAAAGCATTTCCAACCGCGTGTTGCTGCTGGCCGCGCTGTGCGACGGCGCCACCACCGTGCACGACCTGCTCGACTCTGACGACACCCGCGTCATGCTGAAGGGCCTGAAGCAGCTGGGCTGTACCGTCACGCCCGTGGGCGGCAACACCTGGCACATCACCGGGCTGGCCGCGCAACTGCCCGTCCAGCAGGCCGACCTGTTCATGGGCAACGCCGGCACGGCCATGCGCCCGCTGACCGCCGCGCTGTCGCTGCTGACCGCTGTACACGGTGGTGCATTCACGCTCAGCGGTGTGCCGCGCATGCACGAGCGCCCCATTGGCGACCTGGTGGACGCACTGCAGCAACTGGGCTGCCCAGTCAGCTACACCGGCCAGGCAGGCTACCCGCCCCTGCACATTGGCAACGGTCAGCCGTCGGCACTGAACCTGAGCGAACCGATCCGGGTGCGGGGTGACGTGTCCAGCCAATTCCTGACCGCGTTGCTGCTGGCGTTGCCCCTCGTGGCCAAGCAAGACATTCACATCGACGTGGTGGGCGAGCTGATTTCAAAGCCCTACATCGACATCACCCTGAACCTGCTGGCGCGTTTTGGCGTCACCGTGCAGCGCGATGGCTGGCAACGTTTCACCATTCCGGCGGGCAGCGCCTACCGCTCACCGGGTGATATTCACGTTGAGGCAGATGCGTCGTCAGCCAGTTACTTCATAGCACTCGGCGCAATAGCATCAAGCGCTGGAGGCAAAAACGGCATCAAAATTCAAGGCGTGGGGGCTGACAGCATCCAGGGCGACATCCGCTTTGCCGAGGCCGCCTCCCTCATGGGCGCGCACATCACCAGCGGGCCCAATTGGTTGCACATCACCCGGGGCACCTGGCCGCTGAAGGCCATCACGCTGGACTGCAACCACATCCCCGATGCAGCCATGACTCTGGGTGTGATGGCGCTGTACGCCGAAGGCACCACCACGCTCACCAACATTGCCAGTTGGCGCGTGAAAGAAACCGACCGCATCGCCGCGATGGCCTGCGAACTGCGCAAACTGGGCGCCACTGTGGAAGAGGGCCCTGACTGGATCAGCGTGGCACCGCCTGCCCCCGGTGGCTGGAAAGCCGCCAGCATCCACACCTATGACGACCACCGCGTGGCCATGTGCTTTTCGCTGGCCGCATTCAACGCCGACGGGGTGCCCCTGCGGATTGAAGACCCGAAATGCGTCGCCAAAACCTTCCCCGACTATTTCGAGTGCCTGTTCTCGGTGGCCGACGCAGCGCCCGGCACTGTGCCGGTGATCTGCATCGACGGCCCCACCGCCTCGGGCAAAGGAACGCTGGCCACCGAAGTGGCGGCCCGCCTGGGCTACCACGTGCTTGACTCCGGTGTGTTGTACCGCCTGGTGGGCCTCAGCGCGCAGCGCGCCGGCCTGTCGCTACTCACAGAAGATGTGGCACGGCCCGAACACGCTGAACGAATCACTGCATTGGCGTCGGCCATGGAAGTGCGCTTTGGCGAAGGCCACGTGTGGCTGGGCGAAGACGATGTGACCGACGCCGTGCGCGCAGAGTCTGCGGGAATGGCTGCCTCCGCTGTGTCCGCCATCCCGGGGGTGCGCAACGCCCTGCTGGATTTGCAACAGCGCTTCAGGCAGCTGCCAGGTCTGGTGGCCGATGGACGCGACATGGGCACGGTGATTTTCCCCAGTGCGCCGCTGAAAGTATTCCTGACCGCCAGCGCCGAAACCCGCGCCCAGCGCCGTTTCTCGCAGTTGCTGGGCCGTGGCCAGCCCGCTATAATCGAAGATCTTTTGCGAGCGCTGAAGGCCCGTGATGCGCAGGACATGTCCCGCCAGCACGCACCGCTCAAACCCGCCGAAGACGCTTTGCTGCTGGACAACTCCACTCAAACCATCGACGAGTCGGTGGCTCAGGTCCTGACCTGGTGGCAAAGCAAACAGCCTTTTTGACCCTGGTCACCAAGGCAACCGGGCCCAGGGCGTCCCGCCGCGCTTCTCCAGCGCGCAGTCGACCTGGTTCTATTGACCTCAACCCGCGACACCTGTCGCAACCAATCGACTGCACCCTGCCCCTTCTGATGTCACCCATGTCGGTGTGACGCGCTTTGGCTGGAAAGCAGTTTAGGAAACTCAATGTCTGAATCTTTTGCCGCCCTGTTTGAAGAGTCCCTGAAGCGTTCCGAAATGCGCTCTGGCGAAGTGATCACTGCCGAAGTGATCCGCATCGATCACAACCACGTGGTTGTGAACGCCGGTTTGAAATCGGAAGCCTACGTTCCCCTTGAAGAATTCAAGAACGATCTGGGCGAACTCGAAGTACAGGTCGGCGACTTTGTCTCCGTGGCCATCGACTCCGTGGAAAACGGTTTCGGCGACACGCTGCTGAGCCGCGACAAGGCCAAGCGTCTGGCTTCCTGGATGAGCCTGGAAAAAGCCCTGGAATCCGGCGAATTCGTCACCGGCACCACCAGCGGCAAGGTCAAGGGCGGCCTGACCGTGCTGGTCAACGGCATCCGTGCCTTCCTGCCCGGCTCTTTGGTTGACACACGTCCGACCAAAGACCTGACCCCTTACGAAAACAAGACCCTGGAATTCAAGGTCATCAAGCTCGACCGCAAGCGCAACAACGTGGTGCTGAGCCGCCGTGCCGTGGTGGAAGCCTCCATGGGCGAAGAGCGCGCCAAGCTGATGGAAACCCTGCGCGAAGGCTCCATCGTGACCGGCGTGGTCAAGAACATCACCGAATACGGTGCGTTCGTGGACCTCGGCGGCATCGATGGCCTGCTGCACATCACCGACATGGCATGGCGCCGTGTGCGTCACCCCTCCGAGGTGGTGGCCGCTGGTCAGGAAATCACCGCCAAAGTGCTCAAGTTCGACACCGAAAAACACCGCGTGTCTCTGGGCCTGAAGCAAATGGGCGACGACCCATGGATGGGCGTTGGCCGCCGCTACCCCCAGGGCACCCGCATGTTCGGCAAGATCACCAACATCGCCGACTACGGCGCGTTTGTTGAGCTGGAGCCAGGCATCGAAGGTCTGGTCCACGTGTCCGAAATGGACTGGACCAACAAGAACGTGGCCCCTTCCAAACTCGTGGCCCTGGGCGACGAAGTCGAAGTCATGGTTCTGGAAATCGACGAAGACAAGCGCCGCATCTCCCTGGGCATGAAGCAGTGCCGTGCCAACCCATGGCAAGAGTTTGCACAGAACACCAAGCGCGGCGACCGCGTGAAGGGCCCCATCAAGTCCATCACCGACTTCGGCGTGTTCGTGGGTCTGGCTGCCGGCATCGACGGTCTGGTTCACCTGTCTGACCTGTCCTGGAACGAAACCGGCGAAGCCGCCGTGCGCAACTACAAGAAGGGCCAGGAAGTCGAAGCCCTGGTGCTGGCCGTTGACGTCGACCGCGAACGCATCAGCCTGGGCATCAAGCAGCTGGATTCCGACCCATTCACCACCTTCGCGTCCATCAACGACAAGGGTGCCATCGTGACCGGCAAGGTCAAGACCGTGGATGCCAAGGGCGCTGAAATCGACCTCGGCGAAGACGTGTTGGGCTACCTGCGCGCCTCCGAAATCAGCCGTGACCGCGTGGAAGACGCACGCAACGTGCTGAAAGAAGGCGACGAAGTGACCACCGTGGTGGTGAACGTGGACCGCAAGACCCGCAACATCCAGTTGTCCATCAAGGCTAAGGACCAGGCTGACCAGCAAGAAGCCATGGCCACCCTGAGCCAGCAGTCTGCCCGCGAAAACGCAGGAACGACCAGCCTGGGCGCCCTGCTGCGCGCCAAGCTGGACAACAACGGTTAAGCCAGTCTGAACAACGCCCGGTGCGTCCCGTTGCGAAGCGGGGCCCACCGGGTGTTTTTTTGTGAGCCACCCCATGACACGAAGCGATCTGGTTGAAGCCTTGGCCCAGCAGTTCGGGCAATTGGCGCACCGCGATGCAGAGATTGCGGTCAAAGCCATCCTGGATGCCATGAGCGATGCCATGGTCAAGGGCCACCGCATTGAAATTCGCGGATTTGGCAGCTTCTCCATCAACCGCAGGCCCCCGCGTCAGGGTCGCAATCCCCGCTCGGGCGAAAGCGTGGCCATTCCTGAAAAGCGCGTCCCACACTTCAAGCCGGGCAAAGCCCTGCGCGAGGCCGTGGACGAACGCACCCGACAGATGCAAGCATCCGGTGTGGCGCTGGAACCACCCACACGCAAAAAGTCAGCACCTTAAAATGCGGACCTCACACATGGGGACGCCTTGAAATACTTCACATGGCTGCTCAAGGCAGTCATTTTTTTTGTGCTTTTCGCTTTTGCGCTGAACAACCAGGCGCCGGTCGAACTGCACTTCTTTTTTGGCCAACAATGGCAAGCACCCATGGTGCTGGTGGTGCTGGCAACCTTCGTGGCGGGCATGTTCGCCGGCATTGCCGTGATGCTGCCGTTGTGGCTGGCTGCCCGACGCCAGGCGAAAGCATCCACAGTGACCACTGCCCCCCGCACCGACGAGGACACCACAGTCCATGGAACTTGACCTGAGTTGGGTGCTGTGGGCACTGCCCGTGGCGTTTGTGGCGGGCTGGCTGGCCTCGCGCTTCGACATACGGCAATGGCGCATCGAAACACGCAGTGCGCCACGCTCCTACTTCAAAGGGCTGAATTACCTGCTCAACGAACAGCAGGACCAGGCCATCGATGCTTTCATCGAAGCCGTCCAGCAAGACCCGGACACCACCGACCTGCACTTTGCACTGGGCAACCTGTTCCGCCGCCGGGGCGATTACGACCGCGCCGTGCGCGTTCACCAGCACCTGCTCCAGCGTGCCGACCTGAGCAAGGCAGACCGCGACCGCGCACAGCACGCTTTGGCGATGGACTTCATGCGCGCCGGACTGCTCGACCGCGCGGAAGCCAGCCTGCAGCAGCTCACTGGTACCGCACACGAGGCTGAAGCCCAGTTGGCCCTGTTGGGTTTGTACGAGCGCACACGCGAATGGGCCAAGGCCCTGCCGGTTGCACAGGCGTTGGAGTCCAGCCAGCAAGGCAGCTTCAAAAGCCGCATGTCGCACTACCAGTGCGAACTGGCTCAGGAAGCGCTGGACAGCCGGGCGTTTGATGAAGCCCGTGCGCGGCTGGGCCAGGCCCTGGCCTTGTCACCCGACAACGCACGACCCCACCTGGACATGGCGCGACTGCTGGACCTGACTGGCAAACCCAACCCGGCGCTGGACCAATTGCTGCGCCTCGCACAACAGGCACCACAGGCATTACCCTTGGCCGCGCGGCCCATGGCCGAACTGGCACTGGCGCTGGACAGGGTGCATGAGGCCAGGGAGGTGCTGAGCGAGGCCGAACGGCTGGCACCGTCTGTCGATCATGTGGAAGCGCTGGCCATGCTCGTGGCGGCAGGCGACACCGACGCAAAGTCCACGCTCTTCCTGCAGCACCTGTCGCGCGAGCCCTCGCTGGTGGTTGCGGCGGGCTGGCTGTCACTGGGGGGCACGCCGGTACCCGAAGGGGTGTTGGCAGCAGTCAACAAGGCCGCCGCGCCCCTGCGCCGCTACCGCTGTGCGGCCTGTGGGTTTGAAGCAGGCACGCATTTCTGGCAATGCCCTGGTTGCCAGACTTGGGACAGCTATAACCCGTCAGACCTGTCAATATTCGCAGCTACAAACACAATACCGACAAGCGCCAGAGGCCAAAAATGTCGTAAAAAAAGCAGCCAAAGGCTGCTTTTTGGGTTTGAGGCGCGGATCACGTCAGATCAGCGGCACACCCGTTTTGGACTGGATCTCTTCGCGCGTCACGCCCGGTGCCAGTTCCACCAGCTTCAGGCCATCTGGGGTGACGTCCATCACACCCAAGTCGGTGATGATGCGGTCCACAACGCCCTTGCCGGTCAGCGGCAGTGTGCACTCGGGCAGAATTTTCAGGTCGATGGTGCCGTCCTTCTTCTTGGCCACATGCTCCATCAGGATGATGACGCGCTTGACGCCCGCCACCAGATCCATGGCACCACCCATGCCTTTGACCATCTTGCCGGGGATCATCCAGTTGGCCAGGTCGCCCTTGGCTGTGACCTGCATGGCGCCAAGAATGCTCAGGTTGATCTTGCCGCCGCGAATCATGGCAAAGCTCTCGTGGCTGCCGAAAATGCTGCTGCCCTTGAGCGTGGTCACGGTCTGTTTGCCGGCGTTGATCAGGTCGGCGTCCACCTCGGCTTCGGTGGGGAAAGGGCCAATGCCCAGCATCCCGTTTTCGCTTTGCAGCCACACCTCTTTGTCGGCGGGCACAAAGTTGGCCACCAGGGTGGGAATGCCGATGCCGAGGTTCACGTAAAAACCGTCTTCCAGTTCTTGCGCCGCGCGGGCGGCCATTTGGTCTTGGTTCCAGCTCATGTTCAGACTCCTGCGGTGGGTGTGACGGTGCGCTTCTCAATGCGCTTTTCGGGTGTGGCGTTCAGCACCAGGCGGTGCACGTAAATGCCGGGCAGGTGCACCTGGTCGGGTGGGATGTCACCGGTTTCCACGATTTCTTCCACTTCCACAATGGTCAGCTTTCCAGCCATCGCCACGGCCGGGTTGAAGTTGCGCGCAGTGAAGCGGAACTGCAGGTTGCCCGATTTGTCGGCGCGGTGCGCCTTGACCAGCGATACCTCGGGCACCAGGCCACGCTCCATCACGTAGGTTTCGCCGTCGAATTCGCGCAGTTCTTTGCCTTCGGCCACCAGCGTGCCCACACCGGTTTTGGTGAAGAAGGCGGGAATGCCAGCGCCACCGGCACGCAGCTTTTCAGCCAGCGTGCCCTGGGGGGTGAACTCAAGTTCCAGCTCGCCGGCCAGGTACTGGCGCTCGAACTCTTTGTTTTCGCCCACGTAAGACGAAATCATCTTTTTGATCTGGCGGGTTTCCAGCAACTTGCCCAGGCCAAAACCGTCCACGCCCGCGTTGTTGGAAATGACGGTCAGGTTTTTCACCCCGCTGTCGCGCAGCGCGTCGATCAGCGCCTCGGGAATGCCGCACAGGCCAAAGCCGCCCACGGCCATCAACTGGCCATCGGCCACCACGCCTTGCAGCGCTGCGGCCGCATTCGGGTAAATCTTGTTCACACGCAACTCCTTGAAAAAGGGACCCACACACACGTTGAAAACCAACACGATACTACGTAGCCAATTACGTAGTATTTCGTAAAGTCCAACCCCTACCCTGCCCATCAACCCACCCATGCACCCAGACGCCACACCGGACACACCTCTGAACACGGCCACCGCCATCGACTACCGCCTGGCATTCGATCTGGCCCCGGTGGGCATGGTGCTGTCGCGCCACCGCACCATGGTGGACTGCAACCAGGTGGTGTGCGACATGTTCGGTGCCACGCGGGCGCAACTGGTGGGGCAAAGTTTTCAAATCCTGTACCCCAGCGCTGACGAATACGAGCGCACCGGCGCCCGCATTGCGCCCATCCTGAACACCCAGGGCCGCTATGCCGACGACCGGCTCATGAAGCGGGTGGACGGCCGATTCAAGGGTCAAACCTTCTGGTGCCACGTCACTGGCCACGCCATGAACCGAAACGACCCGCACGAGGCGGGCATCTGGACGTTTGAAGACCTCAGCGCGCGTCGCCCCGTCCAGGCCGAACTCACCCCCCGCGAACGCGAGGTGGCCGCACTGGTGACGCAAGGGCAAACGGCCAAAGCCATGGCCAAAACCCTGGGGCTGAGCCACCGCACGGTGGAGGTGTACCGCGCCAAACTGATGCGCAAGTACGGCGCAGCCACCACGGCGGACTTGGTGCACCGGCTCATGGGGGGCTGACCGGCGCGCCGCCACGGTCCCCCTCAGGCGGCTGCCGCCTTCACCTCGTTGATGACTTCACACGCCGTGCGAAAACCATCGATGGCCAGCGGAAAACCGCAGTACACCGTGGCATGCAGAAACAGCTCGCGGAGCTCTTCGGGTGTGGCGCCGTTGTTCAGCGCGCCGCGCACATGGCCTTTGAGTTCTTGCTGGCGGCCAAGAGCGGTCAGCATGGCCACGGTCAGGAGGCTGCGGGTTTTCAGGTCAACGCCGTCACGCTGCCACACGGTGCCCCAGGCGTTGCGGCTGATGAACTCTTGCATCACCATCGTGAAGTCGTCCGCCCCGGCAAAGGCTTTGGTCACAAAGGCCTCGCCCATCACCTGGGTGCGTGTGGCCAGGCCAGCGTCAAACTGCGGGTCGCGCAGGGGATTCGGGTGGGGTGTTGTCATGGGCAATGCGTGCAAAATGAAAAACACCCATTTTGAACACAAACCGGAGACACACATGACCACCACCACTGCCCCACCGGCAACACGCTACCCCTTCCCCGATCTGGCGGCCCTGCCAGACGACATCCGGGCCCGCATCCTGGCGGTGCAGGAGAAAACCGGCTTCATTCCCAACGTGTTTTTGGCCTTTGCCCGCCGCCCGGCCGAGTGGCGCGCGTTTTTTGCGTACCACGACGCGCTGATGACACCCGAAGCCGACGGTCGCACCAGCGGGCTGACCAAGGGCGAGCGAGAAATGATCGTGACCGCGACCAGCGCTGCCAACCACTGCCTGTATTGCGTGGTGGCGCACGGGGCCATCCTGCGCATTTACGAGAAAAAGCCGCTGGTGGCCGACCAGGTGGCCATCAACCACGCAAAGGCCGACATCCCACCGCGCCAGAAAGCCATGCTGGACTTTGCCATGAAAGTGTGCCTTGCCTCACACCAGGTGGACGATGCCGACTTTGCCACCCTCCACGCCCACGGATTTACCGACGAAGACGCTTGGGACATTGCGGCCATCACCGCGTTTTTTGGCCTGAGCAACCGCATGGCCAGCTTCAGCGGCATGCAGCCCAATCCAGAGTTCTACATGATGGGACGTGTGCCGAAGGCAAAAACCTGATAGCTGTCGATTTAATACTATCAAGCGTCAGGGGCCATTTTTACGTAAAGAATTTGGCGCGCACCCAGTCTGGCAATGGCGCTGCTTTTTGCGCCGGAAAGTCCACCCAGATGGTGGTGGCGCCACCGGCGGCGTACACGGTGCCAGGGTCGAAGGTGGTGCGGGCCGGATCGCTCACGTACATGCGGGCCAGCACATCGCCGGGGTGCTCCAGCTGTTTGTAGAAGTTGCAAAAGGCGTTGACGATCACCGGGCCTTCGCCCGTCGGATCAGGCGGGAAACCGGCGGCCACCATCCACTCGATGCGGATGGTTTCCATGTACCGGAAATAACTCGTGTTATTGACATGGCCCATGGCATCCATATCACCCCAGCGGATGGGGATGACCATTTCGTGCACCAGGGTTTTCTGCTCGGGAATCTCTATTTTCATGATCGTTGCCCATTCAACGGTGGGCGCGCACCGATGCCAGGATGCCCGCCACAAACAGCCCGCAGGCCAACCACTGCGCCAGCGCGGGCCACTGCCCGTCCCACGCAAAGGAATACACCACACCAAACACCGTCTCGCTGACGATGAGCTGGCCCGCCAGGCTGGGGCTCAAGTGGCGGCTGGCCACGTTCCACAGCACCGATGCCACCCACGCAGCCCCAATGCCCATACAAAAACAGGCCAAAGTCGTCCCGTTGCACCAACTGATCCCACTCGGAGCCTTGGGCAAACCACATGGCCAACCCGCCCACCCCAGCGGCAATGCCCATCCAGTTGGCCCAGTCAGACGATCGCACCGTTGGGTCACGCTTCAACACAGCTGCGTTCAGCAGACCAAACGCCGTCCAGCTCAACATCGCCAGACCGGCAAACCCCATGCCGCGCCAGAAATGCGCGTGCTCCGCTGCGTGTGATGCGGTCGGCGCCTGCTCTGCCCACACCATCACACCCAGCCCCATCGCGGTCAACACAAAACCGGGCCACAGGCCGCGCCAGTGCAGATGGTCGGGCTTACCCAACACCATCATCCACAGGGGAATGGTGCCGATGATCAGCGTGGGCAACACCGAACCCGCGTCACCAATGGCCAGAGCCAGCACCAGGTAGTAACCGGTGTAACCCAGCACACTCAGCCCCAGCGCCACCGCCGCCTGGCGTGCGGTGGGCAGGGTGCGCTGGGCCATGTCGCTGCCTCGCCACGACATGAACAGCATGACAGCCACTGCAAACAGGCCGCACGCCACGTAGCGGCCAGCGGTGACATCAACAGGGCTGTAACCGGCCACCGCTCTCGGGGTCACAAACACCATGCCCCACAGCGCCCCGGCAGCCAAGCCGGCCAGGACACCTGTCAACCAGTGGGTGGCGGCTGGCCGATGCGGGGCAGTCAGAACGTCAGATGCCAAAACCGTCGTCAGCAGCGATGACCGCGCCGTTCACAAAGTGGCTTTCATTGCTGGCCAGCATCACCAGCAGGGCATCCAGGTCGGCCGGTGAGCCGATGCGCTTGCGCGGCAACATTTGCACCAGTTTCTGGCCATGCTCAGTTTGCCAGTGGTGGTGGTTGATTTCGGTATCGATGTAGCCGGGGCAAATGGCGTTCACGTTGATGCCGTATTTGCCCCACTCCACCGCCATGGCCTTGGTCATGTGAATAACGGCTGCCTTGCTCATGCAATAGACACCGATCTGAGGCAGCACCTTCAAGCCCGCCATGCTGGCAATGTTGATGATGCGTCCGCCTGTGAAGCTGCCAGGCGCCTGCCCCCTGGAGCGAGCCAGCATGCGTTTGCCCACCTCCTGCGCCACAAAGAAGGCACCACGCACATTGGTATCAAACACAAACCCGAAGTCCTCTTCGGTCACGTCCACCAGACGCTGGGTGGTACTGACGCCCGAGTTGTTGACCAGGATGTCAATGCTGCCCATTTCGGTTTCGGCGTGGGCCACTGCGGCGCGGATGGAGTGTGTGTCGGTCACATCCATTTCCACCACATGGGCATCGCCGCCCTCGCTCTCAATTTCGGCGCGCAAGGCCTTGAGTTTGTCCATTCGGCGGCTGGCCAGTACCACCCCCGCCCCGGCCTTGGCCAGGGTTTTGGCAAATTGCGCCCCCAGGCCGCCCGACGCGCCCGTCACCAAGGCCACGCGGCCCGCCAAATCCATGCTGTAAGCCATTAGAGTTCCTTCCCGAAAAAACACGGTCACAAAAAACGAACGATCGTTCTATTGTGCGTGAACCAACACTAAAATCCGTCGCGCCTGCGTCAGCATCGAAAACATCTTAGCGAGCCCCGCCATGACCCCAGCAGACATACTTGAACAGTTCGGCCCCCGCGAGGCCATGGAGTACGACGTGGTGGTGGTGGGTGGTGGACCAGCCGGCCTGTCGGCCGCCATACGCCTCAAGCAGCTCAGCGCCGAGAAGGGCACCGACGTGTCGGTGGTGGTGCTGGAAAAAGGCTCTGAGCCGGGCGCGCACATTTTGTCGGGCGCGGTGATGGACCCCAAAGCCATCACCGAGTTGTTCCCCGACTGGAAAGAGCGCGGAGCGCCACTGAACCAGCCTGTGAGCAGCGACGATGTGCTGTTCCTGTCTGAATCCGGCTTCAAGCGCACGCCCGACGCATTGGTACCCAACAACTTCCACAACGAAGGCTGCTACGTCATCAGCCTGGGTGCGGTCACCAAGTGGCTGGGCGAACAGGCCGAGGCCCTGGGGGTGGAAATATTCCCGGGCTTTGCCGCTGCCGAGGTGCTCTACAACGACGATGGCTCTGTCAAAGGCGTGGCCACCGGCAACATGGGCGTGGGCAAAGACGGTGAACCCACCGATGCTTTTCAGATCGGCATGGAGCTGCACGCCAAATACACCGTGTTTGCCGAAGGTGTGCGCGGCCACCTGGGCAAACAGCTGATCGAGAAGTTCAAGCTCGACGCAGGCAAAGACCCCCAGGCCTACGGCATTGGCATCAAAGAGCTGTGGGAAATCCCGGCCGACAAGGCCCAGCCCGGCAAAGTGGTGCACACCGCCGGTTGGCCCATGGACAGCAGCACCTATGGCGGCGGCTTTTTGTACCACCTAGAAGGCAACAAGGTCACGCTGGGTTTTGTGGTGGGCCTGGACTACGCCAACCCCTGGCTCAGCCCGTTTGAAGAAATGCAGCGCTGGAAGACCCACCCGGCCATCAAAGCCCACATCGAGGGTGGCAAGCGCCTGGGCTATGGAGCACGCGCCATTGCGGCCGGCGGCATTTTGAGCCTGCCCAAAACCGTGTTCCCCGGTGGGGCACTGGTGGGTTGTGAGGCAGGCTACCTGAACGCCGCACGCATCAAGGGCAGCCACGCCGCCATCAAAACCGGCATGCTGGCCGCCGAAGCCGCTTACGACGCCGTGGTGGCTGGCCGCCAGCACGATGAACTGGCCGCCTACCCTGCGGCCTTCGAGCAAAGCTGGCTGCACGCTGAGCTGCAAAGCTCCAAGAACTTCAAGACCTGGTTCAAGAAAGGCGCCACCATCGGCGCGCTGATGACCGGCATCGAACACTGGCTGTTGCCCAAGCTGGGCATCAACACCCCGCCGTGGACGCTGCACCGCACCCAAGCCGACCACACCTACCTGCGCCCGGCGGCCGAAATGCCGCAGATTGCCTACCCCAAGCCCGATGGCGTGATCAGCTTTGACCGCCTCAGCAGCGTGTTTGTGAGCAACACCAACCACGCCGAAGAGCAGCCTTCGCACCTGACGCTGAAAAACGCCACGGTGCCTGTGCAGATCAACCTGGCCAAGTTCGCGGGCCCTGAAAGTCGCTACTGCCCGGCGGGGGTGTACGAGTTTGTGCCCGACACGGCCCAGGGTGGCGACGCGCAGCGCCTGCAGATCAACGCGCAGAACTGCGTGCACTGCAAGACCTGCGATATCAAGGACCCCACGCAAAACATCGTCTGGGTCACGCCTGAAGGCGGTGGCGGCCCCAACTACGCGGGCATGTGAGCTTGGCTACCCCTGCACCTTTGATGCCTGGGGCTACGCCGCCTGAGCCACCAAGTACCTGACGAAGTGGTCTAAGCCCCGGACTGCGGCTGGAGCGCCGGCCCAGCGCCCGCCGCATCGAAGCCGTGCGGCACCGCGCCCAGCGGCAGGTGGTGTGGAACGAATCCAGCGGCCTGTTTGAGTGGGCGCAGCCCCTCGGCTGAGTTCGACCGCTAGAATCGCGGCCTTGTCAGGAGAGAAGCCCAGCCGGCGCGCAAGCGACATTGGCCCGGGCTCGCCGAAGGCGCAACAGAACCATCGTGTTCTGACGAACGCTCAGGCAAAAGGACTGGCAAACGTCAGGGGGCCCAACGGCCCTCGGATGACACCCTGCTGGAGAGAGGCAACGCACGGTTTCAAGCCGCCGCGCTGCCCACCGAAGGAGCAAGCTGGCGCAGAGTTTTCGGCCGGTGAATCTCTCAGGTAAAGCGGACATCGGGGGCTCGCTCATGGCATTCACGTCTGGTGTGTGCTGTGCGTTTTGGCCCTTCTTGAAATGCCCGCTGACATGTCTGAATCCCTGCTCGACCTGCACACCACACCGCTGAACGCGCTGCACATTGAACTGGGTGCCCGCATGGTGCCCTTTGCGGGCTACAGCATGCCCGTGCAATACCCGGCCGGCCTGATGGCCGA
>JAIFMP010000063.1 GCA_020048405.1 Hydrogenophaga sp.
ACGCCCAATTGAGCCTGTTGTAGTGGCAGCCGAGAGGCCGAGCCTATACAAATCAACAACTTAGCGCAGTTGGTGTCGAACTCGGGGGGCCAGCTTCAGGGCTGCAACGGTGGTGGGGTGGCCCGCGTAGTCGTAGATGGCCCGCAGCAGCTTGCCGACGTCTTTGGGGTCGGTAAGTGCTGCGTGGTGCACCTTGGTTTTTGCCTTGAGTGCGTCTTTCAGGTCGGCTGTCACGTCACGGTCTGCGCTGCCGGTCACCACGGCATAACGAAACACCTGTCCGCACAGTTGCTTGATACGGTGGGCCGTGTCGAGCGCCTCCCGTGCTTCCATGCGCCTGACCACCTTTTCCAATACATCGCGGGGGCCAATGGTGCGGATCGGCATCTGGCCGATGTGGGGGAACACATCTTTTTCCAGCCATGTGCGCACCTTGCCTTGTGTGATCTCGGCCCGGTTGGCGGCAGTCTTCTCAAGCCAATCACGAGCAACACATTCAAAGGTGTTGGCAGCTTCGGCTAGTTTTGCCTGTTGCGCGTCCTGTTTGGCTGCACTGGGGTCTTGCCCTTCAGCCAGCAGTTCGCGGGCCTCTTCGCGGCGTTTACGGGCCTTGGCAAGGGTTACGGCTGGGTACATCCCAATGGAGAGGGTTTTTTGACTGCCATCAAAGCGATAGCTCATCTTCCATGCTTTGTGGTTGTTGGGCTTTACCAGCAAAAACATGCCGCCCCCGTCGCTGTGCTTGTCTCCAGCCTTGTTGATGCCACCCCACTTGGTCTGCTTCACAAACGTGTCTGTCAAAGCCATGCTGCCCCCTAAGTTGCTGAATCTGTTGGTCTCGCATTTGGTGGGTCAAGGTGAGACCAACACATAGACCAACAAAAAGTTGAGCTTTGATGGTATCCAGTGATGTTGTCTGAGGCAACAAAAAAACCCGTTGGTCCTTTCGAATCAACGGGTTATGAGGTTTCTTGGGGTCGTTTGATACGACCGATTGGTACCACCAACAGGAATCGAACCTGTATCTAGCGCTTAGGAGGCACTCGTTCTATCCATTGAACTATGGCGGCGGGCGGCGCGGATTCTACCTGCCGGGGGCAGTCACCGAGGCTGGCCCTCAGTCGTGTTGCACGGTGAAGATCAGGTCCAGCGCGCTCTCCTGCCCGGCCTGCGCGCGTACGGTCAGGCGGCGCGACACTTCATAAAACAGGCTGACCGCGCCAACGGCGCTGTTCAGGCTTTGCTCATAGGCCACGTATACCTTGCTGGACAGGCGTTTGCCCAGGCTGATAGCGGTGGTTTGGGTGGTGGTGCCGTCGCTGTTGAGTGTGGTGCCACCGCGCAGGGATATGTCGTCCAAGCCCAGTGCGGAGGCCAGGCTGGCATCCATGCCCCGGCCGTTTTTGTCGGTCAGCAAGGCCAGTGCGGCTTGCTGTAGCACCGCAGCCTCTGCCCCTACGCCGGTGGCTGGGCGGCCCAGTACCAGCCAGGCAAGCTTTTCGCTGTCGGGCAAGTCAGGGTTGGCGTAGAGGGTCACCCGTGGCGCGCGGGCGCTGCCCGACTTGTTGGTCGTCGGTGCTGCTGCTGGTGGGGTTCGCTTTGCCGCGCAGGGCCAGCACATCCAGGCTCGGGTCGTCATAGGGGCCGGAGAAACGCAGCACGCCGTCTTCGATGCGCAGAGGCTGACCATAGGCACGGTAAGTGCCATTGACCGCGCGCACTTCGCCCAGCACCTGGAAGCTGTTGGTCCTGGGCGGGCTGCTGACGGTCAGCTCGCCACTGAGCCGGGTCTGCAAACCCTGGCCCTGCAATTCGAAACGGGGGCCCAAATCGACCTGAACCGATACATCTGTTTTCATGGCCACGCTGCTGGTGGCGGCGGTGGGGGCAACACGGTTGAGCCGCACCACCACGTCGGAGCCCAGTGCTGGCGCTGTTTCGTCTGGCAAAGTGAATTGGGCCTGATCGGCCTTGAGGGCACCACGCAGAGTCAGCAGGCCTTGGGTCAGATGGGCAGTGGCTTGTCCGGACAGTGTGAGCCGAGTCGCTGAGCCTTGGCTTCCAAGGTCAGGCTCGGAGGCGCAGCCTTGGCTGTGCCAGTGGGGGAAGGCCACATTGCGCTGCCAGTGAGCTGCAATGTGCCCCCGGTGGCCGCGCCACCCGCGCCTTCCAGGCTGAAGCGGGTGATTTCCATGCGGTCCCCGCCCAAAGTGGCGCGCAAGGTGCCGTTGCCAAAGGCCAGCCCTTCGACCACGGAGCGGAGCTCCAGCGCATCCGCGTGCAGGTCGCCGTGCCAGTCGGGCTTGCCCAGGGTGCCACTCACGGTGGCGTCCAGGCCCAGGCGCCCGTGCACCCGCCAGCCGGGCGGTGCCAGGCGTGACCACACGCCAATATCTGACATGTTGGCCCGGATCTGCGCTGTCAGCGGCGCTTTGCGCTGTGGCAACCAGTCTTGCATCCGGGTGTGCGGGCCAGGGGTGAGGCGGCTGCCCCACAGCGCCTGCACCTTGCCTGCACGGGCGCTGTCCCATTGCCAGTTCAGCGAGAGGTCTTCTCCCTGGGTGCGCAGTTCGGCCTTGGCCTGGGTCAGGCCCAGGGACAGCGGTGTCGGTAGGCTCGGCGCTGGCGGGCAGGGCGGCCTCGTCCACTTGCAGGTCGCCGCTCTGGCGCTCCAGCGTCAGGCGGGCTTGTGGGGGTTGATTGGCTTGACCCGACCAGGCCGCTTGCCATTGGCCCTGCAGCGCGAGATCACCCCCGATGCCCGCAGCCTGGAGCCCGTCATTCAGCTCTGGCAGGCCCAGCCGAGCCAGGGCAGGGGCCCAGCCGTCCAGACGCAGGCCCGTGAACTGCCCGCTGCTGGCCACGCCGCCGGGCCCCCAGGTGCTGTCTTGCCAGGCCAGCGTTGCGGCGGAGGGCTGTGCGGCTGCCCCGCTGCGGTTGTCCAGGGCCTGCAGACGCAGGGCACCGGCGCCCAAGCGCAGGGCGTCATCCCGCCCGCTCAAAACCAGGGCGCCAGCGTTGTCCACGCGCAGCGCGGGTTCTGCCTGTCTGGGCCCCAGGGCTGCGGTCAGTTGCGACACAGTGACACCCCAGGCCACGGGTGTGCTGTCAGGTGTGCCTCCCAAGCCCGCCCAACCGGTCACACGGCCTTGCAGGGTGGTAGACAACTGGGCCTGCAGCCGGTCCTGGTAGATCCGTCCAGTGGCACTGGCCTGCCAGTTGGCAGCGCTGCCGCTGAGGGCCAGGTTGAGGCCCTGCGCGCCCCAGGCAGCGCTGTCAGCGGTGGCCGGTGCCTGCAACTGCTGAACTTGCGCTGTGGCATTGACTTGAAGCGCAGGGCTGCGCCAGCCGCCCAGCCACTGCACACTGGCCTGCCCCTGTGCTGAGGGCAGGGCGCCTGCCCATGCGGTGGCGGTGGCGGGGAGAGTGGCCAGCCACTGGTTGAAAGCCGCACCGTCGTCCAGCGTCAGCCCCATCCGGCCTTGCCCGGCATCGGGGGCCAGCAGACCCTCGCTGCTGACGCGAAGGCCAGGCGCTTGCAGGCGGGTCTCGCCGTCCCATGCGAGGGTGGATGGGGTGAAGGTACCCTCGGCTTGCAGGTTGCTGCCGTCCCATGTCAGCCGAAGGTCGGAGAGGTTCAGGCGTTGGCCGTTCCATGAAATATCAGACGAAATACTGGCCTGGCGCTTGATGGGTAAGTAAACGTTGCTTCTGTTTTTTGACCCCCCGGGCAGCGCTTGAGCCACGAAGTTGAGCGTTGCCTCGGTGCTGGCTTGGGTGTTTTTGGCGCTGCGGGGACGCTGCTTGGCCCGCGCGGTGCCATTGAGCTGAGCGGCAGGCAGCCGGGTGTCGAGTTCGGCCAGCCGGACGCCCTGGGCCAGCAGTTGTCCCTCCCAGGCGCTGCCTTGCCACGTGCCTTGGCCTTCCAGGCGTCCACTGCCTGTGCTGGCCTTGAACTGCGTGACCCGTCCGTCAGCGGTGCTGCCTTCGGCCTGAACCGACAGGCTGGCCACTGGCAAACGGCCGGCGTCCCATTCGCCGGGGGTGCCGTTGGTCAGCGTGGCCGCAATGTTCCAGCGCGTGGGGCCTGGGGTGCCTGCGCCCGGTGCGTTCAGTGGCGCCGCATCGGCTGCGCCAGACAACTGGGTGACAGGCAAGGTGGCCCAGAAGGTGGACAGGTCCAGCCGGTGCAGTTGGGTGGTCAGGCTGAGCAGTGGCTGGGCTTGCCACGGCTGCAAGCGTGCGGCGAGTTCGGCCCGGGGGCCGGGGCTGGGGCTGTCTACCTGGGCGCTCAGGGCCACGGTGGCCTGTGGCCCGTACACATCGCCCGAGGCTTGCGCACTCACCTGAGCCTGCCAGCCTGGGGCGGGCTTGTGGCCCGCTGCGGCTGGCCTCTGGGGGCTTTTGATGGTTCCGGTGATGCGCGCCGACAGCGCCATGGGCTCTTCCGTGCCCACGCTGATTTCGCCCTGGTACTTGCCTTGTGCCACAACCCATTCCTGCAATCTGAGGTGGTGTTGACCCTCGCCTTGGGCATCCTCGCCGTGTGTGTACCGGCCCTGCACATGCTGCGAGACCACGGTGGCGGGGCGCTTTGGGTGACTGCCCCAGGAGATGGGCCCGATGTCGAAGTCCACGTTCAACGCCAACGGCAGGGCCAGCGAATCGGGCGGCACGGGTGCCTCTGTGCTGCCGGGGCGCTGGTCGGTCACGCGCACAGCGCGGGCCTGCAGTTCAACGGCCAGCGGTTGGCCCAGCAGCAAGGGCAGAAAGTCCCAGTGCAGGCGTGGCTCGTCCACCACCACCGTCAGTCCATCACTTTGCCAGGTGACCTGTTGCGCACGGCCGCCGTCGCGCAGGGTGGCGTCGAGGTCGTCCCAGGCCAGGCTTTCCAGTTCAGGTACCAGAGGTTCAGCCAGGGCCAGGGTCTGGCGCAGAGAGCCCTCGGTGCCGGCCCACAGCCACAACGCAGCGGTGAGCGCAGCGGCAGATGCCAGCACGGCACCGGGCAGCCACTGCGTGAAGCCTGCCAGCACCAACACCAGGGCGCGGCCCAGGCCTTTGGTCCAGCGCCAGAGGGTGGCTGCGCTCAAAACGCGAACCCCACCGACAGGTGCAGGCGCAAGCGCCGGGTGTCAACACCGTAGGCCAAGTCCATTTGCAGCGGGCCCACGGGGCTGTTATAGCGCAGGCCTGCACCGACGCCCACTTTGGCGCTCAGGTCGCTGGCCTGGTTGGCAACGGAGCCCACGTCGACAAACAGGGCGCTTTCCCAACCAGATGGGCCGCTGCCATTCCACGCTGGCCACGGTCAACAGCCGGCCAGCGTTGATGGTGCCATCGGGCTGGGGAACACCGATGTTGCGCAACTTGTACCCGCGCACGGTCTGGTCGCCGCCGGTGAGGAACAGCTGTGAGTCAGGCACCGGCGTGGTGGTTTTGGCGATCACGGCACCCCCCTCCAGCCGTGCCGACAGGCGGCCGTTGCGGTCGCCGGGCAACGGCCAGAGGCCCTGCCAGCGCGCATGGGTGCGAAGGAACGGCGCGCCTGTCTGTGCCACCGTCCAGCCCACGCCCACCTCTGCGGCCAGGCCGTGCCCACGGGTGGGGAACGGCATGTTGTCGAACTGTCGGCGCGCCCAGCCAAAGTTGGCGCTCACGGCCTGCCGTGCCTCCGGGGCCAGGGGTGCAACCACAGGGTCGCGCGCTAGAGAGCGGTCGAACTGCACGAAATAGGTGCGGTCCAGGGATTCTTCGTTTTTGGCCTTGCCCAGCCGGTACTGCTGGCTGGTGGTGATGGTGCCGTTGTCATCCTGACGGCTGGCCTTGGCCCCGGCCAGGGGCCCACCGGGCTTCGCAAATCTGCTTCCAAAGTGCGGTGGTCGCGCTCCAGCTTCACTTTGGTGTGGGAGCTCCAGTTCAACCAGGGAATCTGGCGCCAGTGGTGTTCAGCGCTGATGCGCGCGCCGTTGTCAGTGCTGCCACCCACACCCAACACCCACTTGTGGCGCAATGCCTCGCGCACCTTCACGCGCACAGGGGTTCGGTGGGCGGGGCCGTCGGTGTCCACGTACACAAACACCGACTCAAAGTACCCGCTTTGGGCAAGCCGCTGCTGCGCCGATTGCAGTTTGCTCAGGTCGTAAGAGCTGCCGGGCACCACGCCCGACAGCTCCACCATGTGGCTGACCCAGTCTGCCTCGTAGCGCTGCAGGCCCTCCACCTGCACGTTGCCGAAAGTGAATGCAGGGCCTGGATCGATCTCCAGCGCCAGGTTCACCGTGTGTGTGTCGGCTTCCACGTCGGCCAGGCTGCCTTGCAGGCTGGCGGCAGGGTGGCCGGTCTGGGTGAACGCGCGCAGGGCAGCGGCCTTTGCGTCGTCCCACGCTGCCTGGGTGAAAGCCTGGCCACTGGGCAAGGTCCAACTGGAGCGCAAGCGGGATTCCATGGCGGCGGTGTGGTCGGGTGGTTCATCGGCCCGGGGCAGCACGGCCAGCACCACGTTGCCCACCCGTGCTTGCGGCCCTGGCTCCAACACCAGAGTGATGTCTCCCAGCAGTGGGCCCGAGGGTGCGGGTGCTGAGAGGGTGGCCGTTGCGTGGGCAGAGAAATGGCCCTGCGTGCCCATGAGTTGCCGCGCGTCGGCTGGCAATTCGGACACCAGGCGCTGCAGTTCGGTGGCGTTGAGGTCGGCCAGGATGTTCAGGTGCTTTTGCAGCAGTCCGGCAAATTCGGCAGGGGCCTGGATGCGCAAGGCAAAACGGGAGTCATCGGCTGCGGGGGCAGGGGCCGCCACCTGTGGCGCTTGGGCATGTGCCACGCCGGCCAGCGCACCCAGCGCACAGGCAAACACGCAGGCCCAAGCCCGGCGCTGCCAGCCGTCTTGCGCGCCGTGGGGGCGGGTCACTTGGAGAGCAGGCGCATCGTGTCCTCCAGGCCCTTCAGGGTCAGCGGGTGCATGCGCTGGCCCATGAGCTGCTGGATGATGCTGATGCTTTGGCGGTATTGCCACATGCCGGGTGGCTCGGGGTTGATCCATGCGAACTGGGGAAATGCGTGTGTGAGGCGTTGCAGCCATTCTGCCCCGGCCTCTTCGTTGTTGTATTCCACACTGCCGCCGGGTTGCAAAATTTCGTAAGGGCTCATCGTGGCGTCGCCCACAAAGATGAGTTTGTAGTCTTTGTTGTACTTGCGGATGATGTCCCAGGTGGGAAACTTCTCCGCAAAGCGGCGGCGGTTGTTCTTCCACATGTAGTCGTACACGCAGTTGTGGAAGTAATAGAACTCCAGGTGCTTGAACTCTGCCTTGACGGCAGAAAACAGCTCTTCCACGCGGTGAATGTGCTCGTCCATGGTGCCGCCCACGTCCATCAGCAGCAGCACCTTCACGTGGTTGTGGCGCTCGGGCCGCATCTTGATGTCCAGCCAGCCGGCATTGGCAGCGGTGCCCTTGATGGTGCCGTCCAGGTCCAGCTCGTCTTCTGCGCCAATGCGGGCAAATTTGCGCAGGCGTCGCAGCGCCACCTTGATGTTGCGGGTGCCCAGCTCCTGCGTGTCGTCGTAATCGCGGTAGGCCCGCTGGTCCCACACCTTGACGGCGCTTTTGTTTTTGCTGGCACCACCGATGCGGATGCCCTGCGGGTTGTGCCCGCCGTGCCCAAACGGGCTGGTGCCGCCGGTGCCAATCCACTTGCTGCCACCTTCGTGGCGCTCTTTCTGTTCTTCCAGCCGCTTTTTGAGCGTTTCCATCAGCTCGTCCCAATCCATCTTGGGGGCGTTGGCTTTCTGCTCGTCAGACAGGATGCGTTCCAGCTCCTGGCGCAGCCAGTCCTGCGGGATGGGCTTGGTGAAGTCGGCCACCATTTCCACGCCCTTGAAGTAAGCGGCAAAGGCGCGGTCGAACTTGTCGAAGTGCTTCTCGTCTTTCACCAGCGCCGTGCGGCTGAGGTAGTAAAAGTCGTCCATGCTGCACGCTTGCGCGTTGGTGGGGCCCACCACATTTGCCTTCAGCGCTTCGAGCAGCGTGAGGAATTCCTTGACCGAGACGGGCAGCTTGGCGTCGCGCAGCGCGTAGAAGAAGGGGATGAGCATATTTTTGACCTCTGGCGCTTATCTGTGTTGATTTCTTTGCTCTAACAAATACAACAACTGTGCCTTGGCCTCTGGCCATTCTCCGCTGCGCATGCTGTACATCACCGTGTCTCTGATGGTTCCGTCGCGGCGCAGGGCGTGGCCTCGGAGCACGCCGTCTTTTTTTGCACCCAGGCGCTCGATCGCACGTTGGCTCGCAAAGTTGAAGTTGTCGGTGCGCCAACCCACCACATGGCAGCCCAGGGTTTCAAAGGCGTGTGTCATCAGCAGCAGTTTGGCCGCGGTGTTGACGTGGGTGCGCTGGCAGCGTTTGGCGTACCAGGTCCAGCCAATCTCCACGCGTTTCACGGCGGGCACGATGTCGTGGTAGCTGCTGCAGCCCAACACTTGGCCGGTGGCGCTGTCTGTCACGGCAAAGGCAAAGCGGTTGCCCGCTTCACGCATGGCCAGCGCGTCTTCTATGTAGCGTCGGGTGTTTTCGGGCTCGGGCACAGAGGTGATGCGCAGCTTCCACAGTTCGCCATCGGCGGCTGCGGCTTGCAGGCCGGCTTCGTGTTCCAAGGCCAGGGGCACCAGGGTGACACCGCGTGCGCTGAGAGTGACAGGTTCCACAAAGGCCATGGTCAGTAGGGTCCTTCTTTCTTCTCGTTTGTGTCCAAGTTGGCTTTTTGCCAGAAGCGGGCCACGTGCAGACCTGCGCCGCCGGACAAGCCCACGGCCAGAATGCCCATGATGCTGGTGCCGCCGTAGCCGTCGGCAAACAGGTCCCAGCCCATGAATTGGGACAACCAGTAGCCCGCGAGGGCCCCGCCGACAAATCCCACCGCGTCAGAAATGCCCTGCTTGAGCATGCGTTTGAGTTGTGCATCCATTGGTGTGCTTTCTTTGATGATTTCAGCGGTTGCGTTGGTTCATGAACACCAGTTTCTCGAACAGCGTCACGTCCTGTTCGTTCTTCAGCAAGGCGCCCACCAGTGGGGGAACGCTGACTTTCTGATCGGCGCTTTGCAGGGCTTCCAGCGGAATGTCTTCGGCCATCAGAAGCTTGAGCCAGTCCAGCAGTTCGCTGGTGCTGGGTTTCTTTTTCAGGCCCGGCAGGTTGCGGATGTCGAAGAATGTCTTCATGGCCGCAGCCAGCAGCTCTTTCTTCAGGCCGGGGAAGTGCACGTCCACAATCTGCTGCATCACCGGCGCATCGGGGAACTTGATGTAGTGGAAAAAGCAGCGGCGCAGGAACGCGTCGGGCAGTTCTTTTTCGTTGTTGGAGGTGATGAACACCAACGGACGGTTTTTGGCCTTGATCAGCTCTCGGGTTTCGTAGCAGTAGAACTCCATGCGGTCGAGTTCGCGCAACAGGTCGTTGGGGAATTCGATGTCGGCCTTGTCGATTTCATCGATCAGCAGCGCCACGGGCTGGTCGGCCGTGAAGGCCTGCCACAGCACACCTTTGACGATGTAGTTGTTGATGTCCTTCACCTTGTCGCCACCGTCCAGGCCGGACAGCTGGCTGTCGCGCAGGCGGCTGACGGCGTCGTACTCGTACAGGCCTTGCTGCGCCTTGGTGGTGCTTTTGATGTGCCACTGCAACAAAGGCATGCCCAGTGCCTGCGCCACTTCTTCGGCCAGCATGGTTTTGCCGGTGCCGGGCTCGCCCTTGACCAACAGCGGACGTTTCAACGTGATGGCTGCGTTGACTGCGAGCATGAGGTCGGCTGTGGCAACGTAGTTCTGGGAACCCTGGAATTTCATACAAATGTCCTGTGTGGTGGGTGGGCCTATACAGCTGGCGGTATCAGGGAAAACAATGGCAAATGCCGATAACCGAGTCTATATAATTGAACGTTGATTTTTATCAATTGACTTCATTGCGCTCAAAAATGAAACCACTGTTGCCCAAGCCGATTTCCCTTCTTGTCGCAGGCGCGACCTTCTTTTTGACCGCTGTGGCTGCTCACGCACACGCACCCGTCGGTGACGTGAAAGCCGGTGAAACCAAAGCCGCCATGTGCATCGGCTGCCACGGCATCATCGGGTATCAGAACAGCTTCCCTGAAATTCACCGTGTGCCCAAAATTTCGGGCCAGTCCGGCGCGTACATCGTGTCGGCACTGACAGCGTACAAAAAGGGTGACCGCAAGCACCCCTCCATGCGCGGCATCGCCGCCTCCTTGTCCGAGCAAGACATGGCCGATCTGGGCGCGTTTTACAGCGGTCATGCCGGCAACGTGACGGCAGCCGAGGCTCCCTCCAGAACGGCTTCCGTTGAGGTGGCTGCGTTGCTTGAAAAAGGTGCCTGCAATTCCTGCCACGGTGCCAACTTCAGCAAGCCCATCGACCCCAGCTATCCCAAAATCGCTGGTCAGCATGCCGACTACCTGTACGTGGCCCTCAAGTCATACGCTGTAGATGGCAACCATGTGGTGGGTCGCTCCAACCCGATCATGGGCGGCACAGCCAAGCAGTACAAGCTGTCAGAGCTGAAGCAAATGGCCAACTACCTGGCGTCGCTGGACGGCGAGCTCAAGACGGTGCCCCAATCCAAGTTCCGCTGAGCAGGTATCTGGCAGAGCGCCAGGCGCTCTGCATTCAAGGCCACCCTCGGGTGGCCTTTGTGCGTCTGCTCAGGGTCGGCCCACCAGCAAGTAGATGCTTGTGTCCTGTTTGGGGGCGTGCATCAGGCCAAAGTACACCGGCCCGATCACAGTGTCTGCACCCAGGTACAGGCTCATGCCCCACTGGGTCTTGTTTGTGCTGCGCGTGGCGGCCTCATTCCAGACCTTGCCCATTTCCAGCGTGCCTCCCACAAACAGTGCACGCGAGATGACGGGCTCCGCCGCCAGCCGGCGGTAATAACCGAGTCGCCCGAACACGATGTGGTTGCCCGCCAGTTGGCCCGGTTTGTAGCCCGAGAGGTTGTGGAAGCCACCCAGCGAATACTCGTCAACGGCCCCCAGCAATTCGTCGCTCACGCGGGCTGCGCGCGCGTGCAGGTTGAAGGTGTGGGCGCCCCATGTGTAGGCACGCGTGCCCGTCAGTTCCAACTGGTTGAAGTGCTGGTCCACTGAGCCTTGTTTGCGACGCCCCGCAGCCAATTCACCGGTCAGGCGGTGGCCTTCCTGGGGAAAGTGTGCGTGGTCGAGCTGGTCTGACACAAACCGCGCACGCGCACCGGTCTCAGTCCAATTGACTTCGTTGTCCCTTCCGTTGGTGACAGAGTCCGACGCCAGTTCAACAGTGACGGCGCGGCGTGCCACAAACAGACCCAGCCGCATTTCACCCAAAGCACCTGCCCGGCCCACGGTCCAGCCATGGTCCAAGCCCAAGCCCAGCTTGCGTTTACCCAGCAGGGCCAGTGACTCACCGGTGGCCGCGTAGAGCATGACCTTGGTTTTGCTCACAGCAACGTGGGCGGACACGAACCTGTCTCGCTCGCCGCCCCAAGGGTGGTACAGCTCGGTCATCAGGCTGGTGGTGTTGCCAATCTCCAGCTGGTTGCGCCACTCGGTGCCGTTGGGGGTCAGCCAGTGCCTGCGGTGATTGATCTTGAGGTTGAACTCGCCTTCACCCTGGAAGTCCGTGCGCAACGACAGGCCCACACGGAAGTAGTTGGGTCCCCAGTTGTTTTCAGCGAGCTTGAATACCAGGCCCTCGCCTGCTGCCCCGGCTGCATTGCGCAACTGGTAGTCCACACGTTCGTAGTCACCACTGGCGGTGAGCTGTATCAGGTCATCTTCCAGCACAGCCATGTCTATGGGGTGCCCGGGTGCGGTGTCTACCAAGCGTTGGAGTTGTTGTGCTCGTTCCTTGGGCACCCCCTCAAACTGCACAAACGCCAGGTGCGTGGCAGCGGTCTGCTGCAGGTTACGGCGGGCATGCCATTGGGCGTAGTTCGCCTCGTCCACCGAGAAGCGCTCCAGCGACGCCGTGATGGTGCGGGCGTAATCGCTGCCCAGTTTCGCAATGTCTTTGGCATTGCTGAAACTGGCCGACGTGAAAGAGCCCAAAGGTGGAGAGAGCAGCAGGTCGGCAGGAGTGAGCGTGGCAATGCTGCGCTGAACGTTTTGTTCGGTCAGGATGTTGACCATCTGGGCTGTCACACCCAACACATTGCCCAATGTCTCACGCCCGGCCAGTGGGGTGCCAATGTTCACGGCAATGACAACGTCGGCCCCCATCGACCGTGCCACCTGCACGGGGAGGTTGTCCACCAGACCGCCGTCACCCAGGATGCGGCCATTCATTTCCAATGGGGCAAACACGCCGGGAACCGACATGCTGGCTCGCAGGGCCCCCGCCAGGTCGCCGTCCGCCAGGACCACGGGCTCGCCGGTCTCCATGTCGGTGGCCACCGCACGGTAGGGTGTGGGCAGGGCGTCGAAATGGGCCAGGTGTCTCGTGTGCAGGGTGTAGCGGCGCAACAGCCATTCGAGCGACCGGGTGGAAATGGCGCCGCTGGGCAGGCGGAACTCCCCATCGCGGAAACCCAGCGACAGCACCGGCGACATCTGCAGGTCGTCTTCCTTGTTGCGCTGCGACAGCGTTTGCCGGGGTGCGCGGCTCTCGAAGAGCCCCCCCCATTCGATGGCGATCAGCTCCCGCTCCAGCGCATCGGGGGTCATGCCACTGGCATACAGCCCTCCGATGATGGCCCCCATGGACGTGCCCACCACCATGTCGACCGGCACGCGTGCGGCCTCCAACGCCTTGAGCACACCCACATGAGCAAAGCCGCGTGCCCCACCCCCCGACAACACCAGTGCCACTTTGGGGCGGTGCGGGCTGGCGGCACCCGGGCTGTCAGCCGCCGCCGATGTGGCCGCCCAGCCTGACCCTGCACAGACAATGCAGCAGGCCAGAAGCGCCTTGCGCAACAACACCCGAGGTGTCACTTGCGTGGTGCGGCGGCTCCGCGTTTCGTGGTAACTTGGATTGTTCAGTGCCTCGTTGCCCACCTTGATACATGTATTGCTCATGACCGACATTCTCATCCACCACGAAGGCGGCGTTGCCACCCTGACCTTCAACCGGCTCGACAAGAAAAACTCCATCACGGCTGCCATGTATGCCGCGCTGGCCGATGCCGTCGAGGCTGCCACAGCAGATCCCGACACCCGTGTGCTGGTGATCCAGGGACACGAAACCATCTTCAGCGCCGGCAATGACATTGCCGACTTCCTGAACAATCCGCCCGCCACGGCCGATTCACCAGTGTTCCGCTTCCTGCGAGCCATCAGCACGTGCCCCAAGCCGTTGGTGGCCGCCGTTTGTGGTCCAGCGGTTGGCATTGGAACCACCCTGCTGTTCCATTGCGATTTGGTCTATGCGGGTGACAACGCGGCGTTCTCCATGCCGTTTGTGAACCTGGGCCTGTGTCCCGAGGCTGCATCCAGCCTGTTGGCGCCGAAGCTGATGGGTTACCACCGCGCGGCCGAGGCTTTGCTGCTGGGCGAGCCCTTCATGGCCGAGACTGCCCTGGAAGTGGGGTTCGTCAACCGCGTGGTGCCCCCGTCTGAAGCCAGCGCTGTGGCGCAGTCGGTGGCACGCAAGCTGGCTGCCAAACCCATGGCCAGTCTGGTGGAAACCAAGCGGCTCATGAAAAAAGGCCAGGCACAGCAGGTGGCTGCGTTGATGGCTGAGGAAGGCGAGAGTTTTGGCCGCATGCTGCGTGAACCAGCCGCCCGTGAGGCATTCGGTGCCTTCATGGAAAAACGCAAACCTGATTTTTCAAAACTGTGAGCAAATCCAAGTTACCTGCCACACCGGTGGTGTTTGAGCCAGAGTTCGTGGATGCCTTGAAAGACATCTTCGAGCAACGCATCGTGTTCAACCAGGTGCTGGGGCTGAAGATCGTCAGCATTGCGCCCGAGCGGGTGGTGGGCCGAGTGGCCATGCAACCTCAACTGGTGGGGCACTTTGCCTACAACCGGGTGCACGGCGGCGTGATCAGCGCCAGCCTCGATGCATTGGGTGGTTTGGCCGTGATGGCCGCAATTGGTGCCCGGCACATGGATGAGCCCGTTGCCCAGCGTCTGCACCGCTTTGGCAAACTCGGCACCATTGACCTGCGCATCGACTACCTGCGCCCCGGCATTGGCGAGGCCTTCGAGTTGCGCGCAGAAGTCATGCGCTTGGGCTCCCGTGTGGCCAGCACCCGCATGGAGTTTCTGGGCACCGATGGCAAGCTGCTGTCGTGTGGCAGTGCCGCGTACATCGTGTCCTGAGCCCCGTCGGTTGCCGTTTGACCCTGGTCAAGCTGCGGGGGGCACCGTGCCGCTAAGCTCCGCGCCCATGCACACCGACACCACTTCCGCAGGCGCAACCCGCCATTTCGACATCGCCATCGTGGGTGCGGGCCCGGCGGGTCTGTGCCTGGCACAGGCGCTCAAACCCCTGGGGCGCTCGGTGGTGTTGGTCGAACAGCACCCGGCCAACAGCCTGGCAAACCCCGCCGTTGACGGCCGCGAAATCGCGCTGACGCAGCACAGCGTTCGCCTGCTGACCGACCTCGGCGTGTGGCAACACCTGCCAGCAGCAGATGTATCGCCCCTGCGGGACGCGCGGGTGCTCAACGGCTCCAACCCGTTTGCCATGACCATCAGCCACCGGGACGCACCACCTGTGCGTGGGCAGGCACCCAGTGAGCTGGGTTTTCTGGTGGGTAACCACCACATTCGCCGCGCGGCGCATTCAGCTGTGTTTGATGGCCCCGGTGCGCCCACCTTGCTCGCCGGGCAGGCGGTGGAGCGCGTGCACACCACGCCAGACCATGCCCACCTGACGCTGGCCAATGGCCAAACGGTCACTGCGGAGCTGCTGGTGGCGGCCGACAGCCGCCATTCCCCCACCCGTCGCGCTTTGGGCATTGCTGCCGATCACCATGACTTTGGGCGCAGCATGCTGGTGTGCGCCATGACCCACGATGAGCCGCACCACCACGCGGCCTGGGAGTGGTTTGACCTCGGGCAGACGCTGGCCCTGCTGCCCATGAACCCGTGTCCGGCCACCGGTATGCACCGCTCGTCGGTGGTGCTCACCCTGCCGGGCAGCGAAATGGACGCCGTGCTGGCGCTGGGCGAAGCGGCATTCAATGCCGAGATGCAGCGCCGTTTTGCCAACCGCCTGGGTGCCATGTCACAGGCCAGCACCCGTCACGTCTACCCATTGGTGGCTGTGTACCCGCGCCGCCTGGTGGCGCACCGGTTGGCTTGTGTGGGCGATGCCGCGTGTGGCATGCACCCTGTCACGGCCCATGGTTTCAACCTCGGGTTGCGCAGTGTGGAGGCCCTGTCTGCCGGGCTGTCCCAAGCCGCCCAGCGGGGCCTGGGTCTGGCCGATCCGTCGGTGCTGGCCCGTTACGAGCGAACCCACTGGCTCGCCAGCCGACCCACCTACCTGGCCACCCAGTGGGTCACGCAGCTCTACACCCAGGAGGCCGGACCTGCGCGCCTGCTGCGCGACGTGGCGTTGCGTCTGGGTCAGGGTTTTGCCCCGTTTCGCCGCGCTGTGGCGGCATCCCTCACAGGCGCTTGATTTATTCTCGGGGGCATGTCATTCGATGTGAACCTGCGGCCTCGAAGGGCCGTCCTGCCCACAAGGCGCGCAGTCGCTGCAGGCGTGCTGTGCGCTCTGGCCCTGGCAGCGTGCCAACACCCGGCCACCGTCGCCACAGATGCGCCCGACGACCGCGCACCCGTGGTTCAGCCCACGGTGCCCGGCGGGGCCTTTGAAGGCTGGTTGCCGCGCCCCATGCCCAGCAAGCGCTGGGCTGACTTCCAGCCTGTCGTGCAAGACGGTGTGGCGGGTCTGGAGTTGCAGGCCAACGGCACGTTGAGCCTGCTGCACCGTGTGCTGGAGCCGCCGCGCACCGATGTCCAGCGTGTGGCCTGGTCGTGGTGGCTGGGCAAAGAATTGCCCGAGGCCGATCTGGCGCAGGCCGACATCAGTGATTCACCCGTGCGCCTGCTGCTGGCGTTTGACGGTGACCGGGATCGCCTCACGGGCCGCCAGGCGATGGCATCAGAGTTTGTGAGGCTGTTGACGGGCCACGAACTGCCGTTTGCCACACTCACCTACGTCTGGACACGGCAGTACGCGCCCGGCACGGTGTTGCACAACCCCCGCTCGGACCGCATGGCCCGGCCCAATTGGGGCGCTGGTTGTCCTACGAACGCGACATAAAGGCCGACTTTCGCACCGCCTTTGGCGAGGCACCTGGCCCGCTGATGGGTGTGGGCCTGATGACCGACACCGACAACACCAAGGCCAGCACACGCGTGGTGTACGGGCCGGTCACCCTCAAACCCTGACAGGCATCAGGGCGCAGGGCGGGGAATGGGGCGGGGCTTGCCCTGGCCGTCGATGGCCACATAGGTCAGTGACGCTTCCGTCACTTTCACGTAGCGGCCCTGGCTCTGGAATCGCTCGGCGTACACCTCTACCTGCACGGTGATGGACGTGTTGCCAATGCGGCTGACGCTGCTGAAAAAGCTCAGGATGTCTCCCACCCGCACGGGCTGCTTGAAGATGAACTGGTTCACCGCCACGGTGGCCATGCGCCCTTGGGTGTAGCGCGCGGGCAGCACGGCACCGGCCAAGTCCACCTGCGCCATCACCCAGCCGCCAAAAATGTCGCCGTTGGCGTTGCAGTCGGCTGGCATGGGAATGACCTTCAGCACCAGCTCTTTGTCAGTGGGCAACGGCACGCCGTGCGCAGGGTCGTGGGCGTGGGGGTCGATGGAGGTGGATTGAGGGGTGTTCATCGCAGGTGGGCGGGTTCGGTGGTTCAATGCGGGCTTGCCTGTTTGCGATTGTCTCCCTGTTCTTCATGCGCCATTTGTCTGCCACCGCCCCCACAGCATCCCCCGCACCCGCTCCACCGGCTCCCCGCCGTTCCGACTGGGCCACTTTGCAGCGCCTGCTGCCCTACCTGTGGACGTACAAGTGGCGGGTTATGCTGGCGCTGGGCTTCATGGTGGGGGCCAAGGCGGCCAACGTGAGTGTGCCGCTGCTTCTGAAAGAACTGGTCGATGCCATGACCCCCGCTGTGGGCCGGACCACCGGACTCGCGCCGGGCATGGAAGGCTTGCTGATCGTGCCCGTGGGGCTGCTGCTGGCCTACGGTGCGTTGCGGTTTTCCACCAGCCTGTTCACCGAGCTGCGCGAACTGGTGTTTGCCAAAGCGACCGAGGGCGCCACGCGCAGCATTGCGCTGCAAACCTTCGAGCACCTGCACGCGCTGAGCCTGCGCTTTCACCTCGAGCGCCAGACCGGCGGCATGACCCGAGACATTGAGCGCGGCACGCGCGGGGTGCAGTCGCTCATTTCGTATTCGCTCTACAGCATCGTGCCCACGTTCATCGAGGTGGCCATGGTGCTGACACTGCTGGGTGTGAAGTTCGAAGCTTGGTACGTCTACACCACGCTCGGTGCCCTGGTGCTGTACATCACATTCACCGTGTGGGTGACCGAGTGGCGCACCCAGTTCCGCCGCGAAATGAACGAGCTGGACAGCAGCTCGCACAGCAAAGCCATCGACTCGCTGCTGAACTACGAAACGGTCAAGTACTTCAACAACGAGGCGTTTGAGGCCCGGCGCTACGACACCAGTCTGGAAAAACTGCGCAAAGCGCGCATCAAAAGCCAGACCACGCTGAGTCTGCTCAACGCGGGGCAACAGCTCATCATTGCGACTGCACTGGTGGCCATGTTGTGGCGCGCCACCAGCGCAGTGGCGGCGGGGCAGATGACGTTGGGCGATCTGGTGATGATCAACGCCTTCATGATCCAGCTCTACATCCCGCTGGGCTTTCTGGGCGTGCTGTACCGTGAAATCAAGCAAAGCCTGACCGACTTGGATAAGATGTTCACGCTACTTGAAAAAGAGCGAGAAGTGGCCGACCATCAAGCGGCAAAGCCACTTTTTATTGATAATCAGCCATCGGTCGCATTCCATGGCGTGCGTTTTGGCTACCAGGCCGACCGGGAAATTCTGCATGGTGTGAGCTTCGAGATTCCACCCGGCAAAACGGTGGCCGTGGTGGGGCCGTCGGGGTCGGGCAAGTCCACCCTGGCCCGGTTGCTGTACCGGTTTTATGACGTCAGCAACCCCAGCGACGGTGGCCGGATCGAGATAGCCGGGCAGAACATCACCGCTGTCACACAGGCCAGCGTGCGCCAGGCCATCGGCATCGTGCCGCAAGACACCGTGCTGTTCAACGACACCATCGAATACAACATCCGCTACGGCAGGCCCACTGCCACCACCGCCGAGGTGCACGCCGCCGCCCGCGCTGCCCGCATCCATGACTTCATCACTGCTTTGCCTCAGGGCTACGACACCCCGGTGGGCGAGCGTGGGCTGAAGCTGTCGGGCGGTGAAAAGCAGCGCGTCGCCATTGCCCGCACGCTGCTGAAGAACCCGCCCATCGTCATCTTCGACGAAGCCACCAGCGCGCTGGACTCGGCCAACGAGCGCGCCATCCAGGCCGAGCTGCGCACGGCCGCCGCCAACAAAACCACGCTGGTGATTGCGCACCGGCTCTCCACCGTGGTCGATGCGCATGAAATTTTGGTTCTAGAGCATGGCCACATCATCGAACGCGGCACCCACGCCGAGTTGTTGGCTGCCAACGGTCGCTATGCAGGCATGTGGGCGCTGCA